>CAYGCV010000091.1:0-13856 GCA_964348425.1 uncultured Vicinamibacteraceae bacterium | reverse complement strand
TCCCTTGCTTGAAGACTGCCCATTATAATGGCTATTTGCGGGTCAGGACACTAGCAGGGCAGGATCCTATGTATAATGCCGGCGAGCTACCCTTTCTACCTGTGGCGCTCGACGTCGGCTCCCGACTCGGCCATTACAAGGTCACACTCTGATGACACCCTTTCCAACGAAAGCACCGTCGACCAGACCGCCGGAGCCATGCTCGCGCGTCGGTCCATTGTGGTGGGGTCTTGGCCTGAGTGTGGCCGTGCTCGCCGGCTGCGCGGCACCCGAACCACCCGCACCGGAGGTGACAGTACTTGCGCAGGGTGGACCGCTGCACGGAACGAACGGCGTCTACTTTGGACCGGACGGACGCCTCTACGTGGCCAGCGTGTCAAGTGCGGCGGTGGCCGCCATCGACCCCGAGAGCGGCGCGGTCATGGAGAGCTGGGGTCCCGAGGCGGGAGTGCGTGGGCCGGACGACGTTACGTTTGGACCGGACGGATCGATGTACTGGACCGAGTTCGAAGTCGGTGATGTCGGCAAGCGCACGCCCGACGGAACGACGACCGTGGTCGGCTCGCCGGGTCTGGGTGTGAATCCGATCACGTTCTCGGATGACGGTCGGCTCTTCGTGTCCCAGTGTGCGCTCGGTGACCACCTCTTCGAGATCGATCCGGAGGGCATCGAGGAGCCACGCCTGATCAGCGATCAGCTCGGTCCAGGGTGCGGACTGAACGGCATGGACTGGGGCCCGGACGACAAGCTATACGGTCCGCGGCTGTTTTTCAACGAGGTCGTACGGGTCGATGTCGACAGCGGCGCCGTGGAAACGGTCGCCACGGGATTCCAGACTCCGGTGGCACTCAAGTTCGACTCGCAGGACCGGCTCCACGTGCTCGACACCGGGGCTGGAGAGGTCGTGCGCGTGGACGTCGAGAGCGGCGCCAAACAGGTCGTCGGCCGGGTGGGGATCGGCAGCGACAATCTGGCCTTCAACGCCGAGGACCGCCTGTTTGTCTCGAGCTTCATCCACAGCTACATCGTCGAAGTCACCGGACCCGAGACGGTGCGACAGGTCATCGCGGGCGGCATCAGTTGGCCGGGAGGTCTCGCCTACATCCCCACGAGCGATGGCTCGGGGCGGCTGTTTCTGGCCGACAGTAGTGCGCTGCGAGAACTGGACCCAGCGACCGGTGCGGAGGTCCACGCGGCGATCGGCTATGGCTCCGACGTGGGAGAGGTGAGGTCCGTACACCCGCATGGCGCCAACTTGATCCTGTCCGGTGTGACAACCGTCAGTATCTGGGATCCGGACGGGGATCGATTGGTCGCCCGCTTCGAAGGATTCGAGGAGGCGGTCGATGCCCTTCCCGTTGGTGACCACATCGTCGTGAGTGAATTCGCGGCTGGCCGCGTCGTGCGCTTCGACCCCGCGTCGCCTGCTGACCGCAGCGTGATCGCGAGTGGGCTCGAGGAGCCGGCCGGCCTCGCGGTCCATGGTGGTGACCTGTATGTCGC
Source organism: uncultured Vicinamibacteraceae bacterium (assembly GCA_964348425.1). Classification (GTDB taxonomy): domain Bacteria; phylum Acidobacteriota; class Vicinamibacteria; order Vicinamibacterales; family UBA8438; genus JAAXGX01. The sequence goes on along the minus strand of CAYGCV010000091.1, from coordinate 12,353 downwards.
GGATCGGATCGGGACGGTTCTTCAGATTCTCGATGACGGCGAGGGCGTCGATCCGCCCCGGCTGGTGGCCAGCGACCTGGCGGGCCCTGAAGGGATCGCCGCGGACGAGAACGGCATCCTGTACGTCGTGGAGCAAGACGCGGATCGCGTGACCCAACTGGATCCCGAGACCGGTGAGGCGGCGCAGGTTGCGGACGGCCTCGCGCTCCGAGGCGTGGAACGGCCAATTCTGGCCGAGACGACCTCCGTCGGGTTCCTGGCCGGCGTCGCAGTTGGGAAAGGAAGCCTCTACGTGTCCGGCTACGCCGGGAATCGCGTGTATCGAATCGACCGGTAAACGCTGATCTCCCGGTTGCAGCAGGCCGATCCTTGCGAGGCTATGCGGCGGGGTTGGGCCTGGCGGCAGCGCCGCCAGGCACCCGCCTCAGTCCGGCCAGGCACCCGCCTCAGTCCGGGAGCGTGAACGTCACGAGCATGTTGCTCCCGATTGGCGCCTCGAGCTCAGCCGCGTAGTTGTTGAGGCGGAAGTATCCGCCACCGCCGACCGACACCGTGAGGTATTGGCGTCCGCCGGCAGTGTAGGTGACGGGAAACCCCGTGATCTGGCTGCCAAGGATCGTCTCCCACAGGACCTCGCCCGTCTCGGCATCAAACGCGCGGAAGCGACGGTTGAGATCGCCATGAAAGACCACGTTGCCGCCGGTCGCCAGGACCGAACCGGCATTCGGTGCCCGCTGACTGAAGCGCCAGACCTCGCGTCCCGTCGAGATATCGATCGCACGCAGCTCGGTGAGGTCGCCCTCTTCCTCCAACCCGGGCTCGGGGATCGTGAACCGCGGGCCCGTGCCGGTGACGGAGCGGTCGTTGGCCGTCTGGTTCAAGCAGGACCGATTGAACGGGATGTAGAGCAACTGGGTCTCCGGGCTGTAGGACCAGGACCAGTACCCCTTCACGTTGTGTCCGCAGATGATGTACTGCTCGCCGATCTCCCTGGCCACGAGGTCCATGTTGATATAGACTTGGCCGGTTTCGACATCGATGTCGCTGATGACGAACCGCTCGGTCGAGGTGAACGGAATCGGGTCGGCCCAGAGGAACTCGCCGGTCTGGCGGTCGTTGACGAACAGTCCACCGGGCTCTCCCATCGTCACGACGACCTTGCGCTCCTGCGGGGCCCCGGCCACCGCGGGATTGATCCACCTGACAGCGTCGGGGTCGGGGTTTACGACGATGTCGATCAGCGTCCGCTCCTGCACGAAATCGTGGTCCCAGTCGTCACACGGCAGGTGCTGGTAGTACCAGTCCATGGCCCCGGTGCCTACGGCCAGGGCGACCGTCGAATTGGAATAGAGCTCGCACGGGGTGCGGTCGCCGACGTCCCATGTGCCGCGACGCACGATCCTCGTGAAGGGTGACGGCACCGCAATGCCCCAGTAGGTGAGACCCAGCTCGGGATCGTAGCTGCCCGGAACCCCCCACGGAGAGACGTGCGTTCGCCGCGCGGTCGGAACGTTGCCCCACGTCGCCCCGCCGGGATCGTCGGCTCCGGCCGCCGTGTAGAAGCGCCACTCCTCCTGGCCGTTGTCGGCGCTATATCCCGAGATGAAGCATCGCGCCCCGCCGGCGCTGCTGCAGGCGCGTCCGGTCAGGACCTGTCCATCGACGATCATGGCCCCCGAGGAGTGCGTCACACGGTCGCGGTAGTCAGCCAGTTGGCTCTCCCAGTTCAGCGCACCCGTACGCGCATCCACGGCGACCAGGTGGGAATCGCCGGTCAGATGGAGGATGTTGTGGCCGTAGATCGCCAGGCTGCGGGTCCGATCGCCCAGGGTCGCGTACTCGCGGAGATCGGCGGGCAACTCCCTCTCGTAGTCCCAGATCAGGTCTCCGGTCGTGGCGTCCAACGCCTGCAGGTGATCGCCGCCCGGGTGCGCGACATACATCACACCGTCGTAGACGAGCGGCCTCAACTGCATCGGGCCCTCGTCCATCGCGCGCATCCAGGCCAGCTTCAGATCACCCACGTTGTTCCGGTTGATCTCGTCGAGCGGGCTGAAGGCGTGATGGTCGTAGGTCCGATGGACCAGGAGCCAGTCCTCAGGGTCGGGATCCCTCAGCATCGCATCGGTCACGGGGACGAACTCGTCCGGGGTGCGTGACTGTGCTTCGAGAGACTGGAACTGACCGAGGGACACCACCATCAGCAAGACCGCCAACGACACCGTGCGCTCTTGATTCGCCATTCGTCTCTTATCCTTTCCGGAAGCCACGCGCTTCACTCTACCGGGCGGACGATGCAACGGCGCGCGGAGCTTGCGCGCCGAGTTCGTCCCCGGCGTCCGCGAACGAACACGGACGCTGGAACAGCGATCCGGGCACTCATCCGTGCCGCATACCCGGTGAAGCCGTACGGACAGTTATACACTGGGTGTCGATGGCAGCCGCGCGACAGCGCCCGCGCGACGTGCTGCGCCGCGCGGCGGCGCCGCTCCTCGGCGTGCTGGCGGCCGGCTGCGCGGCAGCGCCCCCGCCGCCCGACCCGGCCGACTTTCCCGACCGGTTCACCGGCTCCGCCGCCTGCCGCGACTGCCACCAGGACGTCTACGAGCGCTGGCAGGGCACGCTCATGGCGAACGTGCTGGTCGATCCGCGCGAGCGCCCCGGCGCCATCCTCGGCGACTTCCAGGCGCCGCATCCGCTGGTCACCTTCCGGCCCGAGGACGTGACGTTCACCTATGGCAGCAAGTGGAAGCAGCGCTACTTCACCCGCCGCGGCGACGATCTGTTCGTCTTCCCGGCGCAGTGGGACGTGCAGAACCGGGAGTGGCGCCGCTACGGGGCGAGGCCCGGCACCGAGTGGTGGGTGCCGCACTACCCGGACGACCAGATGCAGCGGCCGACCGGCCCGCTCTGCGACGGCTGCCACTCGGTGAACTACGACGTCCGGACGAACACCGTGACCGAATGGAACGTCGGCTGCGAGGCGTGCCACGGCGCCGGCCGCGCGCACGTGCTCGATCCGGTCGCGGAGACCATCGTGAACCCGGCCAAGCTCGACGCCGTGCGCGCCACCGACGTCTGCGTCAGTTGCCACTCGCAGGGCATGCCGCGCGACAATCCGATCGCCGGCCGCTACTACGACTGGCCGGTGAGCTACGAGCCGGGCGGCCGCCTGGCGGACGTCTGGGAGCTCGAGCGGCCGCATCTCGGCGAGGAGACCTTCACGCACTGGCCCGAAGGCTCGGCCCACAAGAACCGCATGCAGGGGAACGACTACGTCCAGAGCCGCATGTACGTGACCGGCGTCACCTGCTCGGCCTGCCACGACGTGCACGGGACCGAGCACGCGGCGGACCTGATCGCGCCCGGCAACGCCGTCTGCACGGCGTGCCACCGGCCCGAGCTGCAGCCGGGTCCGGCCGGATCGCTCGAGTACCACACGCGCCACCGGGCCGACAGCGAGGGCAGCGCGTGCGCCGCCTGCCACATGCCGCGGATCGCGCGCACCGTCGGGGACGTCAACGTGCGCAGCCACACGTTCCGGTTCGTGTCGCCGGCCGACACCGAGCGCTACGGCGTCCCCAATCCGTGCACCTCGTGCCACGTCGACGAGACGAACGCGTGGGCGCTGGCGGAGCTGCGGCGCTGGCCGCAGGTCTCGCCGTGGCGGGTGGCGCCGTGAGGCTCCACGCCTGGCTGGTGCACTTTCCGCTGGGGCTGATCGCAACCGCCGCGCTGGTGGACCTGGCGGCGCTCGCCGCGGGCCGCCACGGCGCATTGCGGCGCGCGGCGAGCGGCCTGTACGCGGCGGGCGCCGCCACGCTGATTGCCGCCTACGTCAGCGGCCGGGACGACGCGGCGGTCGTGCGCGTCCCCGGCCTCGCGCACCCGCTCGTCGGCGCGCACTGGACCTGGGCGCTGTGGACGACGAGCTATCTGGTAGCCGTGTCGGCGGCCCGCCTCGCCCTGGATCTCTCGGGCCGGCTGGCCGCGCGGCGCCGCTGGCTGCCGGTCGCCGCCGCGTGCGCCGTCGGCCTGCTGCTGCTCGCGCAGACCGCCGAACGCGGCGGGCGTCTCGTCTACCAGTACGGCGTCGGCGTAGCGGCGCCCCGGTAGTTGCTACTAGCGCGCGGCGGACTCCTCGGCGCGCGCGCCGGCCAGGATGCCCTCCATCGCGTAGTTGCCCTCGTGGCAGGCGTACTCGAAGAGGGCGTCGTCCGCGGTCGACTTCCTGAGCGGGATCATCAGCGTCCAGGGCCGCTCCCACGTGTCGGGATCGTCGTACGTGACGGTGTACTCGATGGTCTCGGGGCCGACGCGCTCGAGGCGCTCGGTCACGTGCGAGTTGCGGGACGCGCCGCGCAGGCTCGCCTGGTCCGCGTAGTTGGTCGTCTCGATGACCAGGGCGTCGCCCTCCCAGCGGCCGCGCGAGTCGCCGTGCCACTGGCGGATCACCGGGGCGAGGTGGGCCCGCCCGTCGAGCGGGATGACGCGCGCGTCGTGGATGAGCTCCTGGAGGATCACCACATGGTCCGCGGTCTGCAGGATCTGGAAGTAGCTGTTGTAGCCGGCCAGCAGGTTCGGCACGCCGAACGTGATGCAGCGCTCGGTGAGCGGCAGGCTCTCGGGCCCCGCCGGTCCGCCGCCGGTCGCCCGGCGCGCGGCGAAACGCTCGCGGGCGGCGGCCGTCAGCGGCGGGATGCGTCCGTCGGGCGGGTCGACGATGAGCGAGGTGCGGGCGTCCAGCTCCCGCTCGACCAGCCAGAACGAGTTGTAGTTGCCGGTTCCGGCGTCGAACTCGCGGAAGCCCGGATCGTTGAGCACCTGCTGGACGAGCAGGTCGCCGAGCAGGTTGCCCGCCTGCTCGCTCTCGCGCAGCTCGGCCAGGCGCGCCTGGAGATCGGCCAGCTCCTCGCCGGTCAGCGCTTCCTTGCCGGCCAGCGTCTCCGGCCGTTCCAGCGGCGTCGCGGTGTTGTTGGACCAGATGCCTTGCAGGTCCGGCTGGCCATCCGCGGTGCGCGGCGCCGTCCAGCCGGTCTCCTGCGCGCCGGCGGCGACCTCCGTCCCGGCGGCAACCGCAGCGAAGGCTGCCAGCGAGACAGCCAACCCCGATGCCAGCGCCGGCCGGCAGCCCCGCGTCACGAATCTCGATCTCATCGGCACCCCTCGTTGCGCTGTTCGAACCATCTCGAACCATATAGTTTCGCACGGCTGCCGCGTATCGTGCCCGGGGGCCGATCGCGCTCGTCAGGAGACGGCGTCCGGGCGGGTCCGGCCGATCCACCCGGCGATGGCGTCCTGCATCGTCGCGTAGACGTCCTCCCTCGACGGAGCCTGCCTGCCGCGCACGTTGAACGAGTGGTCGCCGCCCTCGACCACGACGAGCTCGGCGTCGGCGCAAGCGGCGAGCACGGGGCGCGGCTCGTCGGGACGACCGAACGCGTCCCGGCTGCCCTGAACGAAGAGCATCGGCGCCGCGATGGCCGGCAGGTGGGCCGCGCGCGGCTTGTCGGGCCGTCCCGGCGGGTGCAGGGGATAGCCGAGGAAGACGAGCCCCGCCACGCCGGGATCGCGTCCGGCCCGGGCGTCTTCGGCGACGACCTGCGACGCGATCCGGCCGCCCATCGACTTGCCGCCAATCACGAGCCGTGGAGGCAGGCGCCCGCCGTGCTCCAGACGCTCGCGCGTCGCGCGCAGGACCGCGCGATACGCTGCCTCGAGCCTCCGGGCCGGATCGGGGAGGCGCCGCTTGCGCTCCATGTACGGAAAGTTGAACGTGACCACGTTGATGCCCCGGCCGGCGAGCCCGCGGGCGAAGGCGGTCATGAACGGGTGCGTCTGCGGCGCGCCGGCGCCGTGCGCGAGCACGAGCGTCGGACCCGGCGCCGCGTCCGCCCGGGCCGGATAGGCGAGCGCGCCGACCGTGACGTCGGCGTCGATCACGACCGGAAACGCGGTGGCCGTCAGCACAGCGCTGCCAGGAAGCGCCCCGCCGCCGCGCGGAACGCGGCGGTCCACTCGTGACCGCCGTCGAACACCAGCGTCTCGACCGCCGCGCCGGCGCCTGCGAGCCACGTCCGGTCGGCGTTCAGCTTGTCCTGCGTGTACCAGGTGTCGGTACGGCCCCGGCCGATCAGGATCGGCGGCCACGCGCCGCCCGGGTCGGTCCGCAGCTCGGGGGGTACGTCGCCGGCGAGGGCGATCACGCCCCGGCAGGGGTGTCCCGCGCGGGCGGCCGCGCGGTACGCCATGGCGACGCCTTGCGAGAAGCCGCAGTAGACGAGCGCGTCGCCGGCGGCGTAGCGCTCCCGGACCGCTTCGACCACGCCGCGCGCGTAGGCGATGTTGTCGGCGATGGCCAGCTCGCGATCCTGGCGGGTCATCCAACTGCCGACGACGTGCCGGCGGTCGGCGCTGTAGTGCCGGTGCAGCGACTGCACCGCGACGCGCAGCCAGCGCCCGCTGCCGGGGATGCGCCGCAGCTCGGCGAGATGCCGCTCGGCATGCTCGCCGTAGCCGTGAAACCCGACCAGCAGCGGCGCGCCCGCGGGCGCGGCGGTCGGCTCGACGAGATAGCGGCCGTGCGTGGCCGTCTCGATCGTGTGCACGGCAGGGCTCGCGGCGTTCGTCCCGGTGATCACGCGCGTCTCGCGTCAGCGGTACAGCGGATTCGGGTGGTCGAAGCGGCAGCCGGCGTCCCACTCGGCGCGCTGGTTGCCGTGCGCGGGAATCCCGCCCGCGTCCTTGATCATGCGCGCCAGGTGGAGCAGGTTCCACGTCATGAAGGTGGTGTTGCGGTTGGTGAAGTCGTTCTCGGGGCCGCCCGAGCCCGCGTCCAGGTAGGACGGCCCGGGGCCCGCCTCGCCGACCCAGGCGGCGTCGGCCTGCGGGGGGATGACGTAGCCGAGGTGCTGCAGCGAGTAGAGGATGTTCATGGCGCAGTGTTTGGCGCCGTCCTCGTTGCCTGTGACGAGGCAGCCGCCCACGCGGCCGTAGTAGCTGTACTGCCCGTGCGCGTTCAGGTGGTGCGATGCGGAGTACAGGCGTTCGACCACCCGTGTGGCGACCGAGGTCTTCTCGCCGAGCCAGATGCTGGTCCCGATCACGAGGATGTCGGCCGCCAGCACCTTCTCCAGAATCCGGGGCCAGTCGTCCCGTTCCCACCCGTGCTCGCGCATGTCCGGGTAGACCCCCGCGGCGATGGTGAAGTCGACCGGCCGCAGGAGCTCGACGCCGACGCCGTTGCGCTCCATGATGGCGCGCGAGATGCGGATCAGTCCTTCGGTGTGCGACAGCTCGGGACTGCGCTTCAGCGTGCAGTTGAGAAAGAGGGCCGACAGATCGGAGAAGTTCCAGCGGCTCTCGGTGCACAAACGTTCCTGTTTCTCGTTCAGCATCGTCCCTATAATCATTGCATGGCAAGTTCCGACAACGTTACGGCGGCCGACTGGCAAGCGTTGAACGATCGTCTCGTCGCCGCGCTTAAACCGTTCGCGGCGCCCGTGGCGATCTCCTTCCACGCGCCCGGCGATGCGGTGCCCGCGGCCCGCGTGGAACCTCGTTACCCCGCGCCGAACGAGCACGGGCGCACCGGCCAGGTGCCCGCGGGCTGCGTCTTCTGGATTCACGGAGCGGAGCGCACGTTCGCCACGGCGGCGGCCGATCACGCCAACTGCAGCGTCGGGAGCTACACGCACGGGTTCCTCACGCTCGAGGAGGCGGCCACCAGGGACGACGTGGGAGCGGTCCTCGAAGCCGGCTGGGTCGATCAGGCCGCGGTCATGAGCCTGCCGCACGTCGCGGAGAAGCCCGACGCGGTGGTCTACGGCCCGCTCGCCGAGCGCCGGACGGCTCCCGACGTCGTGCTGCTGCGCATCAACGGGCTCGGCCTGATGACGTTGAAGGACGCCTTTCCGGACATGCCGATCGAGGGCAAGCCGCAGTGCCACATCGTGGCCATGGCGCGGGAGCGCAACCTCGTGGCGGCCAGCGTCGGCTGCGCGCTCAGCCGCTCGCGCACCGGGATGCGCTCCGAGGAGATGACGTGCGTCATTCCGGGGCGGCGGCTGCCGGAGGTGGTCGAGACGCTGGAGGCCACGGTCGGGCTCGACCGCGCGATGGCGGGCTACGCGTCGGCCGACGCGAAGCGCTTCGGCGGGGCGTGAAAATCCGTGCAATCGTGTGAACCTGTGCAATCCTGAAAAAATCCGTATAATCATCATCAATGGTCGTGAGGCAGCCTGCCCTCCGGGAGACTGCGTGACCGGTCGTCGGGCGATGTCCTGGCGGGCGGTGGCGTTTCTGGCGGCGTTCGGCGTGCTCGCCGCGGGTGCGAGGTGGGGGGGTGCCCCGCTGCGCGCGCAGACGGACGAGGAGCCGCCGCCGGCCGGGCAACTGGTTCCCGCGGCCGCCGAGCCGGCTGCCGCGCCCGAATCGCCGGCTCCGGCCTACGCGACCCTCGCACGCGCGCGCTACGACGCCGACTCCGCGGCGCTGGGCGAGGCTAGGCCGCACTACTCGTTCTGGCAGCACATCTTCTCCATTCCGGACGGGCACATCGTCTTCGGCAGCGGCACGGACGGACGGCTGCTCGCCTCGTTTCCGACGCGGGGCAACTGGGCCCGCGACGGCGAGTGGACCGAGCCCGAGCTGGCCGACACGCTGGCCGGGCGGCGGCTGCCGCGGCGGGTGAGCGATCGCCGGGAGCGACTCGAGGAGCTGCTCGCGCCGCGGGTCGGGCCCGTCGTGCACAACCCGGCGCGCGGCCGGTTCCTGGCGCCGCACGCCCGGCGCTACGGCAACTTCCTGCGCGAGTGGGGCCTCATCTACGAGCGGTTCGGCGTGCCGGCCGAGATCGGCCTGGCGCAGGCCGTCGTCGAGTCGGGCCTGAACGGCCGGGCACGCTCGTCGGCCCGCGCGCTCGGCCTCTGCCAGTGGCTGCCGCGCAACTGGAACTTCCTCAAGCGCCTCTCGCCGTACGTCATCGAGGGCTACAACCAGACCACGCAGGCGCCGTTCTGCGCGGCCCACCTCAGCATCCTGGCCACGATGTACGGCAGCTTCATTCCCGCGCTCTCGGAGCATCACGCTGGCGGGGTGAACGTGGGCCGCACGGTCATCAACGGCGAGCGGCTCGGGGGACGGGACACGCGGGAGCAGTACCTGCTGGGCTCCGACTTCGCGCGCTCGCTGCGCGAGATCTCCATCCGCCGCTACCGGGACCTCTTCCGCACCTACGGCCCGCGCTCGGCGCTGTACGCGGAGATGATCTTCGGCAACGTCCACACCGTCGAGCGGCTGATCGACGAGATGCCGCAGGCGCAGGTCTACGCCATGCGCGTGCCGCGCAACACGTCGCTGGCGACGGTGGCGAGGGTGAGCGGGCTATCGCGCGACGAGGCCAAGCGCTACAACCCGGCGCTGGTCAGGCGCGTGCCGGCGCGGGCCAACGTCTACCTGCCGGAGTACATCGCGGAACTCGGTCCCGACGTGTCGTTCTGGCACCGGCCGCCGAGCCCGGAGTACGCGGCCGTCCTCGACGAGTTCGTCGGGCTCGACGCCAGCGTGCAGGAGTGGCACGAGGCCGGGTTCGAGGCGACGCTACGGTCGTTTCGGCGGCGCTTCGCCGACACCGGTACCGAGGAGGGCACGGTGATGGCGACGACGCTGGGCTTCATTCTCGACAGCCTCACCGCCAGCCGCCGGGCCGCCATCCTCGCGGAGTTCCGGGCCAGCCGCAGCGTCCGCCAGTTGTTCGAGCGCGGACGGCGAGAGCTGGCGGGCAGCTCCGGCCAGTAGGTCCTCCGCCGCCCGCCTCTCAGCCGCGGCGCGCTTCCCAGTGCTCCCGCATCTCGAAGTAGGTGAAGGATGCGGTCCAGGCGATCAGCACGAGCCCGGTGACCGCCTCCGACACCGCCAGGATCTCGCCGTTGGCGACCGGCACGATGTCGCCGAAGCCGAGCGACGTGTACACCGCGCCGGAGAAGTAGATGGCGTCGAGCATCGTCGGCGACTCGAGCGACAGGGCGACCACCCCGGCCTGGATCAGCCCGTACCACCCGACGCCGAAGACGATGACCTCGACGATGTGCGCCACCAGCGCGAGCACGATTGCCAGCGCGACGCCGAATCGCGCCGAGCCCGGCGGCAGGCGGCGAACGACCGCCGAGGCGAACACCAGCGCCTCATGGTGCAGGCCGACGGCGAGCAGGGACAGCAGGGTGGCGGCAGCGATGGTTGCGGCCATCACCTGCGGGTGGGCGGGCGCAGCGTCTGCGCTCCCGGCCGTTACGGCACTGCCCGGGCGGCAGCCGCTTCCTCCGCCCGCGCGCCGCTCAGGATGAGCGGCAGGCTGTAGTTGCCCTCGTGGCAGGCGAACTCGTAGAGCGGCCCGGCCGCCCTGCTGATCGGAAACTGCACGGTCCAGGGGCGGGTGAACGACGCCGGATCGTGCACGGTGAACTCGTACTGCAGCGTGTCCGGGTCGGCGAACGAGAGCCGCTCGACGAGCCGCAGCGCCGGGCCGGCGCCGTGCAGCGTCCACTTGCCGTTGAAGTTCGTGGTCTCGATGACCAGGGTATCGCCCTCCCAGCGCCCGCGTCCCTCGCCGCGCCACTGGCGGATCGGAGTGGGAAGCGGCGGGGCACCCGTCACGGGGATGATGCGGATCTCGAAGTTCTGCTCGTTGAGCAGGACCACGTGGTCCGCCGTCTGGAAGACCTGGAACAGGCGCGGCGCGGGCCTGGCCTCCATCGGAATCGAGCGGCCCATGATGCACCGCTCGTACCGCTCGCGGTCCTCTGGCCCGTCCGCCGAGCGGGTTCTCAACGCCGGCGCGAGCGCCGCGAGCCGGGCCCGTCCGGCGGCCGTCCGCGGGGGGATTCGGCCGTCCGGCGGATCGACGATCAACGCCGTGCGGACGCCCGTCAGATCCCCGGGCACCCACCAGTCCGCGTTGAGCTGCAGCGCCCGCTCGCGGCCGATGCTGGCGTAACGCTCGTCGAGGAACGCGGCGGCCTCCGCAGGGGTCAGCACCTCCTTGCCCGCCAACTCGGCGGGGCGCTGCAGGGGCGTGGTGGTGTCGTACGTCCAGTACCCCATGAGATCCGGCGCGCCCCAGGGGGTGCGCGGGACGCCGGCGACGTCCGCGCCGGTCTGCGCGGCCGCCGCTCCCGGCAGCAGGAGCATGCCGACGAGCGTCAGCCCGACGCTGGCTCTGCGCAAGAAGCCCTCCTCCGACGTCAGAACGTCGCGATCGGGTTGACGGCGGAACCGGTCCCGCCGCGCACCGCCAGCGGCGCGACGGTGAGCATGAACTCCCAGCGCTCGAGCTCCGCTGCCGTCTCGCTCAGCGCGGTCAGGTCGACGTTGTCGAACAGGTGCATCCCCAGGCGGATGATCAGGAAGTTGTGCAGCGCGTACCGGACGCCCGGCCCCCCGATCATCGGCTCGACGTCCTGCGGCGACTCGCCGCCGAGCAGCGCCACGTCGCGTTCCCGCAGCCACGGCAGGCACGAGACGTGGAGCCCGGCCGCCTGGTCGGCGATCGGCCAGGGGCCCATCCGCGCGCGGCGGACCCAGCGTCCCGTGCGCACGAACATCGCGTCGCCGGCGGACACCCTGAACCCGGCCTGCCGCTCCCAGGCCTCGAGGTCCTCGGGGTAGATGGCCGTGCCCGGCTCGAGGTAGTCCACGCCCTTGAGCCGCGGGATGTCCATCAGCACGCCGCGCGTGACGATGCCGTGCTTGAGGTTGTGGATCGAGCTGCGCGGATGCCCGTTCGCCAGCACCTCCTCCTCGTCCGGGACGTAGCCGTTGTAGGTTGCCCCGTCGTCGAAGACGTGGGCCAGCGCGTCGATGTGCGTCATGCCGTAGCCGTGGTAGCGGATGTGCCACCCGTCGCCGCCGAGGCCGTAGATCTCCTGGACGAACGGGCTGCCGTTGTCGACCGCCGGCTCGGTATCGAGGTCGAGCGACAGCGACACGGACACGCCGTCGCGCACCAGCGCGGCGGCCTCGCGGCGCTTGGCGGGCGTGATCAGGTTGAGGGTGCCGATCTCGTCGTCCGCGCCCCAGCGCCCCCAGTTCGACAGCTCGGTCTTCCAGCGGTCGTACTCGGCGCGCGTCACCTCGCGGCTGGACTGCGCGCTGCCGGTGTGGAGCGCGAGACCAGCGAGGAGCACCGCCGTCAGACAGGCGATTCCGGTTCTCATGTCAATGCCTCCTGCGGCGTTATTCAGACGGGGCTGCGCCCCGAGCCCCCGGCGTCCGCTTCAATTGGACGGGGCTGCGCCCCGGACCCCCGGCGTCCGCTTGCGGGGACCCCATTGCCCCGCGCCGCTCCCGCCGAGCCG
>CAYGCV010000090.1:0-13899 GCA_964348425.1 uncultured Vicinamibacteraceae bacterium | reverse complement strand
ATCGCCCCCGGCGCGATGGTGATGGTGCGGTGATCGCTGTAGTCGTAGGTGGCCGACCGCGGCGCGGGCTGCAACTCGCCATCACGCTCTCTCTGTCGGACACGGCGGCGCACGGACCGCCTGGGCTGGCTGTCCTCTGTCTCGATGTCCTCCTCGTCGGGCTCGGGCTCGGGCTCGATGCCCGCGGTGCGGGCCACCAAGTCGTTCCGGCGGGATCGGCCGCGCACGGAACGTCTGGGCCGGTCCTCGATGTGGCCGCGCGCCTCGTCCGGGTCCGCGCGCTCGATTCCCGGATCCGATGCTGTGGCATCGCCGGTTTCAGCACGCCGCTCCCGACGCCAGGAGTTGGACCGCTGTCGCCGGCGTTCCGTCTCGGTGGGCGCCCGCGGGTCGCGCTCATCGTCCAGCGCCGCGCCGGCGAGCATGTCGGCGGCGACGCTGCCCGCCAGGCTGAACACGGTGGTCCCGATCGCCGCACCGATGGCGGTGCCCAGGCCGTGCCCAGGCCCGGGATCACAGATCCGATGGCGCCGCCGATCGCCGCGCCGAGCGCCCCGCCGCCCAGCGCCCCAACGCCACCGGCGGCCGATCGCGCTGCGGATTCGGTGTCGCCGCTGGCGAGTGCGCTAACTGCGCCGATGCCGCTCAGGCCCATGCCGATCCAGCCGGCGCGCCCCGCCGCGCGCTTGAGCAGGCCGGCTCCGCCCCCTGCCGCGCGGCGGAGCAGTCCACCCCCGCCTGCAGCGCGCCTGAGCAGACCGCCGCCGCGGCCGCCCCGACCCGCCGACCCGCCCAGCGCACCGCCTACCGTCCGCCGTGCGATCAGGGTGCCGACGCGCATCTGGTTCACACGCGACGGTGCCGCCAGGCCGCCGCCCGCCCCTGGGCCCATCCCTGCGCCTGCGCCGCCCGCGCCCCGCCAGCGGCGCCACAGTCCGCGCCCCACGCGCGCCACCGTCGCGCCCCCGCCGAGCATCGCCATGATCGTGGTTGGATCGGTCGGGATCACCTCCGCGGCCGGGCCGACAGCGGACGCAAACCACTTCTGCGCCGTCTCGCGGAGCCGGCCGAAGGTGGCCTCGAGGCCGCTGCCGACCGTGCGCTCCGTGGACTCGATGAGCTGCGCCGGATCGCCATGGATGAGCATGGACTCCCGCAGCGTGTCGCGCCGCTCGCGCTTCATCAGCGCGGTCAGCGGCACCGACGCCTCCACCCCGACTAGCTCGCCCGCCAGCTTCGCGCCGCCCTGGCGTTCCAGGTGCTCCCCGATCCGGATGAGGCGATCCGCCAGGTCGTCATACAGGTTGCCCTCCGCGTTCACCACCTGCACGCCGGTCGCGCGTTCGATCTCGTCCGACCGGTCGAGCAGGGCCGATGAGAGCTGTTCGACCTTGCCCGCCGCGTCGTCGGCCGAGCCCACCAGGGCCTTCGCCATCTGCGTCAGAGCGCTCGCGGTGCGGAGTGCGTGCTCGTCGCCCTCGCCGATCCGGGATGCGACCGCGGACGTGCGCTCGGAGATCCGCAGCGCCTCCGCGAAGCCCATCTCGCCCGTCTCCCCCTCGGTCATCTCGGCCAGCATGGCGGCCATCTCGGCAGAGTCTCCGTGCCGCCCCATCACCGACATCAGGCGTCCCACCGGATCGCCGCCTGCGCCGGTGCGCTGCATGAGCGTCGCCGCCATCCGCAGATCCTCGGCGGCCGTCAGGTCGTGCCCGCCCGCGCCCTGCGACGCGCGCACGGCCGCGGCCAGTTCGGAAGCCGGCATGCCGGACTGCGCCGCCGTGTCCCGTATGCGGTCTCGCAGCGCGATCCGGTCCGCATCAGTGCGCTTCGTCTCGGCCTGCCAGCGCCGCAGCTCGGTATCCATCGACACCTCGACCGAGCCCATGCGGGTCAGCGTGATCCCGCCGGCGGCCCCCGCCAGCAGACCGCCGGCGCCCAGCCCGCCGCCGGCGCCGCGGGCGGCTTCCCGGGCGGATCGGCCGAGCTCGCGGTAGCGGCCGATGAGGGTCCTGACCGCCTGCCCGGCGCGTCTCGAGGCGGAGATGACGGCGCTGCCGGTGCGGCGCGCCTGGCCGGCGGCGCCGCGCATGGCGGACTGCAGGCGCCCCGCCCCGCCCGCGGCCTGCCTGAACGCGGATTCGGTCCGGGAAGCGGACCCCGCCGTCTGCTTGAGCGCGAAGCTCGCCTGTTGGGCGGATCCCGCCGCCTGGCGGAGGGCGGACTGCAGAGACGACGCCCCTCCCGCGGCAGCGCGCAGAGCGGATTGCGCGCGTCGCCCCGAGTGGTCCGTGGACCGGCCGAACGCCCGCGCGGATCCCGCGGCCTGCCGGAGTGCGGAGTCTGTCCGGGAGGTGGAGCCTGCAGCGGCGCGCAGGCCGCGCTGGAAGCCGCCTGCGGTGGCGGAGAGGACGACGCTGACGTGGTAGCGGGGCATCCTATCGGCCTGCCCCGCCGGATCCGGAGGCGGCGGCTAATTGAGCTAATCGGCGGGTGGGCGCGGGTCGGCACGGCGGGCTTGCCGGCGTTCGTGCCGCCGCATCCATAGACTCCATCCCAGGAGGCTGCCGGCGCAGGTATTGATCGCCGTTCGCCACAGGAATGCCAAGCACTCGCTGTCGATCATGGAGCCCATTCTACTGTCACTGCGGCTCGTGCAGCGACAGGAGCGCCTGATATTATACCAGCGCTCGAGCTCGTCCTCGTCGAGCGCCAGAAGCTCGCTCAGTCCCCAGCGGGTCCAGGAGTTGACGGCGAGGACGAGCTGGCGGACATTTCGTCGCCGCCGAAAAAATCCCGCTGCTTCGCGTCGCGCAGGATGCCCCGATAGTCCGCCGCGTCCATGTGGCCGAGGTCGGCGAATGGCACATCGGCGCAGGCCGCGATCAGCGCCGCGCTGCCGCCGACGTCGCCCGGTTGCCGTTCGGCCGCGATCAGGTCGCGCACCAGAGGCCTGCGGATGGTCAGCGCCGTATACGACTTGCCACGCGCGCTGAACGGGTGAACGAGCGTGTAGCTGAACGTCTCCGGGGTGGTGTTTGGCATGCCTGCTATCTCCGCGCCAGCGCCGTCCGCAGTGCCTCGTTCACGTCTCGGCCGTCGATGCGGTGGATGTTCTGCTCGAGGTCGACGTGCCGGACCTCGTCGCCGTCGATGGTGTGCGTCAGCGTCCGGCAGCTGATCGTGTAGGTGCAGGGCCCGCGGTCGCTGCCGCCGCGGCCCTGGCCGCCCTCGGCCCCCGCGAACTCCGACCGCTCCTGCTTCGTCCACAGCCCGGTGAGCTCGTACTGCACGTTGCGCTGCTCGCCGCCGTCGGTGAGCGCGCCGATGAAGAGCACGGGCGTGTTGACCGACTCGGGGTCGCCGACCAGCCGCTCGAGCGCCGGGAACTGGTCGGCCATCATGACCATGGCCTCGAGCTCCTCGAGGCGCCCGGTCGGGATGGCGAACGCTCCGCCGTGGCCGGGCATGTCCGACTGCACCGTGGCCGAGGTGATCGTGGGCGGCGTGAAGCCGGTGGCCACGCCGACGTAGTCGACCCCGTCAATGAACACCGTGTACCCGGCGAGGACCTTGCGTCTTGCCATCTCAGGCCGCCGTCAGCTGGTTAATGATGTCGTTCGGCAGGTTGGCAACCGACGAGCGGATGATGATGTGCTCGGCGATGTCGTGCAGCGTGAGCTCGAACGAGAAGGTGACCTGCGACGCCGCGAGCGTCTCCGCGGTGTTGTGCGCGCCGTCGAACCAGGCGCGGCCGCCGCGGATGTGGCCGGCAATGGTCAGCGTGCGCAGGTAGGTGCGCAGCCGCCCCAGGACGTGCTCGACGAACGGCAGGTCCACCCGGCGGTCGACGTAGTCGATCACGGCGCCCAGCAGTTCGTCGTTGATGATGTCGTCGGCCCGCCGCTTCGGGATCAGGGTGCCGTCGCTCATCCGGTTGCCCCAGAGCCAGACCCCCGCCCCGCGGCGGATTGCGGTGACGACATGCGCGACGTTCAGGAGGTTGGCGTCGGAGGTCCTGCTGTCGATGGCCCAGCTCACCCCCGTGGCCGTGCGCAGCACGCCGCGCAGGAGGTGGTTGCTCGGCGAGGCGGCGAACGACCGCTCGCGGTCGATCCGCGCCATGTGCCCGAGGATCAACGCGTCGGCCGGCCGCGTCACCTCCG
This sequence comes from uncultured Vicinamibacteraceae bacterium, assembly GCA_964348425.1. Lineage (GTDB taxonomy): Bacteria > Acidobacteriota > Vicinamibacteria > Vicinamibacterales > UBA8438 > JAAXGX01. The sequence goes on along the minus strand of CAYGCV010000090.1, from coordinate 9,733 downwards.
CGCCGTCCTGGACCACGACCAGCTTCGGCCAGGCCGCGATGACGTGCGAGAGGTCGAGCGCGGATGCGGCAGCCGCCACGGTGGCCGCATCGACCGTGACGACCGCCACCGCCTGGAGATCCGAGGCGACCGACTGCAGCGCCGTCCTGACGGTGGCGTCCGGCGAACCGGGCGCCGCGATCAGCCGCGGCTTCTGGCCGGTGACGGACTCGGCTGTCAGCAGCGCGTAGATGCCGGTCTTGGTGGTCGGGTCGCCGGCGAGGGTGGCCGCGTCGTCGGCGCTGGTGCGGACCGCCACGATGGCGGCGCCCGCCTGGCCGGCCGTGCGGTAGACATCCCGGACGGCCGCCGCGAGCCCGCCGGCGTCACCGAGGGCACTGGCCTGCGCGGCCGTCGTGATGAGCACCGGCGTGTTCAGCGGGAACGCCGGATCGGTGCCGCCGGCCAGGGCCGTGGCCGCCGCCGCCGCCACGACGCCGCCGCCGGTGTCCGTGACGGCTCCCGTCACGAGCGCGTTGGCCTCGCCGTCGGCGTTCAGGGCGGCGACGAGCAGCGTGGCGGTCGTCGTGATGGCGCCGCCGGCGTCGGTGGCGAGCGAGATCGTGATCGCCCGGCCGTCGACCGCGACAGCGAGCGCCGCGTTGTTCCCCCCGGGGTCGACGAGCGCGACACTGATGTCGTTGCCCGCCTCGCCCGCGGCGTCGGCGACGACGCGGAACCCGCTGGCGCCGGCGCCGAACTCGGCCGAGGCGGCGCTGCCGGCGGGCGAGCTGCCGGGGGCGGACCCTACGAGCCCGATGATCGAGCTCGGGCCGACCGTGATGGGCGGCCGCGGGCGGTCGATGCGGATGACTTCTGCGCCATGGAGATCTACCACGTGCACACCCTACCAGCCCCCGCGAGGGGCGTTTGGGCCCAAAGGCATCAGGCGAACTCCCAGCTCGCGCGCGGGAAGTTCACGCGCAGCTGCACCAGGCCGTCGTGCCAGCGTTGACGCCCCGGCGGCCCCGGCAGGGTGACCGTGAGCCCGTCGTAGCTGACGCCGTCGAGCGAGACGTAGGCCGCGTGCGCCACCGAGGCGATGTCGGTCCAGTCGCCGCCGCCCGCGAAGTCCTTGAACTGCACCTGCGTGCCCGCGTCCCCGCCGGCCGGCCACAGCCACGTGGCGTAGAGGGGGTCGGCGGGCGGCCAGTACGTGTCGGCGACGGCGGCGCCCAGCTCGGTGAGCGAGAAACCCGCCGTGAGGCTCTCGTAGAGCGAGGACCACCACGTCACCCGGTCGTGCGCCGCGTCCGCGGCCGCCGCGAGGATGCCGGCCTTGCTGTCCTCGAGGTGCCAGACCAGGAACCGGTAGCGCTGGACCGGCGTCGCGGGCGGGGCTGCGGTGGCGCCGGCGCGGCCGCGGGGCGCCGCTGACATCGGGGACACTTAATGCACCTCCTCGTAGGCGACCACGGCCCGCCCGATGCCCGCCGCCCGCCACACGTAGATGGACTCGCCGGCCCCGTGTTTCGGGTAGAGGAACTCGAGCGGCTGGCAGGAGAACGCCGCCGTGCCGGCGTCCGGCTCGGCCGCGGCGACCAGGACCGATACGGGGGTCGCGCCCAGGTTCTGCACGACGTACTCCGTATCGTCCACGGTGTTCGCGAGGGGTGTCGGGGTGTCGGTCACGACCTGCGAGCGCGACGCCATGCGGCAAGGTTACGCCGCCCGCGGCGGGTGGATTGGGCCCAAAGCTCAGTAGATGTAGTTCCTCGATCGCATCAGCGGCAGGAGGATGCGGCGGGTGTCGGCCCTGGTGGCGCCCGCCCTGCGGACGGCGGCGTCGAGGTCGGAGGCGAACCTCTCCGCGGCCCCGACGGGCACATCGAAGTCGAGGCGCGCGGCGCGATCCGTGATGTAGATCCGCGTTCCGGACCAGCGCTGGCGCATCTCGGCGATCACGGCGATCCCGGTGTTCGGCAGGGTGCCCCGCACCGACTCATCCCACCGCACGAGCCACCTTCCGGCGCTTCGCCTGCCGCCAGACCGCCGCGATGACCCCCCGCAGCTGCTGCGGGTCGGCGTCGCGGAAGGCCACGCCCGACTGGCGGCGGGCGATGGCGTCGAGGTAGCGCTCGCCCGCGCCGAACGACTCGGCCAGCGCCAGGGCGCGCCGGCGCATCGGCTCGCGCGAGTCCCGCGGCCGCGTCGCGTCCACCGGCCCCGGCCGCAGGCGCCGCTCGGCCAGGCGCAGCTCGTCGGCGACGCGGCGCAGCTGAGCGGTCGTCATGTCGGCGCAGGACCGCCGGCCGGTGAGCCGCTCCTGCATGTCGCGGCGGTCGTCCTCGCGCATCCCGAGCGCCTTGGCCCGGATGTGGATCGCCGCCATCAGCGACCGGCGCTCGGACCGGGCCCGCTCGAGCCGGTCGGCGACGCGGCCGGCGAGGGGCATGTCGCCGACGCGCTGCATGTCGTCTCCCGGGCCGGCCCTCGTCACGTCACGCCCCTCTTCGCCCGCGCGTGGATTGCGCTGCGTCGCCCGCGCCGGGCTTCAGCGCGCTCATGTGTCGCCCTCCTCAGTCGCAAGGCGGAGCGCGGGCTGCCCTGCGCCGCCAGCCCGCGAGTGCAGGATGGCCAGCCAGGCCGCGGCGATCGCGCGCTGCGTGGCCGTGGCCGGGTTGGAGGCCTCCGCCCGCACCGGCTTCACCGTCCGCAACTGCCCGGCGCCGACGCGGATCTCCGCGCGCCACTTGCGGCCGTGGCGTTCTACGCGCGAGCCGGGGAGGATCTCGATGCGGTCGATGGACCTGGCTCTCGTCACGCCGCGCCCCTCTCTTCCTTCTCCCGCGCCAGAGTCACCGCGACGGCCGCGGAGACCGCCGCGAGCCGCGTCGCCCGGTCCGGCGGCAGCGTCGGCCACGGCTGCCGCGGCGTGGTCCAGTTCCCGGTGTTGAGAAGCGCCAGCACGCGCCGGCTGACGAGGACAAGGTTCTCGGGCGAGTCGTCGAGAAGGTCCGCCGACAGGCGCTTGACTATCAGTCCGTCGGGCACGGGGCCGTGCGCGCCCACCCAGTTGAGGACCCGGCGTGCAACCCAGAGGCCCGAGTTGGTATCGGTGCGCCAGGGGTTCTCGTGGCTCACCTTGACCAGCACCTCGCCGGTCCGGAGGTCGATGCGCTCGGCGCCGATCGGGCTCCGCGGCGAGCCGCCCGGACGCGGCCCGCCCCGTTGGAACGAGCCGCTGTTCGGCGCGTGCGGCCGGCAGCGGATGCAGGTCCCCGATTTCGCGCGCTTGACCTGCCCGCACCGGCAGAAGTCGTAGTCCCTGCCGCCGGGACGCGCCGCGCGCCGCCGCCCCTCCGTCGTCCAGCGGCTGGCCGTCACCGCTCCGCCCGCGTTCCGTTCCCGATGGCCAGCGGCAGGCGCTTCTTGTCCCACTGGTTCCGCGTTGCCGCCTCCATCGCGTCGAGCTGGAGCCGCCCCGCGGCGATCGCCTGCCCGGCGAGCGCCGTGAGCGCCTTGGTGCGCGTGACCTCCCTGTCGAGCGCGTCTCCGTCGAGGTCGGGATGGCCGAGCCGCTCGATCTGCTCGAACAGGGCGCTCTGCAGGACCGCGATCTTTGCTTCCGCCATTGGGGCCTCCTTAACACTCCGCGCGCAGCCGGCACTCGGTCATCGTGATGCCGCAGGGGCAGTCGAACCCCCAACCAGATGGCCGGCATGCTGGGAGTGGTGCGCCATCTGTGCTCCGCCAGGTTGAGCAGCGCCCGCGTCGTGGTGGTCGTTCACGATGCGCCGCCACACGCGTCGAGCGCGTCCGTGTCCGTCCACTGCCCGGCGATGTCGATCGGGACCGCCTTCCAGGTTCCCTCGCAGGAGCCGCGCAGGTAGAGCCGCAGGTAGACCTTCGAGCCCGTCACGCGGATCGAGTCGTCGATCGCCCTCCGCGCCTGGCGCCACCGCTCGTCGTCGATGTCGAGCCGGCGAAGCCGCAGCACGGCCTCGCGCGAGACCTGGCCCTGCTTGTCCGGCTGGAAGGCATGCTGCACGAGGGCCTGGATCTCGGGGCACGCGCCGTCCGCCCACTCCCCGATGCAGCCGTCGATGATGTTGCGCGCGGCCTGCAGCTCCGGCCCGAAGGCGATCTGGTCCTGCGCCTGGATGACCACCTTCAACCTGCCGTCGTAGGACGTGAGGCTGTAGTTGCCGCGGCGCCCGGGCCGCCGGCCGCCGCCGTACTCCGCGGCCAGCACCTCGAGCAGCGCGGCGACATCGGCGTAGGTGTGCTGCTGGAAGCGGCTGATCTGGTCCGCGAGGTCGACGCCGAAGGCGAGGATCCGTCTGACGGTCTGGTCTTCCAGGTCGTCCTGCGGCCGCACCAGGCGCTCGGGGACGAGCCGCCCCTTGGCGTCCGCCCGGTAACCTTCGGGCGGGGCAGCCGCGGGCGGAGCCTGGCCGTCCGCGGCCTCCAGGTCGAGACGCCGGGAGAGCCGCGCCAGCAGCGCGTCGACGTCGTGCGCCGGCGGGCTCGTCGCCGCGCCGGCGCCGGGTGGTTGTTGCTTGCTCATGCTGTCTCCATCTCGAGGCTCTGCTCGAGCAGCTGCTCGAACACAGCGCCGTCGGGTCCGGCGACCAGATCCCGGACTTCCTCCGCCTCGGCGAGGACGTGCAGCACGAGGGCGAGCTCGAACCGCGCGATCGCCGCAGCCGCCTCGAACGTCCAGCCCTCCGAGACCATCAGCCGCCCGGTGTGGATGACCGCGGCGACGAGCACGCCGCCGGTGAACTCCGCCGCGCCGGCCGGCGTCAACGCGGCGGTCATGACGCGAGCAGTTCCGCTGCTTCCGCCAGGTCCTGGTCGTTGAGTTCACGGTTGTCGCCGCGGGCGAGGATGTGTGCCTGCTCGACGATCTTGCGCACGGTGCGCAGCCCGCCCATGCCGCGCCCCGCCGCGAGCACCGCGGCGCGCCCCGCGCCCCGGACCGGCCCGCCGACCAGCGTCTTGGCGAGCTCGAGCACGTCCTGCTCGGCCGGACGCCGGAGCCGGCACGAGATGCCCACCCGCGAGACCAGCTGGGCCGCGCGGTCGCCGCCGGCGAGCCTGGACCAGAGCGGCTCGTTGCCGGCGAGCACGAGGCCGCACTCCGCCGCGTCGTAGACGCAGCGCAGCACGTCGAGCAGCTCCTGGCGGAGGTGATGCGCCTCGTCGACCACGAGCAGTGCCGGCCCGACGCTGAGCCGGTCGACCGCCGCGCGCTCGAGGCCGGCCGCCGTCGTCACGCCGCCGCCGACGCCGAGCTTCTCCGCCACCCTGGAGAGCACGGCCGCCGGCGTCGTGCGCGCTGGCGACATCGTCGTGTAACAGCAGCCGGTGTGCTCGTCGCAGTAGTGCTCGAGCGCCCAGGACTTGCCGCTGCCCGCGGCGCCGTAGACCACGGCCAGGTCCGCGTTGGCCTGGGCGTGCCGGGCGACGAGGGTGATGCGCTCGGTCACGGCCAGGTCGGCGCGACGGTTGACCAGCCCGGCGGTGCGCAGCGACTGGACGTCGCGCTCGGTGTCGAGCCAGCGGCGGACGAGCTGCCCGACGTGCTCGTTGTTGCCCTTGTACTCCCCGCGCAGCCAGAGCGAGACCGTCGTGTCCGAGCGGCCGATCTGACGTGCGACGTCCTTGTGGGACAGGCCCCGCCTGTCGAGGATGTCGCGCAGCGCCTGCCGCGTCTGGTCGGCGGCCGCCGCCGCATCAGGTTCCCCGGTTTCCGTCTTCCCCATGACAACGCTCCTTTCTGCGTCGGTAATAGCCGGTTACTGGCCGCTGATCCGCCGCAGCCCGCGGCCGAGCCGCTCCTCGAGGGCCCGCCGCCGGGTGGCGTCTGGCCGCTTCTCCTTGTGGGGGACCATGCGCACCAGGGTTGGCCTGGCCGGCGCCGGCGCGGGCGGCAGGACGACGCGGTGCTCCTCGAGCAGGTCGGCGAGCTTCTCGCGCCCGGCGTGCGCCCGGTCGAGGTCGCGCTGGATGCGACGGCGGGCGCGGTTGTATTCGCCGGCGGCCGCCATGTCGCCGAACCCCGTCGGCGCGATGCACTCCGCGCGGCACAGCCAGCGGCCGTCGAGGCTGAACACCTCCACGCCGGCGTGGAGGTCGTCGGCGTCGTACCGCGCGACGACCTTCTTGCCGGCGTGCGCCATGAGCGCCTCGTCGTGGTAGCGGTTGGCGGGCAGCCCGGACCCCTTGCCGGCGGCGAGCCGGAAGGTCCCGTCGCGCCCCACGCGCGTCGACTCGGCGGCGGCGAGCAGCAGCGCTTCCTGCGCCCGGGTCAGGTGGCGCACCGGCGTGGTGGCGATCTCGGCCGCCCAGGTCGCATCGAACGACCGGCCGGCCGCGGCCTCGGTGCGTCGCCCGGGGCGGGCGTTGAGGGTGCGGATCCCGTCGTCGCGGACCGCCAGGAACTCCGCCCACGCCAAGGCGCGGCCCTGGTAATTCTCCGGCTTGGTGTCCGGGTTGCGGCCGGTGTAGGCCCCGGCCGCCAGGGGGTGCTTATCGATGGCGTCCCAGTCGAGGAACGCCCGCTCGACCGGCTTCGCCCACGCGCGGCCCGCCCCCTTGCCGCCGGCGGTCTTCTCCACCCCGGTGCGGACGGGTATGATGCCCAGCCTGCTCAGGATGCTCGGCACGTCCTCCTTGTCGACGCGCCAGCGCCGCGACGAGCCCCCGAACCACTTCGCGCTCGCCGCGCGCGTGTTGTCGAGCACGACGACCCGCGGCACGCCGTGCCGCGTGACGAGCTCGTAGAACGCCCGCCGCAGCACGTCGGCCGACTCGGTGAGGCCGGACCACCACGCCAAGGTCCGGCGGCTCCGGATGTCCTGCCAGGCCCATGTCACGGGGCGGACGGGATCGCCGCCGCCCGGCGGGACGACGAAGAGGCAGTGGTTGTACCCGTCCCCGTTAACGTAGTCCAACGGGAGCATCCCCTCGACGGTGCGCTCCTGGAACGGAATGGTCGACAGCACCGCGAGACGGCCCTCGCGGGCCCGGACGACCTCGCGCGCCGGCACCTCGGCACGGAGCCTCCGCAGGAACGCCGCGGAGGACGGAACGGTCCAGTCGCGGGTCGCCGCCATCTGCCGCACCAGCTCGTAGCAGCTGGCCGCGGTCGGGGCCTCGAGACGCAGGTAGGCCGCGCGCCAGACGCGCCAGGCCTCGCCGGCCCCGGGCTCGGACCAGATCCGCGGCGGGCGGCCCGGGCGCAGCCGGTCCGCCAGCGCGGCCGCCGCGTTCGAGCCGTCCGCCTCGGCCGCGCCCGCGCGCCGCATCCAGCGCCGCAGCGTCTCGGGCGAGACGCCCAACTCGCCCGCCGTCAGCCGCACCGCCGCCTCGCGCCCCGCGCCGGTGGCGATGCGCTCGGTGGCCAGGGTGACGGCGGCCGCGCGGTCCCCGGCCGGCAGGCGCCGTGTCATCGTCGGCCTCCGTCGGCCGGGTTGTCGGGCCCGACCGGCACGACGCCGGCGGGCGGCTCGAGCGTCTGCTGGCAGGCGACGCACAGGATGTCCCGGTCGGCCAGCTCCCGCACGGCCCGCGCGACCTGGTCGGGCGGCGCCAGCGCGAACAAGTTCAGCGTCCAGCGGATCTCCTGCAGCGCCTCGGCGTCCGTCATCGCGCCCCTTTCTCGCGGCCCAGCAGCAGCTGGTAGAACCACGTCGGGCCGGTCGGGCCGGGCCGCCGCCGGCAGTCGATCAGGTAGCCGTTCGCCCTCAGCTCCGCAATGCAGGAGTTGACGGCGCAGACGTCGGCCGACACGACCAGGTCGCGCGTCGAGTGCGGCCGGCCGTCCTCGAGCACGCGCAGGACGCGCTGCAGCCGCGGCGACTGGTCGACGGAAGCGGCCTTCACAGGCGCTCCCTCCAGAACCGCTCGTTGCACGCCGGCGCCGCGCGCCGCGGGTCCAGGCCCATCTAGCAGGCTGCCTCCTCGCCGCCGCGCATCTCGGGCGGAGGCGGCAGGTTGGGGATCTCCGCCTCGAGCGGCCCGAGGGCGATGCGGTTGCCGCGGAGCCAAACGGTGTCGGCCACGGTCAGCAGGTCGCCGATCCGCATCACCCGCCGGCAGCGCAGGCACGCGAACGGGCGGCTGGTGTCCGGATTGCTCGCCCGACACGGCTCGGGGCAGGTGCAGATGCCGGCGAGGGGCCGCTTCATGCCGCCGCCCCCGCAGCTCCGCGAGGATCGCCCTGAGCGTCTGGCGCTCCTCGATCAGGCCGCCGGTCGAGATGACGTTCTTCGGCTCGAGCGTCAGGTCCGGCCGGACGAGGCCGACCGACACGTCGACGAGGCCGACGCGCCGGATGACCTCCGTGGAGCCGTCGTCCCGCCGGACGGCGACGAAGCGCCGGCCGGGCTGCTCCATCCGGTCGCGGATCGCCAGCGCCGGTAGCGGTCGATGGCCCGGTCGGCCGCGCGCCAGCACGCGGCTTGCGCGTCCTAGTCACTGCCTCCTTCCCCGCAGCCGCTCGAAGCGCCGCGCCGCGCGATCGCGGAAACGCTCGTAGGCGGCCGCGATCGGCTGAAAGATCGCCTCGAGCCGATCGGCGGCGGCCCGGGTCCGGTGGCCGTGCACCGCGTCGAGGTGCGGGTGCTCGAGCAGCTCGGCGATCGCGTCGTCGGCGACCTCGAGCGCGGCCGCTGCGGAGATGAGCCGCTCGCGGACGTCGCGCTCGACGCGCCGGGCGCTGGTCAGCCACTCGGTCGACAGCACGCCCTGGCGCGGCGTTTCGCTGCGCAGGCGCTCGATGTCGGCCTCCACCGCGGCCTTCCGCGCCTCGCGGCGCAGCGCGGCGACGGACCAGCGCTCCTCGGCCGCCAGCTCGAGCAGTCGGTCGGCCGTCTCCTCGGGCAGCGCCGCCACCTCCATGTGGTGCGAGTAGCCGAGGCCGGGCCGGCGCCGGGCCGGCGGGAAGCGGCGGGCGAGCCAGCGGCAGGTGCGCAACTGGCCGATGGAGACGCCGACCATGTCGGCGGCCGTCTCGTCGACGACGCCGTCCGGGATCATCCGGGCCCAGTCGCCCAGGTCCCAGTGCGTGTGCGACAGCCGGTCGGCGATGATCCGGCCCTGTTCAACCCAGGTTTCTTCGAGCCCGGATGATCTCGGTACCGATCCCGGTACGGCCGCCATCAGTTCGCTCTACGCGAGGAGGGCCTGGCGGTGCCGGCGCTCATGTCGTGTCGGATAGCGCTCGCCGCCGCGCCTCGTCCGCCGCTTCCTGCGCCCGTTCCAGTGCGGCGATCGCCGACAACGTGCGCCGCTCGAAGCCCGGCGGGGGTTGGCGGTGGCCGTTGACGATCAGACAAAACGTCGACGCAGAGACTCCCATCTGTCGCGCCACGTCCCGCTGGCGGATGCCGCGACGGACGATCTCGACCTTCAACTCAGTTAGACCCACGGCACCAGAGATCAGAGCTTCAACTCAAGTGAAGCGCAAAGATGTTTCTTTGCGCCATTCTGTAGGGGTGCTTGGCGAGCGGTTGCTGGCAGCCCGGCGGGAAGCTGGATTGACGCAAGTGGAGCTGGCGGTTGCACTTGGGCCTCGCTACAACGGCTCCATGATCTCCAACGTCGAGCACGGGCGGTCATCCATGCTGCTTGATGGTGCGACGGCCGCCGCCCGCGAGCTCGGCGTCTCGCTCGACTGGCTGGCCGGCCTCTACTGGGAAACTCACCGGTTGCTCACTGATTCAAGCGGCCTTCACTTCGACAA
>CAYGCV010000089.1:0-13915 GCA_964348425.1 uncultured Vicinamibacteraceae bacterium | reverse complement strand
GCAGGTGCGTGATGCGCACCGCCGAGTCGGTGACGTTGACGTGCTGGCCGCCCGCGCCGCTGGAGCGGTAGGTGTCGATGCGCAGGTCCTTGTCCTCCACCTCCACGTCCACGTCGTCGGGCAGCTCCGGCCACACGAAGACCGACGCGAACGACGTGTGGCGGCGCGACGCCTGGTCGAACGGCGAAATGCGCACCAGGCGGTGCACCCCCGCCTCGGCCAGCAGCAGGCCGTACGCGTAGTCGCCCGCGACGGTGATGGTGGCGCCCTTGATCCCGGCCTCGTCGCCGGGCTGGTAGTCGATGATGTCGCGGCTGAACCCGCGCCGCTCCGCCCACCGCAGATAGGTGCGCAGCAGCATCTCGGCCCAGTCCTGCGACTCGGTGCCGCCGGCGCCGGGATGCACGGAGACGATGGCGTCGCACGCGTCGTGCTCGCCGCCGAGCATCTTCTTGACCTCGGCCGCCTCGACCTCCGCGGCCAGCTCGTCGAGTCCGCCGATCAGGTCGTCGATGACGTTCTCGCCCTGATCCGCCCACTCGAGCAGCACGTCGAGGTCCTCGCTGCGCCGCTTCAGCGAACACGAGAGCTCGTGGTCCTCCTGCAGGCGCCGGCGGCGGCGCAGCACCCGCTGCGCGTCCTCGGCGTCGTTCCAGAAGTCCGGCGCCGCCGCGCGCTGCTCGAGGCGGGCTATCTCCTCGGCCGGGCTGGCCGCGTCAAAGATAGCTCCGCAGATCGGCCGCCCGCTTGACGAGATCCTGATACCGTCGAATGTGCTCCTCGTATGCGATGTCCACCAGTCTTCCTCCAGATGGGGCTGCGCCCCAAGCCCCCGGCGTCCGCTTGCGGGGGCCCCTTCGCCCCGCGCCGCTCCCGCCAAGCCGCGCCGTGCGCGGCTTGGGGCCACCGAAACGATTGTGTTGGTGGCCCCTCCGGTACCAGACGGGGCTGCGCCCCGAATGTTGGCCGGGTCAGCGGCGGCGGCGGGCGGCCCATAGTGCTAGCGCTGTCATGCCGGCGCAGGCGTACGCCAGGATGTCGCCGGTGCGGCTGTAGACGGTGCGCTCGTCGAGCAGTCGCACCTCGGCCGCGACCGTGCGCTGCACGAACAGCGGCGTGCGGGCCACGATCCGCCCGTAGGGATCGACGACGCCGCTGATGCCGGTGTTGGCCGCACGCACGAGAAACCGGCCCTGCTCGATGGCGCGCATGGCGGCCTGCTGGAAGTGCTGATAGGGCGCCGCCGAGCGTCCGTACCAGGCGTCGTTGGTGACGGTCGCCAGCAGCCGGCTGCCGCGCGTCACGAACCCGCGTACCAACCCAGGATAGATGATCTCGTAGCAGATTGCGGTGCCCAGCGGCTGGCCGTCCATGACCAGCGTCCGGGGCCCGGGACCCGCCGCGAAATCGCCGACCGCCTCCACGAGCGGCGAGACGAAGAACAGCAGGCGCCGCAGCGGCACGTACTCGCCGAACGGAACCAGATGGTGCTTGCGGTAGAAGCCGGCCGTGCGGCCCGTCGGGTCCACGAGAACCGCGGCGTTGAAGTAGCGCGGCACGCCGTCCCGCACGACCTCGGTGGTCCCGAGCAGCAGGTGCGCGGCGGTCTCGCGCGCAACGGACCGGATGGCCGCGGTCCGCGCCGGGTCGCCCTCGAAGGCGAACGGCGTCGCGGCTTCCGGCCACACCACCAGCCGCGCGCCGGCGGCCGCGGCGGCCCGCGTCTGATCGAGGTAGGTATTCAGAATACGGTCGCGCAGGACCGGGTTCCACTTGTCGTGCTGCGCCACGTTGCCCTGCACGGCAGCCACCCGCAACGGCTGTCCCCGCTCGAGGAGCGTGCTTGCCTCGAGGCGCCAGCCGCCGAAGCCGACCGCGGCGAGCACGACGGCCGCCGTGCCGGCCAGCGGTCTCACGCAGCGCGCGTCGCGCACGATCACGGCGAACGCGAGGCTGGCGTTGACGGCCGCCACCAGGGCCGACAGCCCGAGCACGCCCACCAGGCTCGCGAGCTGCGCAACGGGCAGCACCGCCGTCTGGCTGTAGCCGAGGAGCTCCCAGGGGAAGCCGGTGAAGAGATGTATCCGTCCCAGCTCGGTCGTGACCCACAGCGCGGGCGCGCAGGCGACGGCGACCACTCCGAAACGGCGGCAGAGCAGCGCCGTCCCGGCCGCGAACAGGGCCGGGAACAGGGCCAGGTAGGCCACGAGCAGCACGTGCGCGATCCAGGAGGCCGCGTCCGCCAGCCCGCCGTACTCGGTCATGACGCGCGGGATCCAGTACAGGATGCCCGCGAAGTACACGATCCCGGTCAGCAGGCCGTATCCGAAGGCGCGCGCCACCGAGCCGGCCAGCGCGGCCGGCACCAGCAGCGGCACCAGCGCAATCCAGGCGAGTGCGGGATGGCCCCAGCGGGGGAAGCTGAGCGCGAGCAGGGCGCCCGAAATCGCCGCCAGTACCCAACCGAGGTGCCCGGGCAGCACTAGCGGGTGATCCAGGGCTTGAAGTGTTCTTCTCGCTCCAGCCGCAGGCGGATCTGCTCGGCCTGACCGTAGGCGGTGTAGCGGCCCACGCGGACGCGGTACAGTGCGACCGCCTCGTCCGGCCGCGGTGCACGGACGTAGGCGGGGAACCCCTTGGCGATCAGCCGGCCGACCACCTGCTCGGCCGCGTCGGGGGCCTGCAGGGCCGCCACCTGCACGGTGTAGGCGGAGCCGGCCGACGGCGGGGCCGCCGGGCGCGCCACCGGCGCGGGCGGCGGCTCCGCGGCGACGGGTGCGGGCTCGAACTCCGGCTCCGGCTCCCGCTCCTCGAAATCGGGGAGCGCCTCCGGGACCGCGTCATCCCCCTCCAGCCGCCCGTGATAGGTCAGATCGTCGGCCGCGCCGGCGGCTGCCGAGGGTTCGCCGCTCACGAGGCTGAGAACCGCCGGGCGCGGCTCCTCCGGCGGCTGCGTGACGGCCGCCTCGGCGGCCGCAACCACGGCGGACGGATCGCCCGCGCAGACCTGCCGGCGGACCGCGCCCTGGCCGACACGCACGCCGCTCAGAAACAGCACGGCGCCGGTGACGGTTGCCGCCATGACGTAGAAGACGAGCTGCTTGGTAGGGCGCGAGCTGGTTGTCGACGCCAAGGAAGCCCTCGCTGGTGGTCGCCTGTCTCGGTCGCGTCCGTGCGGATCAGGACGAAGCGTCCTGCTTCGTCGGCATCAGCGCGCTGAGCAGGTCCATCGGCAACGGGAAGACGAGCGTCGAGTTCTTCTCGCCGGCCACTTCCGTGGCGGTCTGCAGGTAGCGGAGCGTGACCGCCAGCGGCTCCTGCGCAATCACGCCGGCCGCCTGCGCCAGCTTCTCGGACGCGATGTACTCGCCTTCCGCGTGGATGATTTTAGCACGCTTCTCGCGCTCCGCCTCCGCCTGCCGGGCCATCGCCCGCTGCATGTCGGGCGGCAGATCCACGTGCTTGACCTCGACCGCCGACACCTTGACCCCCCACGGGTCGGTCTGCGTGTCGAGAATCTGCTGCAGCTCCTTGTTCAGCGACTCGCGCTCCGATAGCAGACCGTCGAGCTCGACCTGGCCCAGCACGCTGCGCAGCGTCGTCTGGGCGAGCTGCGAGGTCGCGTAGTGGAAGTTCTCGACCTCGACGATGGCTCGCTGCGGATCCATCACGCGGAAGTAGACGACGGCGTTGACCTTGACCGACACGTTGTCCTTCGTGATGACGTCCTGCGGCGGCACGTCCATGACGATCGTCCGCAGGCTCACCCGCACCATGCGGTCGATGGGCGCGAAGACCAGGATGACGCCCGGGCCCTTCGGCCTGGGATACAGCTTGCCGAGTCGAAAGATGACGCCGCGCTCGTACTCGTTCAGGATCTTGATGGAGCTGGCGAGGTACAGGACCACGATCAGGCCGAACATCAGCAGCGGACTCACGGTCATTGCTTTGCTCCTCCGGACGTCGGGAGCGGCTCTCGCTTGACGGTCAGCCGCATGCCGTCGACGGCGACGACGCGCACCTGCGCGCCGGCCTCGATATCTTCGGCCGCCGTCGCGGCCCACAGCTCGCCGTGCGTGGACACCCTGCCCGCGCCACCGGCCGCGATCGGCTCGGTGGCCCGGCCGAGTTGCGCGATCATGCCGCTGGCGCCCGTCACCGGCGGGCGCAACTGCGACCGGACGCCCAGCCTGGCCAGCAGCGAGACGATGAGGCCGAGCGCCAGCATCGACGACAGGACGAACGGCCACCCCAACTGCATCTCGGGCGCCGGCGAATCGATCAGCATGAGCGCCCCGAGCACCATGCTGATGATGCCTCCCGCCCCCAGCAGGCCGTAGGTAGCCGTGAGCACCTCGGCCACCAGGAGCGCCAGCCCGAACACGATGAGCAGCAGCCCCACGTAGTTGATCGGCAGTATCTGAAACGCGAAGAACGCGAGCAGGAGACACAGCACCCCGGCCACGCCCGGGACGATCCCGCCCGGGTTCCAGAGCTCGATGGTCAGCCCCAGCGTGCCCAGGCTGAGCAGGATGACCGCCACCTGCGGATGCGCGACCGCGCTGAGCAGCCGCTGGCGCCAGTTCATCTCGACCCGCTCGACGTCGGCGTTGGCCGTGCGGAGCACGACCGTGTCGCCGCCCCAGCGGGTCACCTCGCGGCCGTCGAGCTGCTCGAGCAGCGCGTCGAGGTCGGCTGCCACGAGGTCGATCAGCGGCGGGCTGGCCTCGAGCGCCTCCTGCTCCGTGAACGACTGGCTCTCGGTCACGGCCTTCTCGGCCAGCTCGACGTTCCGCTTGCGCTGGCTCGCCAGCGAGCGCGCGTAGGCGGCAACGTCCGAGGCCGCCTTCTCCGCCATCGTCTCGTCCATGGGCTGTCCGGTGCCCGCGACGGGATGGGCGGCGCCGATGTGCGTGCCCGGCGCCATGGCCGCCACGTCGGCGGCAATCGTGATCAGGAAGCCCGCCGATGCCGCCCGGGTGCCGCTGGGCGCCACGAAGACGACGACCGGCGTCTCCGCCTCGATGATGCTCGTGTTGATGGCGCGGGTCGCGTCGACGAGCCCGCCCGGCGTCTGCAGCATGAAGACGACGAGGTTGGCGTCCGCCGCGTCGGCCTGCGCGATCGTCTGGTCGATGAACTCGGCCGACACGGGGTGGATCAGCGCATCCACCTCCGCCACGTACACCTGCGGCCGCCCGCTCGTCCGGTCGGGCTCCTGGCCCGCGGTGACGAACGAGCACAGCGCCGATGCCGCCAGCCAGCCGACGGCGCGTCGAATGCGAAGGCGAGTAGCTCGTGATGGCATGGGCCTGATGGCTCGCCTGCGGCGATGCTCGACTCCAAGGTAGCGAAGCACCGGCGGGCTGTCAACGTGGCGCGCCGCCCGCGCCCCCGCCGGCGGGTGTTGTACGATCCGGGCGGACGTTCGTCAACATTCGGATACGCCAGGGATACGCCAGCCGACCACCAGCCGGGACCGCCTCCGGCCGCTCGCCGACGATCATGATGCTTGCGCTACACGCCACGCTGCGCGCACGCCTCCGGGACGTGCTGACCGAGCTCTACGGCCTCGACGCCGACGCGCTGCCCCCCATCGCCGTCGAGTTCCCCCCGAACCGCGCGCTCGGCGACCTCGCGGTCACCGTCGCGTTCGAGCTGGCCCGCACGCTCCGCAAGGCGCCGCGCCTCATCGCCAGCGAAATCGCCGCGGCGCTGGGCCCGATCGACGGCGTCGCGCGGGCCGACGCCGCGCCGAACGGTTACGTCAACCTGTACCTCGACCGCCCGGCCTGGCTGCTGCGCGCCCTCGGCGCGCGGGGGGCGGCGCAGCCGGCGCCGGGTCGCGCGAAGACCATCGTCGAGCACACCGCCATCAATCCCAACAAGGCGGCCCACGTCGGTCACCTGCGCAACTCGGCGCTCGGCGACACGCTCGTCCGGCTGCTGCGCTTTCAGGGACACCCGGTCGAGACCCAGAACTACATCGACGACACCGGGGTGCAGGTAGCGGACGTGGTCGTGGGGTTCCAGCAACTCGAGACCCGGACGCTCGACGATGTCCGCCGGCTGGCCGACACGACCCGTTTCGACTACTACTGCTGGGACCTGTACGCGCGCGTGACCGAGTGGTACGAGGGCGACCCGCAACGGCTCGCCGCCAGGGCCCGCGCCCTGCGCGACCTCGAGCACGGCCGGAACGAGACGGCCGAGATGGCGCGCCTGGTGGCCGGGCGCATCGTCCGCCTGCACCTGGCGACCATGGATCGGCTCAACGTCGAGTACGACCTCCTGAGCTGGGAGAGCGATATCCTGCGCCTCGACTTCTGGACGACCGCGTTCGACATCCTGAAGGACGCCAGCGCGGTCTCGCTCGCGACGCAGGGCCCGCAGGCGGGTTGCTGGGTGATGCCGATCGACGGTGCCGCGGAGGACGGCGCGGCGGAGGACGACGCGGCGGAGGCGCCCGCGGGCGGCGACCCCGGCGGGGCGCGGCCGCGAACGAAGGTCATCGTCCGCTCGGACGGCACGGTCACGTACGTCGGCAAGGACATCGCCTATCAGTTCTGGAAGTTCGGCGTGCTGGGCAAGGACTTCCCCATTCGCCGCTACGACACGCAGCGTTCCGGCCGCGCGCTGTGGACGACCGGCGCGTCGGCGGCGGATTCCGCCGCCGGCGCCCCGCCGCCCTTCGGACGCGCGGCCGCCGTCTACAACGTCATCGACACCCGCCAGTCGTATCTCCAGCAACTGCTCGGGCAGGCGCTGGCGGCCGTCGGCCACACGCGCGAAGCGGAACGGTCGATCCACTTCTCGTACGAGATGGTCGCCCTGTCGCCGGCGACCGCGCGCGCCCTCGGCTACGACGCGGACGCGGGCGCCGGCCGGCCGTTCGTCGAGGTGTCGGGCCGCAAGGGGCTCGGGGTGAAGGCCGACGACCTGCTCGATCGCGTGATCGCCGCGGCGCGCACGGAGGTGAGCGCCCGCAACCCGGCGCTCGAGGATGCCGACACGGATCGCATCGCCGCCGTCATCGGCACGGCGGCCGTCCGCTACTTCATGATCAAGTACTCGCGCGGCAAGGTCATCGCGTTCGACATCGACGAGGCCCTCAGCTTCGAGGGCGAGAGCGGTCCGTACCTGCAGTACGCGGCCGTCCGCGCGACGAACATCCTCGAGAAGCTGCGCGCCCGCGACGGCGCCGACGAGCAGGCCGTGGCGGCGGCGCTGCCGGCGCTGTCGCCCGCGGCGCTCGCCGAGCCGGACGGCACGGACCTGTGGGCGCTCGCGCTGGACGCCGCCCGCCTCGACGAAATCGTCGAGCAGGCCGTGCGCTCGCTCGAGCTGTCGGTGCTGGCCAAGTACGCCTTCGGCCTGGCGCAGGCCTTCAACACCTTCTATCACCGCTATCCCGTGCTCGGCGAGGACCGCCGCGACGTGCGCCTGTGGCGCGCGGGCGTGGTCGTCTACCTGCGGCAGCAACTGACGCGCGCCCTCAACCTGATGGGGTGCGAGGTCCCGCCCCGCATGTAGCGCCTACTCGAACGCGATCCGCGGCAGCTCGAGGCGTTCCCGGAGCAGCCGGTCCGTGCCCGCCTGCAGCGATTTCCGGAAGGCGCCCGCCGGCATCCGCGCCCTGAACGGAGCGAGGTCGCTCTCCGTCTCGCGCCGTATCGTCTCCCGCAGCGAGGCGTCCGCCGTGTCGCGTGCAACGGTCATCAGCGCGCTCTCGAGGTCGGCCAACCGCTCCAGCAGCCGCTGGCGCGCGTGGCCGCGGGCGGTCTTCGCCGCTGCGCGGAGCCCGTCGAGCTCGCCGACGACCTGCCCCGCCAGCTCCCCTAGCGCGGGCGCGTGCCGCTCGCTGCCCCGCACCGCCGTCAGCGCCAGGATGGCGTGCTCGAGGTGGGCGACGAGCGTCCGCCGCGGCCGGCCCGGCGGCGCGGCGGCGGCGCGGTCGCCGCCGTCGACGCCCACGGCCCGCCGCCAGTCGTCGAAGAGCGCCTCCACGTCCGCCTCGCAGAACTCGATCCGCACGGGCCGGCGGCGGGCGCCGGCCGCCTCGCGCCGCTCGACCGTCCGATCGATCGCCCGGAACACGACGCTCGGGGGAATCTGCCGGGCCTCCCAGCCGCGGACGAGGTCGAACGCCGGCCCCACGATGCGGATGAGGTGGCCGGCGTTGCGCCGGCACAGGTACGCCTCGACCTGGCGGCAGTAGGCGCCCGGCTCCATCAGGCGTTGCGCTCCCACACCAGCCGCAGGCCGGTCAGGGTGAGGTCGAGGTCGACCTGATCGATGACGCCGGTCTCCGCGGCGATCGCGCGCGCCAGGCCGCCGGTCGCGACGCAGACCGGATCCCCTTCGTCGGCCAGCGCGCCGCGCAGCCGCTGCACGAGCCCCTCGACCATGGCGACGTAGCCGAAGAACAGACCGGCCTGCATGGACGCCACCGTCGTGCGGCCGATCAGCTCGGCCGGCCTGCGCACCTCGACCCGCGGCAGGCGCGCGGCCCGCTGGAAGAGCGCGTCGGCCGAGATCTCGACGCCCGGGCAGATCACGCCGCCGAGATACTCGCCGCGCGCCGACACGGCGTCGAACGTGGTCGCGGTGCCGAAGTCGACGACGATCACGGGCCGGGCGCCCGCGCCGTAAAGCGCGCATGCCGCGACCCCGTTGACGAGCCGGTCCGCGCCCACCTCCTGCGGGTTGTCGTAGCGAATCTCAAGACCCGCGTTGCGCGCGTCGACGAGCAGCACCTCGCGGCCCAGGCCGCGTCCCACCATCTCGGTGACGGGCTGCGTGAGCGGCGGCACGACCGACGACACCACGATGCCGTCGATCTGGTCCAGCCGCACGCTCCGCTCGGCGAGCAACTGCTTGACGACCACCCACAGCTCGTCCGCCGTGCGCTCCGGCCAGGTGGCCAGACGCCAGCTCATCGCCAGCCGCTTGCCCGCGAAGACGCCGAAGACGATGTTCGTGTTGCCGATGTCGACCGCCAGCAGCATCAGTCTTCCCCGGTGTCGGCTCCGCGCCCGGGCGGCGCCAGCCAGTGGATCTCCCCGGCGACGAGGCGCTCCAGACCGTCCCCGCTGCGGACCAGCAGGGCGCCGTCGCCGTCTATGCCGGCCGTCACGCCGCGCCGCCGCCCGCCCGCGCCGCTCCAGGCGACGACCGCACCCCGGCTGGCGGGAGCCAGCGCCTCCCAGCGGGCCAGCATCCGGCGCGAACCGCCCTCGGCCAGCACCCGCCGCCAGCGAGCCAGCGCCGCGAGCACCTCGGCCCGCACCGCCGCGCGAGCGACCGGGCCGGCCACCTCCGCCGCCAGGGAGCTGGCCCGCCGGGCGACCTCGGCGGGATACCCGACCCGCTCGATGTTGATCCCGATCCCGACCACGACGGCGTCGGCCACGCCGCCGAGCCGCGACGCCTCCGTGAGAACGCCGGCCAGCTTGCGCGCGCCCCCGCCGGCGCGGGACGCGGGCGGTGAGCGTACCACTACATCATTGGGCCATTCGATCTCGGCCGGCAACCCGGTCGCGGCGCGCACGCCTTCCGCGACGGCCACGCCGGCCAGCAGCGTCACCGGCGCCGCCCCGCCGCCCCGCAGGACCAGCGAGAAGTACAGCCCGGCGCCCGGCGGCGAGAACCAGCGCCGGCCCTGCCGGCCGCGCCCGGCGGTCTGCCCGCCGGCCAGCACCGTCGTCCCGTCGCCGGCCCCCGCCGCGGCCAGGCGCAGGGCCGCGTCGTTCGTGGAGGACGTCGTGGCGACGTAGCTGATCCGGCCCGCGCAGGTGCCGATCCGATCCGCCGCGGCCGCCAGCGCGCGCGCGATGTCCGCGGGCAGCGGCTCCGTCATGCGCCGGCCGACACGGCCCGGCCGGCGGCGGCCGGACGCAGATCGAAGCTGCAATCGACCGCCGGCGCCGAGTGCGTGAGCGCGCCCACCGAGATGCGGTCGGCGCCGGTCGCCGCCAGCTCCGCGATGCGCTCGAGCGTCACGCCGCCCGACACCTCGACCCTCGCCCGCCCGGCGATCCGGTCCACGGCGGTGCGGACAGCGGCCAGCGAGAGGTTGTCGAGCAGGATGATGTCGGCCCCCGCGGCGACTGCCTCGTCGACCTCGCCAAGGCTCTGCGCCTCCACCTCCACGGGCAGTCCGCGTCCGGCGGTCCGGGCGCGCCGCACCGCCTCGGTCAGCGAGCCGGCGATCCGAATGTGGTTGTCCTTGATCAGGATGCCGTCATCGAGCGCCGCGCGGTGACTGACGCCGCCGCCGGCACGGACGGCGTGCTTCTCCAGCGCGCGCAGCGTCGGCGTCGTCTTGCGCGTGTCGAAGATGGCGGCCCGCCCCGCCGCCGCGTCCGCGAAGCGCCGCGTCAGGGTGGCCGTGCCCGACATGCGCTGCAGGAAGTTGAGAGCCGTGCGCTCGGCGCTCAGCAGCGCCGCGGCGCGGCCGGTGATGCGGAAGATCAGCTCGCCGGCCGCGCAGCGGTCCCCGTCCCGGCGCCGGCGATCGACCTCGGCGCCGGGATCGAGCTGCAAGAAGGCCTCGACCGCCACGTCGACGCCGGCCAGCACGCAGGCGGCGTTCGCGACCAGGTCGCCGGTCGCCCGCTGCGCCGCCGGGATCGTGGCGCGGGTCGTGACGTCGCCGCGGCAGGCATCCTCGGCCAGCGCGCGGCGCACGATTTCGCGATAGCTGGATGGGTCGAGCGCGCTGAGTGAACCGGAGCTCACCCACCGAGCTCCTGCAGGATCTCGTCCAGCTTCGCCTGGCGCTGGGCGAGGACCCGCTCCTGCTCCCGCGCCTCGCGCACCACCTCGGGATCGGCCCGCTCGACGAAGGCGGGCTTCGCCAGCCGCGCCTGGAGCACCTCGCGCTGCCGGGTGAGCTTGGCCAGGCTCCGCCGCACGCGCTCCGTCTCCTGCTGCCGATCCACGATGCCGGCCAGCGGGACGTGCAGTTGAAAGTCGCGCACGACCCGGCGGACGGTGTCCGGGCTGCGCGGCACCGCGTCGGCGAACTCGAGCACCGACAGGCCGGCCAGGTGGCGGACGTGGCCGCCGTGGAGCGCCAGCAGCTCGCGCACGTCGGCCGCGGCGCCTTCCACGAGCGCCGTGACCGGGCGCGACGGGGGCACTCCCCACTCGGACCGCACCGTCCGTATGGTCGTGACGACCTCCTGCAGGAGCGTCATCGCCGCCACCGCGCGGTCGTCGCGCCACGCGGCGACGGGGGCCGGAAACGGCGCCAGGGCAATGGTGCGATCCGTGCCGTTCGGGGCGTGCCCGTCCCCGGCGCGCTGGGGCAGCGCCTGCCAGATCTCCTCGGTGACGAACGGCATGAACGGATGCAGCATGCGCAGTATCCGGTCGTGGACCTCGAGCAGCACGGCGACCGCCGCGTCGCGCTCCGCCGTGTCGCCCTGCAGCCGCGGCTTGACGAGCTCGATGTACCAGTCGGCGTACTCGTGCCAGAAGAAGTGGTAGAGGCGATCCGCGGCGACGTCGAAGCGGAACCCCTCGAGGGCCGCCTGCAGCTCGCCGCTCAGCTCCCCGGTGCGATGCAGGATCCAGCGGTGGATGAGATCGAGATCGGCGGCGGGCGGCACGTCCGGCCGGGTCCGAGCCGCCGCGGGGAGGTTCATCAGCACGAACCGGGAAGCATTCCAGATCTTGTTGACGAACTGGCGGTAGCCGCGCAGCCGCCCTTCCGACAGCGAGATGTCCATCCCCGGCGACGCCAGGGCCGCCAGCGTGAAGCGGAACGCGTCGGCGCCGATCTCCCCGATCAGCTCGAGCGGGTCGACCACGTTGCCCTTCGACTTGCTCATCTTCTGGCCGTGGGCGTCCCGCACGAGCGACGTGATGTAGACGGTCTCGAACGGCACGTTGCCGGCGAACTTCACGCCGAGCATCATCATCCTCGCGACCCAGAAGAAGATGATGTCGTGGGCCGTGATCAGCAGGCTCGTCGGGTAGTAGCGCGCCAGGTCGGCCGTCGCGTCCGGCCACCCCATCGTGCTGAACGGCCACAGGCCCGAGCTGAACCACGTGTCGAGCACGTCCGTGTCCTGGCGCACGGCGCCCCCGCACGCGCAGGCGGCCGGCGCCTCCTCCGCGACCAGCACCTTGCCGCAGGCGTCGCAGTACCAGGCCGGAATCCGGTGTCCCCACCAAAGCTGCCGCGAGATGCACCAGTCGTGGATGTTGGTCATCCACTCCTCGTACGTCCGCGTCCAGTTCTCCGGCACGAACGTCGTGCGGCCCTGGTGGACGGCCTCGCGCGCGCGTTCGGCCAGCGGCTCGATGCGCACGAACCACTGCGTCGACAGCAGCGGCTCGATGACCGTCCCGCAGCGCTGGCAGTGACCCACGGCGTGCACGTGGTCGGCGACGCCCGCCAGCAGCCCGTCCGCTTCGAGCTCGGCCACGAGGCCGTCGCGCGCCGCGAAGCGGTCGCGGCCGGCGTAGGGCCCCGCCTCGCCGGTCATGCGGCCGTCCTCGTCGATGACCGATACCTGCGGCAGATCGTGGCGCTGGCCGATCTCGAAGTCGTTCGGGTCGTGCGCCGGCGTGACCTTCACGGCGCCGGTCCCGAACGCCGGGTCGACGAACGCGTCCGCAATGACGGGCAGCTCGCGCCCGATGACGGGCAGCACCACCCGCTTGCCGACCAGCTCCCGGTAGCGGTCGTCGTCCGGGTGCACGGCGACGGCGGTGTCGCCCAGCATCGTCTCCGGGCGCGTGGTCGCGACGATGACCGCCCCCTCGCCGGCGTGCAGCGGGTAGCGCAACTGGTAGAGCCTGCCCGCCGTGTCGCGGTGGTCCACCTCCAGGTCGGAGAGCGCGGTGCGGCAGCGCGGGCACCAGCTCACCAGGTACGTGCCGCGGTAGATGAGCCCCTCGTCGTGCAGCGAGACGAACACCCGGCGGACCGCCCGCGACAGGCTCTCGTCGAGCGTGAAGCGCTCCCGGGACCAGTCGACCGACGAGCCGAGCTTGCGCATCTGGCTGGTGATGGTGCCGTGGCTCTGCTCGACCCACGCCCAGACGCGCGCCTCGAACGCCTCCCGGCCCAGCTCGTGGCGGCTGCTCCCCTCCGCGGCGAGCTGCTTCTCGACGACGTTCTGGGTCGCGATGCCGGCGTGGTCGGTGCCGGGCAGCCACAGCACGTCGTAGCCCTGCATGCGCTTCCAGCGGGCCACGACGTCGGGCAGGGTCTGGTTGAGCGCGTGGCCGATGTGGAGCCAGCCGGTGACGTTCGGCGGCGGCAGCACCATGCTGAAGGGCGGCCGGCCGGACGCCGGGTCGGCCCGGAACGCACCGACCTGCTCCCAGTACGCGTACCACTTGGGGTCGATCTTCGTGTGCTCGAAGACCTTCGTCAGCTCGGGCATACGCGGCCAGTCAGGCGCGGGTCTCATCCCGCCGCACGTGGCTCTCGATGAACTCGGAGATGGCCTGCATCGGCGTGCCCGGCTGGAACACCCCCTCGATGCCGGCCGCGTTCAGCCGGGCCACGTCGGCATCCGGAATGATCCCCCCGACGACCACGAGCACGTCGCCGAGCCCCCTGGCCGCGAGCAGCTCCATCAGGCGGGGACAGATGTGGTTGTGGGCGCCGGACAGGATCGACAGGCCGATGACGTCGGCGTCCTCCTGCAGCGCGGCATCGACGATCTGCTCGGGCGTCTGCCGCAGGCCGGTATAGATGACCTCCATCCCCGCGTCGCGCAGCGCGCGGGCGATGACCTTGGCTCCCCGGTCGTGCCCGTCGAGCCCCGGCTTGGCGATGACGACTCGTATTTTTCGCATTATCAAGATGGGGCTGCGCCCCAAGCCCCCGGCGTCCGTTTGCGGGGACCCCATAGCCCCGCGCCGCTCCCGCCGAGGCGCGCTGTGCGCGCCT
>CAYGCV010000088.1:0-13961 GCA_964348425.1 uncultured Vicinamibacteraceae bacterium | reverse complement strand
GCCATCTCGAACTACCTGCTGGCGCAGTTGATGGCGATGGGCCACGTGACCGAGGCCTCTCGGGCGGGGCCGTGCCCTACTGGGCCGGCGTGGTGCTGCTGACGCTCGTCGTCATCGTCTACGAGACGGTCGGCGGCATGCGCGCCGTGGCGTGGACCGACTGCGTGCAGGGGATCATGCTGCTGGTCGGGCTCGCCGGCCTGCTCCTGGCCGTGGTGCCGACACCGGCCCATCTCGCCGAGCTGACGACCGCCGTGGCCGCCGCGGCCCCCGAGAAGGTGGCCGTCCCCGGGTGGGACGTCTCGCGCAACTGGTTCAGCACGATCCTCCTCATCGGCTTCTCCGGCGCGGTGTATCCGCACGCGATCCAGCGCATCTACGCCGCCCGCGACGCGGCCACCCTCAAGCGCGCCTTCAGCGTGATGGTGTTCCTGCCGCTGGTGACGACCGGCGTGATGTTCATGGTCGGCATCCTCGCCATCGGGGAGCTGCCGGGAGGCGGCGACGCGGATCAGGTGATGCCCGCGCTGCTGACGGCCTGGAGCACCCGCTCCGTGCTGCTCTTCGGGCTCTGCGTCATGGTCATCACGGCGGTCGTCGCGGCCGTCATGTCGACGGCCGACTCGGTGCTGCTGAGCCTCTCCTCGATCCTCGCCAAGGACATCGTCGGCACGACCCTGCTCCGGGGAGCCTCCGAGGAGCGGCTCACGCGCGCCGGCAAGCGGCTCTCGTGGGCCGTCGTCGCCGTGCTGGTCGTGATCGCGCTGTCCCCGCGCGTCACGCTGTGGGGCCTGACCGAGATCAAGATGGAGATCCTGGCGCAGGTGGCCCCGCTGTTCGTCCTCGGCGTGACCTGGCGCCGCCTGACGACGTCCGCGGCGCTGAGCGGGATGCTGGCCGGCTGCGCCACCTACGCCGCCCTGCTGCTGGCCGGCCGGCCGGAGGTGTGGGATATCCATGCGGGGATCGTCGCGCTGGGCGTGAACGTGGCCGTTTGCGCGGGCGTCACGCGGTTGCGGCCGCTGCCCGCGCGACTCGCCGCGCATCCCGGCCGCGCCGGTGCCGCGAGCGCCCGCGCCGGCTGACCGGTGGCGCGCCGGCGCCCGGTGCGCGGCGCTCAGCGGTAGCCGAGCTCGACGGCCGCGACGAGGGCGAGCGCGGCGACGAGATAGAGCTTGACCAGCAGCGGCACGACGAAGGCCACCCAGCGCTGGTAGGGAATCCGGGCCAGCGCGAGCATCCCCATGAGCAGCGCGTTGGTCGGGACCAGCATGTTCGTGAAGCCGTCGCCGAACTGGTAGGCGAGCACCGCCGCCTGGCGGGTCACGCCCGTCAGGTCGGCCACGGGCGCCATGATCGGCATCGTCACGTACGCCTGCCCGGACCCGGACGGGATGAACAGGTTGCAGATCGTCTGGACCACGAGCATGCCGACGGCGGCCGCGTGGGCCGGCAGCGCGCCGAGCGGCGTGGCCAACCCGTGGATGACCGTATCGATCACGCGCGCGTCCGAGAGGACGACCTCGATCGTCCGCGCGAAGCCGATGAGCAGCGCCGTCGCGGTCATCTCGCCCGCCCCGTCCAGGAACGCGCGCGCCGCCGCGTTCGGGCCAGGCGTCCGACCAGCGCCGCGAGCAGCCCGACGCCCAGGAACACCGCCGACAGCTCGACCAGGTACCAGCCCCGCGCCGCCACGCCGTAGACGAAGAGGCCGATGCCGCCCGCCAGGATCGCGACCACCGCGGCGCGCCGCCCCGTGAACCGCACGCCCGCCGGCCGGTCGAACCCGACGGTGTAGTCGACGTCCGCCACCAGGCTCCGGCCGGGGTCGCGGCGCACCCGCGCCGCGTAGCGCAGGAGGTGCTGCACGCCGACCGCGAGGCAGACCAGCAGCAGCGCCCAGCGCACCACCTGGCCCGAAGCCAGCTCGAGGCCGGCGATGTCCTGCGCGATCAGCACGGTGAACGGATTGATCGCCGCGCAGGCGTAGCCGACCCCGGCGCCCACGTAGATGATGCCGACGGCCACCACGGCATCGAGCCTCAGCGCCAGGCACATGGCCACCAGGATCGGCACGAAGGGCATGTACTCCTCGGCCATGCCGACCGTCGACGAGCCCAGCGAGAACAGCGCGACCGCGCCGGCGACCAGCCATTCCGGCCGCGCGCCCAGCCGGGCGATGGCCTGGCCGATCACGGCATCGATGGCGCCGGTGGCCCGCACGACGCGGATGACGCCGCCGACGAGGAAGACGAAGAAGATGATCTCCTGGGCCGCGGCCAGTCCGGCCGGAATGGCCGTCAGGAAGGTCAGCGGCGGCAGCGGATCCGCCTCCACGGCGTGGTAGGTGCCCTCGACGACCTGCCGGCCGTCCCGCTCGAACTCGCCCGCGGGAACGACGTAGCTCGCCGCCTGGGCGAGGACGATCAGTAGAAAGATGAGGACGATCGAATCGGGAATGCGGCGCGCGGAGGAGCCCGGCGAAGGCATCACTTCTACGGCGCAGACTCCTGGCGGGTCGGATCGTCCGCCACGCGCACGAGCAGCTTGCCGAAGTTCTTCCCCTGCAGCAGGCCCTGGAACGCCGGCACGGCCTGCTCGAGGCCGTCGACCACGTCCTCCTTGTAGACCAGCTCGCCGCTCCGGATCCAGGCGCCGACGTCGCGCAGGAAGTCCGGCTCGCGGTCCATGTGGTCGAACACGATGAAGCCGCGGAAGGTGAGGCGACGCACCAGGGTCAGCCCCATCACGCGCGGCACGAGGTTGGGGCCGGGCGGCGGCTCCGTCTGGTTGTAGTTGGCGATGCGCCCGCAGATCGGGATGCGGGCGTAGGTGTTGAGCAGCGGCAGGACCGCCTCGAACACCGCGCCGCCGGCGTTCTCGAAGTAGACGTCGATGCCGTCGGGGCAGGCCGCCCGGAGGGCGTCGGGAAAGGCCTCGTCGAAGCGGCTGACGCAGGCATCGAAGCCGAGCTCGCGCGTCACGTAGTCGCACTTCTCCCGGGCGCCCGCGACGCCCACCACGCGGCAGCCCTTGATGCGCGCGATCTGCCCCACGACCGCGCCGACCGCGCCGGAGGCGGCCGAGACCACCACCGTCTGGCCCGGCTGCGGCCGCCCGATGTCGAGCAGGCCCACGTACGCCGTGTGCCCCGGCATGCCGAGGACGCCGACGGCCGTCGAGATCGGCGCGTCGGCCGGGTCCAGCTTGCGGACGCCGGTCCCGTCCGACAGCCCGTAGTCCTGCCAGCCGTTCGCGCAGACGATGAAGTCGCCCGCCCGGTAGCCCTCCAGGTTCGATTCGACCACCCGGGCCACCGTGCCGCCGACCATCACGCCGCCGAGGTCCACCGTCGGCGCGTAGCCCACGCTCTGGTTCATGCGCCCGCGCATGTAGGGATCGAGCGACAGGTAGATGGTGCGGCTGAGCAGCTCCCCGGGGCCGGGCCGCGGCACGGCCGTCTCCACCAGCTCGAAGTCGGTGGCCCTGGGCGCCCCTTCCGGCCGGGCGGCCAGCGTGATCCGGCGGTTCCGATCAGGCATGACGGCCCCAGTATAATTGAGGTCGACGAGGGTCATTTCCGCTGTTCGATCTTGCGCAGCGTCTCCTCGTCCTCGAGCCGCGCGGCGATCGTCAGGCATCACACTTGATGTCATCGCTGTGCCGCCGGGCACGGACACTCGACCTGCCCAACCAAACGCTCATGGCCGCGCTTTGCGCAGCCACCCCGACGGCTGGCGCGGCGGCCGCTGTAGAATCGGAGCGCGCGCCGCGGGGGGGCGGCCCGCGAAGGAGCAGGAGTTGACCGGTTTCGAACAGGCTTTCGAGGGCGCCGAGCAGGCCGCGGACGCGGCCGTGGCGGCGGCGGGCGGGCTCGTGAAGCTGGCCCGGCGCGCACAGAAGGCGGCGCAGCAGGGCCGCATCGCGGACGTGAAGCGCGCGCAGCAGGAGATCGAAACCGCGTTGGGCGAGGTGCGCCGGGCCGTCGCGGACGTCGCGGCGTCGTGGCCCTTTGCGGACGCCGACGAGGAGTCGCATCTCAGGGACCACTATGCCCGGGAGCTGCGTTCTGCCGCCGAAGCAGTCGGGCTGGACATCTACGAACAGGACGGGAGACTGATCGCCCACCCGTCGATTGTCCGCATCCTGCCCGCCCGGCGCGCGATCACGATCGGCGGCAAGCGCGTGTCCGCGATTCGGCCAGCGCATGTGGCGCGCCTGCTGCTGGAGAACCGCAGCAAACCGAGCCGCCACCGGTCGGACACCTTCCTGGAATCGCTGTACCGGGTCTACGCCGACATCGAGGAGGGCCGGCTCGGGCGCGTGGTGCCGCTGGCCCGGATCTACCGCCTCCTGACCTCGCTGCCCGGCGCGGCGCGAGAGTACGACAAGACGGACTTCGGCCGCGACCTGTACCTGCTCGACGCCAACGGTCCCCGCTGCACGAAGAAGGGCGCCGCGGTCTCCCTCCCCGCGTCCTCGGGCACCCGCGGACGGTCCGGACTGTTCTCGTTCGTCGGACCGGACGGCCAGGAGGTGCGCTACTACAGCATCCGGTTCACGCAGGGCGCGTGATGTCGAGAACCATCGCCGTTCAGGACTGGGTGGAGCATGTCGAGCAGGAGTACCTCGCCACGTTCGTGCGGGAGGGCGGCGCGGCCATCAAGTTCGCCGTTGCAGCCGACGACTCGCTCGGGGCGCTCCGCGAGGCGGTGCGGCGCGCGTGCGCGCAGCACGACTACGTGTACGTCCCGCTGGACGCGGCGGAGTTGCGCGCGCACATGCCGCAGGACATCTTCTTCGGGCTCGCGCGCCGGCTGCCGTGGCGCGAGCTGGTGCGACGGCGGATCCTGCGGCTGGCGGGCCATCTCGGGTATGCGGTCCACGGCATCGATCCCGACGCGGCGACCAACGTCTTCGAGGCCATCGCCGCCGCCAACGGACTCGAGCCGACCTTCGTGTTCAGCGTCGCCCACAAGCCGATACAGGACAAGGTCTTCAGGAGCCCGCGCATGGCCAGGGACTTTCGGATGGCGATGACCCACCTGTGCCTCGCCGAGGGCGCTCCCGACGGCGGCGAGTACGCCGGCCAGCCGCTGCTCGACTGGCTGCGGGGAGACAACACGCGGGTCGGCAGCGTGCGCCAGTACGACATCTATGCCAGCATCAATCGGACGACCGCGCGCTACCTCCTCGAGTCGGCCCTGCGCTGGGTCCGCGACGCGGGGCACGCCGGCACCGTGGTTCTGCTCGACAACCGCCGCGTGACCCTCGCCCGCAACCCCCGGGACGGCGTGCGGTACTACACGCGCGCCATGACGATGGACCACTACGAGCTGCTGCGCGAGTTCGTCGACAACGTCGACCGCCTGGCGGGCACGTTGCTGCTGGTGGCCACCGACGAGGGCTTCCTCGACGGACCGCGGAGCTTCGACATCTACGAAGCCCTGAAGACACGCGTGATGGACGACGTGCACGACCGGCACCTCGTCAATCCCGCGGCGGCGCTGGTGCGGCTGGCGCAGGAGTCCGCGCCCCAGGAGTCTGCGCCGTAGAACGGCGCGGACGCCTGCAGGGTTGGTTGGGCGCCGAGCGGAGCCGTCAGGCGACGATTGGCGGGCCAGGAGAGAGGATGTGGTTGGCGACGGCGCACGGCTGACGGCGCGGCGAGCCATCGAGGCGCTGCGCAGCGGCGTGCCCAACCGCGCCGCGGTGGCGCTGCTGGGCTGCAACCAGCCGCGCGCGGTGGAACGGTTCGCCGACCTGCTGGTGCAGACGGCGGCGGGGGCCGCGCCGCGTGCCGCGGACGCCGGCGCGCCGGCGGGCGGTGCGCGCGGCATGCTGGTGTCCGGGGACTTCGGCGCCGGGAAGTCGCACCTGCTGGTCCACCTGGAGCGGCTGGCGCTCGAGCGGCGGTTCGTCTGCAGCAAGGTGGCGATCAGCAAGGAGACGCCCCTCTACGACCTGGGCAAGGTGTTCAGGTCGGCCGTCGAGAACGCGCGGATGCCGGACCGCGAGGGGCGCCTGATGGAGGAGCTGGGACTGGCCATGGACTGGGCGTCCCCGCAGTCCGACCGGCTGTTCCGCTGGGCCGACACCGCCGCGTCGAACGGTCTGCTGAGCCGCCTGTTCGCGGCCAGTCTGCGCGTCTACGAACGGGGGCGCGATCCGGAGCTCAAGGGCAGGATAGAAACGTTCTGGGCCGGCGACCGGCTGAAGATGTCCGACATCCGGAACGGACTGGCACAGATCGGGCAGAAGCAGGCCTTCGGCGCGTTCCGCGCGCCCCGGGCCGCGGACCTGCCGCCGCAGCGCCTGCGTTTCGCCGTCGAGTTGATCCGCAGCGCCGGCTACCCCGGCTGGGTGGTGCTGCTGGACGAGGTGGAGCTGGTCGGGTCGTACTCCATCCTGCAGCGGGGACGGTCGTACGCCGCGTTGGCGCGCTGGCTGGGACAGGCCGGCGACGCCTGCCCGCGACTGGTCGCCGTCGGGACGGTCACCGACGACTTCGCCGCGACCGTCATCAGTCCCGACGGCACGAAGAAGGACCGCGACTACGTGGGGCCGCGCCTGGCGAACAGCCGTTATGCCGCGGACGCGGCCGCCGCCGAGTCCGGCATGCGCCTGCTGGAGCGGGAGTGCACGCCGCTGGCCGCTCCCGCCCCGGGCGACGTGGACGCGACGATCGAGAAGCTGCGCCTCATCTACCGCGACGCCTACGGCTGGGATCCCCCGCCGTGGACCGGAGCGGCCGGCGGCGCCGGCATCCGGGCGCGGATGCGGCACAAGGTCCGGGCAGCCATCAACCAGTGGGACCTGCAGCGCATCTACCCCGACACCTTCACGCCGACAGGTCCCGAGGTCAACGAGTTCCATCCCCGGTACGACGAGAACAGGGACATGGAACGCGAACCCGACGACGGCGGGAGCGCCGCGTAGCGACCTCATGCCTGGGCGCGGGGATGCGTCGAGGCTGCCGCGTCCCGCGCCGGCCGGCGGCGAGGGCGCCGGCGGCGCGGTCTGGCTGCGGCTGCTCACCGAACGTGACGGCGGCGGCATTCGCGCCGCGCTGTTCCGGACGTCATGCGACGGCGAGCCGGTGGCATTCTGCTTCGCGCGGGCGACCCCGCGCCACGACGGGCGCCGGGCGGGCGGGGATGCTCGACAGGACCTCCCGGCGGACACCGTGTCCGAGCTCGCGGCGTCCCTGATCCGATCCACCTCGCGGCCGCCGGCGCTGATCCTGTGCCTGCGGGCCGAGGCGCCGGCGGACGCGTGCGCGGACTGGGCGCCGGCCGGGGCGCGCGTCTGCCTGGTCGGTCCGCCCGGAGACCGCGCGGTCTCCGGGCGAGAGCCCGCGGACTGCTCGCGCACGGGGGCGATCTGGATGCCGGCGGAGCCCGAGCGGCAGTCCGCCGCGCGCCGCCTCTTCGAGCAGCTCATGCGCCGCGACGCCCCGCTGGAGCCGTTCGAGCGGGCCGCCCGCGCGCTGAACGCCGCGTTCGACGACCAGCGCGTCCAGGCGCTGAGCGCCCTGCGCGGACTGACGGCCGTCGTGCATCTCTCGCCGCCGGACGCGCGTCCCGCCGGCCGGCCGGACCCCGTTCGCGACCCGCCGCCGGAGGCTGGCATGGTCCACGGGGAACCCCGCGAGCGCCCGCTGGCCGAGCGTCTGTGGGCGTTACTCGCCGTGGCCGCGACGGGCCAGGATCCCGTTCGACGGTTTCACCTGCCGTGGGCCGGCGAGCTGATGCCCTTCCAGTTGGAGGGGGTGCGGGTGCTGCTGGCACGCGACCGGCTGCTGCTCGCCGACGACATGGGGCTGGGCAAGACCCTGCAGGCGATCGCCGCGCTCCGCATTCTCCGCGCGCAGGGCGCCGTCGCGTCGTGTCTGGTCGCCGCACCGGCGAGCCTGCTCGATCAGTGGCGGCGCGAGATCGGCAAGTGGGCGCCGGAGATGACGGCCATCATCGTGCGCGGTCCGGCGTCCGACCGCGCCTGGCAGTGGGCGGCGCCGGTGGACGTGACGCTGGTCAGCTACGACACGCTGCGCGCCGACTTCGCCGGCGCCGTTCCGGCCCTGCAACGGCCGTGGGACGTGGTGGTCGCCGACGAGGCGCAGCGCATCAAGAACCGCAACGAGACGAGTGGAGCCCTCAAGGCGCTGCGGCGGACCCGCTGCTGGGCGCTGACCGGCACGCCCATCGAGAACCACGAGGAGGAACTGGCCTCGATCCTCGAGTTCGTCGACCACGACGGCGCCGGCCCGCCGCGGCACTACCACCCCGGGCAGACCCTGCTTGCGCGCCACCGCGAGCTGCAGCTCCGGCGCCGCAAGGCCGACGTGCTCGACCACCTGCCGCCCAAGCAGGTCACGAAGGCGCCCATCCGACTCGGCCCCCGGCAGCGCCGCAGCTACGACAAGGCCGAGCAGGAGGGCGTCGTCTACCTGCGGTCGCTGGGGGCCGAGATCGGCGTCCGGCACGTGCTCGAGCTCATCACCCGGCTGAAGCAGATCTGCAACGCGGATCCGCAAACGGGGGAATCCGCCAAGCTCGAGGACGTGCGGGACCGCCTGGAGCAACTGACGGCGCAGGGACACAAGGCGCTCGTCTTCTCCCAGTACACCAACGACACGTCCGGCGTGGCCGCCGCCTGCCGCTACCTGCAGGCGTTCGAGCCGCTGAGCCTCACCGGCGGCACGCCGCCGGCCGAGCGAACCACCATCCTCGATCGGTTCCGAACCGACCGCAATTGCCGGGTGCTGGTGTTGTCGCTGCGTGCCGGGGGCCTGGGCCTCAACCTGCAGGACGCGTCGTACGTCTTCCACCTCGACCGCTGGTGGAACCCGGCCGTCGAGCGGCAGGCCGAGGACCGCAGCCACCGCCTCGGCCAGACCGTCAAGGTCAACATCATCAAGTACTCGTGCGTCGACACCATCGAGGAGCGGATCGACACGATCCTGGAGCGCAAGCAGACGCTGTTCGACGACCTGGTCGACGACGTCTCGCTGAACCTGTCCGAGCGACTGAACCCCGGCGAGCTGTTCAGCCTGTTCGGCATGCGGCGGCCGCCGGCCGAATGAACCTCGGCAGGAGTCGTCGGGGCCGGGCTCGCCGGCGCCCCCGCCCGCTCACGACCTGCCCGACGCCTTCCGCTCGATCTTGGCCCACGTGTCGCGCAGGCCGACGGTGCGGTTGAAGACGAGCGCGGCGCTCGACGAGTCGGGGTCGACGCAGAAGTAGCCCTGCCGCTCGAACTGGTAGCGCGCTCCGGCCGGGGCGCCGCCCAGGCTCGACTCGACGCGGCAGCCAGTCAGGACCTCGCGCGAGGCCGGATTAAGGTAGTCCTTGTAGTCCTGTCCCTCGCCGGCGTCCTCCGGGTCTTCCCTGGTGAACAGGTGGTCGTACAGCCGCACCTCCGCCGGCAGCGCGTGGGCGGCGGAGACCCAGTGGATGGTGCCCCGGACCTTGCGCCCGTCGGGGGCGTAGCCGCCGCTCGTCTCCGGGTCGTAGGTGCAGCGCAGCTCGGTCACCTCGCCGCTCGCCGGGTCCCTGACGACGCCGGTGCACTTGAGGAAGTAGGCGTACCGCAGCCGCACCTCCCGCCCCGGCGCCAGCCGGAAGTACTTGCGGGGCGGATCCTCGCGGAAGTCCCCGCGCTCGATGTAGAGCACGCGCGAGAACGGGACCGGCCGGGTGCCCGCGGCGGCGTCCTCGGGGTTGTTGACCGCGTCGAGCTGCTCGACTCGATCCTCGGGGTAGTTCTCGATGACCACGCGCAGGGGCCGCAGCACCGCCATCACGCGCGGCGCCGTCCGGTTCAGCTCCTGCCGCACGGCATCCTCGAGCTGGGCAATCTGCACCAGGCTGTTGGCCTTCGCGATGCCGATGCGGTCGCAGAAGTCGCGGATGGCGCCCGGCGGGTAGCCGCGCCGGCGCATGCCCACCAGCGTCGGCATGCGCGGATCGTCCCAGCCGTCGACGTGCCCGCCCTCGACGAGCTCGAGCAGCTTGCGCTTGCTCAGGACGGTGTGCGTGACGTTCAGCCGCGCGAACTCGATCTGCCGCGGCGGCGACTCGAACGCCAGGCGCTCGAGGAACCAGTCGTACAGCGGGCGGTGATCCTCGAATTCCAGCGTGCAGAGCGAGTGGGTGATGTCCTCGTAGGCGTCCGACAGCGGATGCGTGAAGTCGTACATCGGGTAGATGCACCAGCGGTCGCCCTGGCGGTAGTGCGGCGCCCGGCGGATGCGGTAGAGCGCCGGATCGCGCAGGTTCATGTTGGACGACGCCATGTCGATCTTCGCCCGCAGCGTGCGGCTGCCGTCGGGGAACTCGCCGGCCCGCATCCGCTCGAACAGGTCCAGGTTCTCGGCGACCGGCCGGTTGCGGTACGGGCTGTCGCGGCCGGGCTCGTCCCAGCGGCCGCGGTACCGGCTCACCGCCTCGCCCTGCAGGTCGCAGACGTAGGCGTGGCCGCCCCGGATGAGCTGGACCGCGCACTCGTAGAGACGGTCGAAGTAGTCCGACGCGTAGAAGAAACGCTCCGCCCAGTCGAAGCCCAGCCACCGCACGTCCTGCTCGATGGCCCGCACGTACTCCTGGTCCTCCGTCTCCGGATTGGTGTCGTCCATCCGCAGATTGCAGAGCCCGCCCGTCTCCTGCGCGATGCCGAAGTTGAGGCAGATCGCCTTCGCGTGACCGATGTGCAGGTACCCGTTCGGCTCCGGCGGGAAGCGCGTCTGCACGCGGCCACCGTGCTTGCCGGACCGCCGGTCGTCGTCGACGATCTGGCGTATGAAGTCCAGCCCCGCGGCCGGGCCGCTGCTGCTCGCGTCGTCGTCCTTCATGCGCACTCCGTCCCGGTCCCGGCGAGCCGGCCAAGCGCCCGGTCGATGCGGGCCAGGCAGGCCTCGCGGCCGAGAATCTCCAGGCCCTCGAACAGGCCGAACCCCACCGCCTTGCCGGTCACCGCGACCCGCACCGCGTGGATGATGCGCCCGATGGCAATCCCCTCCGCCGCGATGAACCGCTGCATGGCGTCGTGCAGCGTGGCGGCGTCGAACGGGTCGACGGTCGCGAGCACCGCTCTGAAGCGCCCCAGGCGGTCGGCCGCACCCTCGGCCCGGAGGCGCTTGGCGAAGGCCTTCTCATCGTACGGGAACGCGTCGTCCGGCCGGAAGAACTCCAGGTAGCCCAGGATGTCGCCGGCCACCTTGAGCCGCTCGCCGGCCGCCGCGACGACGCGCGACACCCGCTCGAGATCGGCCGGCGACGGCGCCTCGGGCAGCGCCCCGTTGCGCTGCAGGAACGGCACCGCCGCTGCCGCCCGCGCCGCGAGCGGAAGCCGGTGCATGTAGCGCTCCTCGAACGCCAGCAGCTTCGGCGGATCGAAGCTGGCCGCCGACTTGTTGACCCGCTCGAGGGTGAACTTCTCGATCATCTCCCCGGTCGTGAACATCTCGGTCCGATCGTCCAGCGACCAGCCCAGCAGCAGCAGGTAGTTGAGCAGGGCCTCGGGCCGGTACCCCACCGCGCGGTAGAACGCCACGACCAGCGGGTTGAACGACTCGGTCACGACCGGCTCGCCGAGGGCGTCCATGATCGCGGCGCCGTGCTCGTGCAGCGTCCGGAAGTCGGGATGCCGCAGGTAGGCGCCCACCTTCCGCTTGCTCAGCTTCTCGGCGCTGCCGGGCTCGGCCACGTAGGGCAGGTGCGCGTAGGCCGGCAGGTCGTAGCCCAGGCCGCGGGCGATGAAGATCTGCCGCGGCGTGTTCGAGAGGTGCTCCACCGCGCGGATCACGTGCGTGATCCCGAAGTCGTGGTCGTCGACCGCGCTCGCCAGGTGGTAGAGGCAACTGCCGTCGGCGCGCTGCACGACGTGGTCCTGCTCGAGCGCCCACTCGAACTCCACCGGCCCCCGCACGAGGTCGTCGAAGGCGCACGCGCCGTCGCGCGGCATCTTCAGGCGCACGACCGCGGTCCGGCCCTGCGCCTCGAACGCCGCCGCCTGCGCGGGCGTCTCGGCCATCCAGCGCCGGCTGTAGATGAAGCGCACCTTGCTGCGCTGCGCGGCCTCGCGCTCGGCCTGAATCTCGTCCGCGGTCGCGTAGTCGCGGTAGGCGTGCCCGCCCGCGACGAGCCGCTCGACCGCTTCCCGGTGGCGCGCCCGGCGGCCCGACTGGAAGTACGGCGCGTGCGGCCCCTCCACCCCGGGCCCCTCGTCCCAGTCGAGCCCGAGCCAGCGAAAGCCGTCGAGGATCGGCTGCAGGGCCGCCTCGATGTTGCGCTGCCGGTCGGTGTCGTCGATGCGCAGGATGAACTGGCCGCCGTGCCGCCGCGCGAACAGCCAGTTGAACAGGGCGGTCCGCACGCCGCCGATGTGCAGGTAGCCGGTCGGGCTGGGTGCGAACCGCGTGCGAACGCTCACGCCCGCCCCTGTTGTATCATCACGCGTCATGAAGCTTAACAGCCTGTGCCAAAGCGCCCCTGTGCTCCTGTCGTCGTTCGCAGCGTTGACCGTCGCGGCGGCGGCCCTGGCGGCGGCGCAGTCGGGCGCCGCGCCGCGCATCGAGGGCGCGGTCATCGACGTCCCCGGTCACGGGCGGATGAGCTACACCATCTCGGTGCCCCGCGACCTGCGCGAAGGCGAGCCGCGCCCGCTGGTCCTGGCGCTGCACCCCGGCGGCGGCAGCGTGGGCGGGCCCTTCCTGTACCAGATTGTCGAGCCGGCGCTCCGGGACTGGGGCGCCATCATCGTGGCGCCCGACTCGCCGAACCGCCGCTGGTCGGTCCCGTCGGCCGAGGAGTCGGTCCTCTTCCTCCTGGACGACATCCTCGCGCGCCACGCCATCGACCGCGACCGCATACTGGTCACCGGGTTCAGCATGGGCGGCGCCGGCACGTGGTTCATGGCCACGCACCATTCGGAGCGCTTCTCGGGCGCCATCCCGATCGCCAGCGCGCCCCGCGACAACCCGCTCGACCAGATCGGATCGATGCCGGTGCACGTGATCCACAGCCGCGACGACCAGCTCGTGCCCATCGAGCCCGCGCGCGAGGCCGCCCGCACGCTCGCGGAGCTCGGCCACCCGGCGGAGTTCACGGAGCTGACCGGCGTGGGCCACTACACGATGGGCGGCTACGTCAACGCCCTCCGGCAGGCCGGCGCCTGGATGCGGGCGCAGTGGAACGACCGCTGACCCGCATGGACGCCACCGCCTGGACAGTCGTCGGGACCGCCATCGCGATCCTGGTGGCGGTCGGCACGTCGTTCCTGAGCCTGCGCGACGAGATGCGGACCCAGGGCAGGCACCTGTGCGAGCGCATCGACGCCCAGGGCAGGGAGATCGGCCAGCTCCGCGAACGGATGGCACACCTCGACGGGCTGCTCGGAGGTCTCCGCGAGGCCATCACCGGCAAGCGCGTAGCGTAAAACCGATACAGATGGCCGACCCCGCGACCCGCAGCTACCGCTGGAGCCGCGAGATCTACGACCGCGCGGTCCAGGCGGGCATCTTCGGCCCCGGCGACCGGGTCGAGCTGATCGATGGCGAAATCCTCACGATGACGCCGCAGGGCAGCCGGCACGCCGCCGTAGCCACGCGTGCCGCCGGACTGCTCGGCCGCGCGTTCGGCAGCGGCTGTCACGTGCGGACCCGGATGCCGCTGGCGGCGGGCGGCGACTCGGAGCCGGAACCGGACGTTGCGGTCGTGGAGGGCGACGAGTTCGACTACCTGGATGCGCACCCGGCGACGGCGCTTCTCGTCGTCGAGGTGTCCGACGACTCGCTGACCCACGATCGGACCATCAAGCAGCGGATCTACGCGCGCTGCGGCATCCCGGAGTACTGGATCGTCGCCATTCCGGAGGCTCGCCTCGACGTGTATCGGGATCCCGCCGGCGACGCGTACCGCACGGTCCGCTCCCTGCGTGCTGGCGATACGGTCGTGCCGCTC
>CAYGCV010000087.1:0-13963 GCA_964348425.1 uncultured Vicinamibacteraceae bacterium | reverse complement strand
CGGACTCCTGCAGGGTTGGTTGGGCGCCGAGCGGAGCCGTCAGGCGACGATTGGCCGGCTGGGAGTGGCGCGGGGCCGTGGGGTCACCGCCAGCAGGTGCCGGGGGTTCGGGGCGCAGCCCCGTCTGATTGACCCCCGGGCTCCCGTCCACCTCTGGGTGCCGGCAACCGCACCCCGCATCGACCGGTTCCTCGCCACCCTTCGCACCGTCCACCGCGAGCAAGCTGATTCACTCCTCGCGGCAGCGCGCCGCGCAACCCGCCCGCTCTCGGCCTACGCCATATCGGCGGCGGCAATACACCATAATGCTTGCAGGGCCGCTCCGCGGCGGGACCGCCGCCACGGAGCCGCGTGGTCCGGAAAGAAGCGACGAAGATGGGCGCCACGCACGTCACCGTCACCATCCGCAACCCCGCCGACCCGGACCGGGCCTGGGAAGGGCTGTTCCTGGTCGATACCGGCGCCACGGATTCTCTCGTTCCTCGTCCGCACCTGGAAGCGATCGGTCTCCGGCCGAAGGGCAGGCGCGTGTACGAACTCGCGGATGGCCGCGCGATCACGATGGAGATCACGACCGCGGACATCGAGTTCATGGGCGAGACGGTCGGCGGCACGATCCTGTTCGGCGCGGCCGACGCCGAGCCGCTGCTCGGCGTGACTGCCCTGGAATCCGTGGGGATCGAAGTCGACCCGACCAGCCAACGGCTGAAGCGACTCCCCGCGGTACGGCTCAAGCGCCTGTGGGAACCGGCTTGATCACGGGGCGGGCGGAGACGTTCGAGCGGTGAAGGCCGACAAGCGGATCCTCG
The DNA here is from genome assembly GCA_964348425.1 of uncultured Vicinamibacteraceae bacterium. Taxonomy (GTDB): domain Bacteria; phylum Acidobacteriota; class Vicinamibacteria; order Vicinamibacterales; family UBA8438; genus JAAXGX01. Next base: position 13,154 of record CAYGCV010000087.1, on the reverse strand, counting down.
TGATCGCCGGGCCGAACGGCGCCGGCAAGACGACGTTCGCCACCGAGTTCCTGCCCAACGAGGCCGACTGTCCCCTCTTCGTCAACGCCGATCTCATCGCGGCCGGGCTGAGTCCCTTTCGTGCCGGCCTGGTCGCCGTCCAGGCTGCCAGACTGATGCTGAGGCAGATCGACGAGCACGCGCGGTGCGAGCGCAGCTTCGCTTTCGAGACGACGCTCAGTGGGCGCCGCTACGCCCGGCGGATTCCCCGCTGGCAGGCGCAGGGCTACAGGGTCAAGCTGTTCTTCCTGCGCCTGCCCTCGGCCGAGGCCGCCATCGTACGGGTGGCGCAGCGCGTGTCCGAGGGCGGCCACGACGTGCCCGAGCCGGTGATACGGCGGCGGTTCCATGTCGGCCGGCGCAACTTCAAGCAAATCTACCGTGATCTGGTCGATGCCTGGGCCGTGTTCGACAATTCGGGCGACGCGCCGAAACTGGTCGCCGAGGGGAGTCGAGAATGAGCACCCGACGCGGGAGTCCGGATCAATCAGAGCGTGATCCGGACGTGGCAGGCGCAGAGACGGCGTTGCACCGTGCCGCGAGGCGGGCGATAAGGCGCGCCGAAAGGGGAGCTGGCTTGGCGTACGCCATCGATACCGGCCCGCCGCCGACGATCCTTTCCGCCGTCACGCCCGATGAGGGACGCACCGTCGTCGACGCGCTCCGGACGCTGCGACAGGCAGGGTTCGACGGCAGCGCGGCGCACCTGCGCGTGGCGGCGGAGCGCATTGACGCCGGCGACTGGGCGGGCAGCGTCCGGGAGAGCATCCACGCTGTCGAGTCGGTGGCGCGGCAACTCGCTCCCGAAGCGGCGCAGACACTCGGACCGGCGCTGGATTCGCTCGAGACGCGCGGTGTCCTGCATCCCGCGCTCAAGGGGGCGTTCAGCAAGCTCTACGGCTATGCGTCGGACGAACAGGGCGTCCGTCATGCGCTGCTCGATCGGGCGAACGCGCGGGTCGGCCAGGACGAGGCGGTGTTCATGCTGGGCGCGTGCGCGGCGTTCGCCAGTTTCCTGTGGCGCAGGCACGCGGCGGGAGCGTCCGGGTGACGGACAAACGCCTCATCGAAGCCCGCGTTTCCTCCGGAGCACGTTTCGCTCGACTCGGTTCACGAGAAGAACGTCCAGCACGGGCACATCTCGACGCTGCACAGTTGGCCGGCGCGTCGGCCGCTGGCGGCATGCCGGCGGCGCTGATCGCGACGCGGCTGCCGGACACCGGCGGCGCGCGGGAGCGGCAGGCGGTCTACCGCCGGATGGCGGGGACCATCGTCGAGACGGTCGAGGACGAGCGCGCCGATGGCGGACGGTGGCCAGTTGGCGGGTTGCAGCAGATCATGGACGGAATGCAGGACGTACAGCTCCTGTTCGATCCGTTCTATTCCGGGAAGGGGCAGGAGGGACGCGGTCTGGGTCTGTACATCGCGCGCCAGCTCCCGGAGGGGTACGGCTACCGCATCGAGGTGGCGGATGATCGGCTCTCAAGGACCTGATATCCGGAGGCGAAGCGATGATCACCTCACTTCGACTCGTCGACTTCAAGAACTTCGCCGACGAGACGCTGTGTGTCGGCCCGTTCACCGTGATCGTGGGGGCCAACGCCAGCGGGAAGAGCAACATCCGGGACGCGTTCCGGTTCCTGCACGGCATCGGCCGCGGCTACACGCTCGCGGAGATTCTCGGCGGCAGGTGGGGCCCCGGCGGCCAGGCCGAGTGGCAGGCGGTTCGAGGAGCCCCGAATGAAGTCGTCCGCGTGGCTGACACGGAACCCGGCTCGCGCTTCGCCCTGGAAGTTGGATTTCGACTGGGCGACGCCAAAGCGCGCTACCGTATCGACGTGTCCCGAGGGGCTGGCGGTTTTCGCGTCGCTCGAGAAGAACTCTCGACCGGGGGTTGGGAACCTGTCTACACGAGCGAACCAAGCTTGGGAGGCGCGCTTGGCCAGGGCGGCGAAACGCATCTGTCTCTGCGCTTGGCCAAGACCGGATCGCAACGAAAGCAGGGATACTCGTTCCCCGTTCGATCAGCCCAGCCTGCGTTGACGCAGATCCGGGAGCACGGGCTGCTAGTTGAGTCCCACGAGGAAGACGTGCAAGGGGTCATCGACGTCCTTTCGAACATGCGCTTTCTCGACGTGATCCCGGATCGAATGCGGCAGCCTTCCTTTCCCGGACAGACGATTCTGGGCGACGGCGGCGAGAATCTGCCGACCGTACTGCGCCAGATCTGCGCCGATCCGGAGCGCAAGACGAGCCTGATCGACTGGGTTCGCGAACTTACGCCGATGGATGTGGCGGACTTCGAGTTTCCGGTCGACCGGGTCACCGGTCTGGTTCAACTCGTTGTCGTCGAAAAAGGCGGCAGGACCTGCTCCGCGTACAGCGTCTCCGACGGCACGCTGCGCTTTCTGGCGATGCTGGCGGCGCTCCTCGCGGACGATCGGGCGCGGTTCTATTTCTTCGAGGAAGTCGACAACGGCATCCATCCGGCGCGGCAGTGGCTGCTCCTGAAGCTGATCGAGAAGCAGACGGCGACCGGGGCCATGCAGGTCGTCACCACCACGCACTCACCCGGACTGTTGACCCCCGTGAACGATTCGACGTTCAGCCATACCTCTCTCGTCTGCCGGCCGGAAGACGCCGCGGACGCGATCATTCGGCCGGTAGCCGATCTGCCCGATGCCGGCGAGTTGCGCAAGTCCCAGGGGCTGGGGCGGTTGCTTGCCGGCGGCTGGATGGAGGACATGATCGCGTTCACGGAGGACGCGGAGGAACCGGACGCATGACGGTCCTGATCGTCCCGGAGGATTTTCGCAAGGACCAGTTCGTGCTGAAACCTCTCTTCGCAAGGCTTCTCGCGTCATTGGGGAAACCGCGTGCGAAGGTAAGGGTCTGCCAGGATCCGTTGCTCGGCGGCGTCGGCGAGGCTCTGAAGTCCGAACGCGTCGCCGATATCGTCGAACGCTATCGCGGCCGGGTGCAGGTCATCGTGCTGTGCATCGACCGCGACGGGGACACGGGGCGGCGCCAGCGGCTCGACCAGCTTGAAGACGAGTTCGGCGAGCGCTTTCTTGGTGCCGAGGCGTGGGAGGAAATCGAGACCTGGGCGCTGGCCGGACTGACGCTTCCGCCCGACTGGATCTGGGCCGACGTGCGTGCCGAAGTGCACGTCAAGGAACAGTACTTCGACGTGCTGGCGAGACAGCGCCGCATCGACGGCGGCCCCGACGGCGGGCGGCGCGAGCTGGGCGAAGAAGCCGCCCGCCACATCGACGCGATCCGGCAAAAGTGCCCGGACGACTTCGATGCCCTGGCCCGGCGTATCGAGGCCGTCATCCAACGCGATTGAGCGAGATGGACAGGATGCCGCAGGGGTGACGGCGAGTGGGTCGGGGCGCCGCGAGGCGGCTACCCCTGCCGCGTGCGGCGCCTCACGATGAGCCAGCCGGCAAGGAAGACCGCGATGCCGGCGCCGAACAGGCGCGGGCGCGGTCCGAGCGGGCCGGCGGTCGCGACGGAGACGAGCAGCACCCACACGCCGATGAGCTGCAGCCCGCGACCCACGTAGTAGAGGATGCCGGGCACGGTCTACGCGTCCTCCGCCTGCGCTCCTTGCGCCCGGCCTTTGCGCCGCTTCAGGGCCTGCCACTTGTCCAGCCGGCGGGCGATCTCCTGCTCGAATCCGCGGCCGGTGGGCCGGTAGTAGCGGCGTTCGGCGAGTGCCGGCGGCAGGCAGCCCATGGCGGCGACGGCGTCGGGGTCGTCGTGGGCATAGGCATACCCCTTGCCGTAGCCGTGCTCCTGCATGAGCTGCGTCGGCGCATTGCGCAGGTGGAGGGGCACCGGCTCGGCCGCCTGCTGGTGCGCATCGGCGGCGGCGCGGCTGTAGGCTGCGTAGACGGCGTTGCTCTTCGGGGCGGTCGCCAGGTAGATGACGGCCTGGGCCAGCGCGGTGTTGCCCTCCGGCATGCCGATGAAGTGGACCGCATCCTTCGCGCCCACGGCCACGGACAGCGCCGACGGGTCGGCGTTGCCGATGTCCTCGGAGGCGAACCGGATCAGGCGCCGCGCGATGTACAACGGATCCTCGCCGGCCTCGACCATCCGCGCCAGCCAGTAGACGCCGGCGTCCGGATCGCTGTTGCGCAGTGACTTGTGGAGCGCCGAGATCAGGTTGTAGTGCTCCTCGCCGGCCTTGTCGTAGAGCAGCGCCCGCTTCTGGATGGCGCGCGCCAGCAGCGCGCGATCGATACGCCCGGCGTCGCCGCGCGCCGCACCCGCATCCGTGGCGTGCGCCGCGGCCGCGGCGGTCTCCTGGCCCGGCGCACCCCGGCCGGCGAGCGTGGCGGCCAGCTCCAGGAGATTGAGCGCCACCCGGGCGTCGCCGTTGGCGTGCCGCGCGATGGCGTCGAGGGCGTCGTCGTCCACCGCGAGCTCCGCGTCGCCGAGGCCGCGCTCCCGATCGTCGAGCGCCCGCCGCAGGATCTCGACCGTTTCCGCCGGCGTGAGCGGCCGCAGGACGAACACCTTCGAGCGCGACAGCAGCGCGGCGTTCACCTCGAAGGACGGGTTCTCGGTCGTCGCGCCGACCAGCGCAATGTCGCCCGCTTCGACGCGCGGCAGGAACGCATCCTGCTGCGCCTTGTTGAAGCGGTGGATCTCGTCGACGAACAGGATGGTGCGTCGCGCCGACACGCGGCGCGTGGCCTCGGCCTCGGCCATCACGGCCTTGATGTCCCTGATGCCGGACAGCACTGCGCTGAACGCGACGAAGCGTGCGCGCGTGGCCGTGGCGATGAGCCTGGCCACCGTCGTCTTGCCGGTGCCCGGCGGGCCCCACAGGATGATCGACTGCAGCGCGTCGCGCTCGATGGCGGCGCGCAGCGGCTGGCCGGGCGCCAGCAGCTCCTGCTGGCCCACGAGCTCGTCGAACGACAGCGGGCGCATCCGCTCGGCCAGCGGTGCGGGCGCCGCACGATGCGGCTCGTCCGCCGGCTCGAACAGGTGCCCGGACTGGTGCGTCACGACTCGTCCTCCGCGCTGTCCGCGTCGGCTTGCGCCCCGCGCTGACGGCGGGCCTCGTACACGATGAGGGCCGCCGCGACGGCCGCGTTCAGCGACTCGACGCGCCGGCGCATCGGCACCGAGAGGCAGCCGTCGGCCAGAGCGGCCGTCCCGGTCGCGAGCCCGCCGCCTTCGCCGCCCACCAGCACCAGGCTCGGGCGGGTGAGGTCGGCGTCATAGACGGACTCTCCGCCGCGCGGCACGGCGGCCAGCACCGTCGCCCCGTGGGCCCGGGCCGCGTCGATCGCCGCCCCGGCGCGCCCGACGTCGACGACCGGCACGCGAAAGGTGCTGCCCATTGCCCCTCGCAACGCCCTCCAGCCGAACGGATCGGCCGACGCGTCGGTGACGAGCACGCCCGCCGCGCAGCCGGCATCGGCCGCGCGTATGATCGCCCCGACGTTGCCCGGGTCCTGCACGCCGACAGGAGCGATGACGAGTCCCGCGCGCGCGAATGCCAGCTCCGCCCGCTGCGGGCGGTGGCGCGCCAGGGCGACGGCGCCGGCCGGCGAGCGGACCGGGCTGATGGCCGACAGCACCGGCGCCGAGACCGCGTCGACCGCCACGCCCGCCGCCTCGAGGCGTCCGGCGAGACGCGCGAGCTGCCCGCCCTCATGCCGCAGCGCCTCGCTCGCGAAGACCACCTGTTGCAATGACCAGCCGGCCCGGTGCGCGTCGTCGATGAGCCGGGCCCCGTCGAGCAGCAGGTGCCGCCGGCTCGCCCGGCGGGAGCGCTCGGCCGCCCGGAACGCGGCGACGACCGGGTTGCGGCGGCTGGTGATGGTTCTCACCGGGAGAGGACGGCAGCGCGGCCACGCACCGCGACGCCGCTGCTGAGCATAACAGATGTGCTAGTCTGGAGCGGCGGCTCATGAAATCGCAGTTTCTGAAGCGTTTCGAGGACGAGATTCAAGCGCTCGAGCGCGAGCTGATCCGGGAGTTGCCGAAGGAGATCCAGCGCGCCCGCGAGCTCGGCGATCTCAGGGAGAACGCGGAGTATCAGGCCGCGAAGGAGCGCCAGCGCCTGGTGGAGGCGCGGCTGGGCCTGTTGAAGAAGCGCGCCTCCGAAATCTCGTTGATGAACCTGAGCAAGCTGCCTCGCGACCGGGCCGGATTCGGATCGACGGTCCACCTGCGGGAAGCGGAGGGCAACACGCTCGTGTACCAGCTTGTCATGGCCGAGGATGCCGATCCCGGTCGCGGATGGATCTCCACCGCCTCGCCGATAGGGCGCGCCCTGATGGGGAAGGAAGTCGGCGACGAAGTCACCGTGCCCACCCCGAACGGGATCCGCGAATTCGAGGTCGTCAAGCTCACGACGATCCACGACGAGTAGGGACAGATCGATTCCTGTCGCGACCCCTGACCCGCCGCCCCGCTATTCCCCCGACCTGCGAACCGCCGTCGTGCTGACGGGCACGGGCACGGCCGGGGCGTACCATGCGGGCGTGCTGCAGGCCGTGCAGGACGCCGGCGTCAAGGTGGACATCGTCGCCGGACGCGGCATCGGTGTGGCCGGGGCCGTGTTCTCGGCCATCGACGGCGGCAGCTACCTCTGGGACAAGCGCCACGGATGGGCGGCGCGCGCCGTGGCCCGCTTCTACCCCTGGCGCTGGACCCTGCGCGCGGCGGGCGCCGCGCTCGCGACGGCGCTCGGATCGCTGCTGCTGCCGCTGGCGGTGCTGGTCGGCGCGCTGGTGGCCTATCCGGTCGGGCTCATCCTGCAGATGACCGGGTTGCGCGCCGGCGGGGCGGTCGCGTCGGCGTACGCCAGGCTGGTGGAGGCCATCTTCCAGCCGGACGCGCTGCCGCTCTACCTGCCGCGGCTCGTCACCCTCCTGCTGCTCGCGCTGCTGGCGGTCCTGGTGGTGGGAGCGGTCGCCCCGGCGCAGCCGGCGCGGCGGCGCCGGCGCGCCCGGGGCGCCCGCTGGTGGCAGCTCCTGGGGTCGCCGCTCGACACGTCGCGCGCCGCCGACTGGCTCACCGCTCGACTTTGGCAGGTCATGCGCGGCGCCGCATCGGCGGCGCGTCCGGGCGCGGCGGACCTCGGCCGGCGCTACTCGCAGCTTCTCGCGGACAACGTCGGCCAGCCCGGGTTCCGGGAGCTGATCGTGCTCGTGCACGATCTCGACGGGCGGCGCGACCTGGTGTCGGCCCTGCTTGCCGAGCCGTACCGCGGCGCGTTCTTTCGGCGGCGGGTGGACGAAGGGGAGGGGCAGCGGCAACTGGAAGCGATGGACCTGGCCGGCCCGGCCCGCCACCAGGCCATCGATCTGTTGAGCGCGGCGCTCAGCATGCCGGTCGTGACCGATCCGTATCTGCTGGGGTTCCCGCGGGGCGGCGCCTGGCGGGGCGAGACGCACCGCCTGTGCGACCGGCCGGAGTCGACGATCCGGCTGCTCGAGGAGGTGGCGCACGCGGGCGCCGAGCAGGTCGTGCTCGTGACCGCGTGCGCCGAGCCCCCCGGACCGCACGCCCTGGAGGCTGGCCGGCGGGACGCGCGGGCCCGGGCCGGCGCGGACCTGGCGGCGCTGGAGAGCTCGTCGATCAGGGATGCGCTCGCGTTCGGCAGCGGCCTCTTTCAGGCGGTGTTCCAGATTCGGCCGACCCACAACCCGCTCGGCCCCTTCGACTTTCGGGGCAACTACGACGAGCGCTCCGACCGCTGGCACACCCTTGCCGAGCTGGTCTCGCGCGGCTACGAGGACGGGTTCCGGCAGTTCGTGGATTCCGTGGTAGGGGCCAGCGGCGAGTGGATCGACGCGGCGCGTTCCGCGCCGGGCGCGACGCGGGACCAGAGCCCGCCTTCAGCCGGCGAGGTCTGACGAGCGCCTGGCTCGACGAGCCGCGCCCGACGTCGAGCCGCGCTGCGCTGCGCGTCCGCGGAGCGCTGACTCACGACGCCGCTCGCTCGACAGCGCGTCGTGCAGGAACTGGGCGGCGAGGTCGCTCAGCAGGCCGGAGACGTGCTCGTCGTCCAGCCTGCCGAACTTCTGCCGAAACCCCGCCGCCGGTACGACCGCCTTGGCCATCGCCCGGTGGCCGCCGGCGCTGCCGACGTCGGCGAAGCAGGTCTTCACGAAGTCGCCGGCGTTGCGCGAGTAGCCGAGGTTGCGTACCGACACGATGACGACGTCGCCCACGAGCCCGGAGATGATCGACCACTTGACGTCCTCGAGCTGCAGCAGGAAGTCCGCGGTGTAGGTGACGAGGTCCTCGCGCGGCGCCGAACCGATGTGCGCCGTGAAGACCTGGTCGCGCGTCCGACCCTGCTGGATCGCCCGCGACACGAACGTGAGCCGCTCGAGCGTGAGCTCGGCCCCTTCCATCTTGCGGACCAGCGCCGCGTCCGCCAGCGGATACAGGTACGTGAACGCGGCGAGGTCGACGCGGTTCGTATGGCGGCTGAAGAACAGCGTGTCCGACTTGATGGCGTACAGCATCGCGGTGGCGGTCCGCTCGGAGATGTTGGCGCCGACCGCCCGCAGGTGCTCCGTGAGGATCGTGCACGTCGATCCGTAGTCGGCGCGGATGTCCCTGAACGCCGCGGTGTACCCGCTCTGTTCCGGGTGGTGATCGACGACCAGATCCGCCCGGTCGAGCAGCCCCCCGAAGTAGTGCGGCTGAACGTCGACGGTGGCGACCAGGTCGTAACGCGCGAGCGATTCGGCGGTCACCGGCTCGACCTGGATGTCGAGCAGGTTGGCCATGCGCAGATTCTCGGGCCGGGTCACGCCCTGAAAGGCGCCGATGATGGCGGTCGTCTTGGTGCGGTGCAGGAGGTTGCGCAACGCGAGCCCGCTCGCCATCGCGTCCGGATCGGGATCGTTGTGGAGCAGGATGAGAACCCGGTCCGCTCCGGCGAAGTAGCGCTGGTACTGCTGCACGCGCGCCCGCGTCAACGAGCGGCCCAGGGCGGTCACCAGCGAGTCCTGCAGGAGCTGCCCGAGACTGAGCACCGTGACGTCGGGGAACGCCTCCCGCCACGCGTCGGCGCGGGACGTGGCGCGGTCGCCGACGCGCAGGACGTACACCAGCGTGGTGCCGGCGTCGGTGACTGCCTCCAGGACGCGCCGCAGGCTCTGCCGGCCGTTGTCCTCGATGATCACGCAGGTGGCGGGCGTCACGTCGGCCTCGAGGTAGCTGGCCACCCGCCGCGGGTCGGCCACGCGCACCCGCATGCCGTCGTCGTGCAGGCGGCGCGCCGCGGCGCGGTCGTCGATCAGGAACTCGAGGTCGAGGTTCGAGGCAAGCGCTCGATGCAGAACCTTGACGACCAGTACATCCCGGCAGACGGCAACACACCGCATGAGGAGATCTTCCATTATACGACGCGCCGGGCCTGCGCTATCATGCTCCTCAGCATGACTGTTTCACGTCTCGTCCCGATCTGCCTCGTCGCCCTGCTGGCCAGCGCGGGTCCGGCGGCCCAGGAGCCGCTGTTCACCAGCCGGATCGACCTCGTGCACGTGGGCGTGTCCGTCCTCGACGGGGACGACGTGCCGGTGACCGAGCTCGGACGCGACGACTTCGAGCTGTACGAGGACGGCCGCCGGCAGGAGATCGAGTACTTCTCCCGCGGCCTGGCGAGCGACGCCGAGATTCTGCCGACGCATCTGGGCGTGCTGTTCGACACCAGCGGCAGCATGGAGCGCGACGCGCGCTTCGCGAAGACCGCCGCCATCAAGTTCCTGAACGCCCTCACCTACGCCATAGACATGACGGTCGTGGACTTCGACACGGAGGTGCGGGTGGGCCGCTACAGCCAGGCGGACTTCCCGCGTCTGGTCGAGCGCATTCGGCGCAGCCGGACGTCCGGCAACACGGCCCTCTACGACGCGCTGGGCGTGTATCTCGACGGGGCGTTCGCGCAGGACGGCCGCAAGGTGCTGCTCCTCTACACCGACGGCGCCGACACCCGCAGCCGGATCACCATGTCCGACGCCCTCGACCTGGTGAAGGCCTCCGACGTCACCATCTACGCCATCGGCTTCCAGAAGCATCTGCCCAGCGGCGCCCGGCCCGTCCAGCGCATGCGGCTGCGGCAGCTCACCGACGTCACCGGGGGGCGCTCCTACTTTCCGAGCGACGTCGACGAGCTCGACGAGATCTACGAGAAGATCGCAGCGGAGCTCGACGGCCGCTACTCGCTGGGCTACGTGTCGGGCAACACGCGGCTCGACGGGACCTGGCGCGAGCTCGAGGTCAGGCTGAAGACGCCCCGTTCGGAGCGCGGACGCCTGCAGGTGCGCACTCGCGAAGGCTACTACGCCCTGTACCTCGAGGACGAGCCCCGGTAGCCCCCGGCCCCGGTGTCACCCCAGGGGGACGGCCCTGGTTTCGACCTACGACACGTTCTCGCTCGTCACGAACTTCGAGCTGCGCGGGGATCAGGAGCGCGCGATCGCCGAGCTCACCGAGGGGCTCGACCGCGGCGACCGCCACCAGATCCTGCTGGGCGTCACCGGATCGGGCAAGACGTTCACGATGGCGAACGTCATCGCCCGCGTGAACCGCCCCAGCCTCGTGATGGTCCACAACAAGACGCTGGCGGCCCAGCTCTATCAGGAGTTCCGGCGCCTGTTTCCGCACAACGCCGTCGAGTACTTCGTCAGCTACTACGACTACTACCAGCCCGAAGCCTATGTGCCGGCAACCGACTCCTACATCGAGAAGGAAGCGACGATCAACGACGAGATAGACCGCATGCGCCTGTCGGCCACCCGCTCGCTGTTCGAGCGCAGGGACGTCATCATCGTGGCGAGCGTCTCCTGCATCTACGGGCTCGGCTCGCCGGAGGCGTACTACGGGATGCTGCTGCCCCTCGAGCGCGGCCAGCGCGTCGAGCGCGACTGGATCCTGCGCAAGCTGGTCGAGATCCAGTACGAGCGCAACGACCACGAGTTCGCGCGCGGGGTGTTTCGCGTGCGGGGCGACGTCGTCGAGGTGTTTCCGTCCTACGACGAGCGGGCGCTGCGAATCGAGCTGTTCGGTGACGAGGTCGACGAGCTGGTGAGCTTCGATCCGGTCTCGAGCCGCACCCTCAAGCGGCACGACAAGATCGCCGTCTACCCGAAGTCGCACTTCGTCACGCCGCGCGAGCGCACGCTGGAGGCCGCCGAGCGCATCAAGGCGGAGCTCGCCGACTGGCGCGCGCGGCTCGAGCGCGAAGGGCGGCTGCTGGAGGCCCAGCGCCTGCACGAGCGCACGATGTTCGATCTCGAGATGATCCGCGAGATTGGCTACTGCCACGGGATCGAGAACTACTCGCGGCACATCTCGGGCCGCGACGCCGGCGAGCCCCCCCCGACGCTGCTCGACTACCTGCCGTCCGACGCGCTCACGATCATCGACGAGTGCCATCAGACGGTGCCGCAGATCCGGGCGATGTACCACGGGGACCGGTCCCGCAAGGAAGTGCTCATCGACCACGGGTTCAGGCTGCCGTCCGCCCTGGACAACCGTCCGTTGAGCTTCGAGGAATGGGAGTCGCGGGTCGGCCAGGTGGTGTTCGTGTCGGCCACGCCGGGGCCGTACGAGCTGCACGCCAGCCACGGCGTCGTGGTCGAGCAGATCATCCGGCCGACCGGGCTGATCGACCCGGAGGTGGAGCAGCGTCCGGTCAAGGGCCAGATCGACGACCTGCTGCACGAGATTCGACAGCGCGCGGAGCAGCGCGAGCGGGTCCTCGTGACGACCCTGACGAAGCGGATGGCCGAGGATCTCACCCAGTTCTACCAGGAGCTGGGCGTGCGCGTGCGGTACCTGCACTCCGACATCGAGACGCTCGAGCGGGTCGAGATCCTGCGCGATCTGCGCCGCGGCACGTTCGACGTGCTCGTCGGCATCAATCTGCTGCGCGAAGGCCTGGACCTGCCGGAGGTGTCGCTGGTCGCCATCCTCGATGCCGACAAGGAGGGCTTCCTGCGGTCGAGCGGATCGCTGATTCAGACCGCCGGCCGGGCCGCCCGCAACGTGAACGGGCGGGTGATCATGTACGCCGACGCCACCACCGACTCGATGCGTGTCGCCCTGGAGGAGATGGAGCGCCGCCGCGGGCTCCAGCAGGACTACAACACCCGGCACGGCATTACGCCGGCCTCGATCGTCAAGGACATGGACGACGTGTTGTCGAGCATCTACGAGCGGGACTACGCCGCGGTGCCGCAGGTCAGGGAGGCGGGCGAGACCTTTCGCACGCGCGGCGAGCTGGATGCGCACCTCGCCAAGCTCGATGCCGAGATGCGTGCGGCCGCCGCCAATCTGGAATTCGAGCGGGCGGCGACGCTGCGCGACCGCGTCCGCGATCTGCGCCGGCGGGACCTGGGACTCGCGCAGTGATTCGGCCGGCCGCGCACCGCCCCGTTGACGGTTTGCTTCTCCGGTGGTAAACATGCGGTGGCGAAGGGGGGGTGCCATGGTGAGCATGTTGAAGACGGCTCGGTCGCAGAGGGTCGTGGTGGGCTGCCTCGTCGGTGCGGTCGTGCTCGCGATGCTGCCCGCAGGCGCGGCAGCCCAGGAGTCGACGTCGGAACCGCTGGCGATGGAGCTCGCGGAGCTGTTGAGCAGCGCGCAGCTCGATGCGGTGGCGGGCCCGGACCCGAGCGAGGAGGACCGCTATGTGGCCGCGCTGGCCTTTCCCGGGCAGCTCCTGGTCGTCTCCGCGCGCTACGAGGTGCCCGTGTACATCGAGCAACGGATTGCCGCCGGCCAGTTCCGCGACATCTACATCGACCTGAACTCCCGCTCGATGGCCGGCACGAAGGTGCTGGTGACCGACTCGGGCGCGAACGGGCTGCACGCCACCGGCGACACCGTCGACATGGTGGACGACGGATCGGGCATCTTCCGCCTCGACGGGGAGTGGCGCGACAAGGACATGTCCCGGTCCGAGTACGAGGCGGCGGTCGCGGAGGCGGACGCCCGGTATGCGCAAATGCTGAGCGTGCTGATCGAGGCCGCGAGCCAGTAGCCTGGCCGTTGAACGGTGTGCAACGCGCGCACAGCGCGCCTCGGCGGGAGCGGCGCGGGGCTATGGGGTCCCCGCAAGC
>CAYGCV010000086.1:0-14080 GCA_964348425.1 uncultured Vicinamibacteraceae bacterium | reverse complement strand
TCGGCGCCCAACCAACCCTGCAGGAGTCCGCGCCGTTCTACGGCGCAGACTCCTAGTCCAGCAGCTTGCGCTCGTGCGCAATCAGCGCCCGCAGGGCGACCTCCAGGGTGCACCCTTCGAACTCGATCCAGTCCGCCGGCGAGAGCTGCGCGACCACCGGCACGTCCGCGGTGATCACCGTCCCGATGCGCGGGTAGCCGCCGGTCGTCTGGTGGTCGGCCATGAGGAGGATCGGCTCGCCGGAGGGAGGCACCTGAATCGCTCCCGTGGGCACGGCGCACGAGATCAGCTCCCCGGCCGCCGCCTGCTCCAGCGGCGGACCCGCCAGCCGGTAGCCCATCCGATTGGAATCGGCGGTGATGCGGTAGCGGCCGGCCTCGAGCGTCGCGATGCCGCGCGGGCCGAACCGGTCGTCATGCGGGCCCGGGATGAAGCGCACCCGGGCGCCCGGACCCGCGACATGCACGACGCCCTGCCGCGCAGCGCCCGGGCGTGCGGTCCGCTCGACGTCCGTGCCGAGCGCGAGCCGATCGCCCGCCCGCAGCGCGCGGCCGTCGAGCCCGCCCGTCGCGCTGCCGACGTGGGTGGCGCGGCTCCCGAGCACCGGCGGCGAATCGATCCCGCCCGCCACGGCGAGGTACGCGCGGGCGCCGGCCCGCCGCGGCCCGAACAGGAGCCGCTGCCCCGCCCGGGCCGCGTGGACCGTATTCATCGCGAGCCTGGCGTCGTCCAGAACCAGATCGAATTCCGCGCCGGTCACGGCGAACAGCAGATCGCGTCCGAACGCGAGCTGCGGCCCGACCAGCGTCACCTCCAGCGTGGCGCACGAGGCGCGGTTGCCCACCAGCAGGTTGGCCAGCCGGTGCGAGCTCCGATCCATGGGCCCGGCGACCGGCACGCCGAAGTGCTGGTGACCCCAGCGGCCGCTGTCCTGGATCGTCGTGAGCAGCCCGGGCTGCAGGACGTCGATCACCGCTCCGACTCCACCTGGAGACTGTACTCCGCCGCGGTGATCGGCTCGAACCGGACCCGCTGCCCTGCCTGCAGGCGGAACGGCTCGGCCCGTTCGAGGTCGAAGATCCTGACCGGGCAGCGGCCGATCAGGTGCCACCCGCCGGGCGCCTCCAGCGGATACACGCCGGTCTGGAGACCGGCGATGCCGACCGAGCCGGCCGGCACCCGCAGCCGGGGACTGCGCCGGCGCGGGATGGCAATCCGCGGCGCGACGGAGCCCAGGTAGGCGAATCCCGGCAGGAACCCGAGCATGTAGACGCGGTACACGGCGCCGCTGTGGAGCGCGACGACCTCGTCCGCGCTGCAGCCCGCGAAGGCCGCCACCTGCTCCAGGTCCGGACCGTGCGGTCCCCCGTAGCACACCGGCAGCGCGACCTCGCTGCGGGCCTCGACGCTGCCGCGCCGGCGCTCGGCCGCGGTCTCCAGCTCGGCCGCGACGCGGCGCACGTCCGTCCGCAACGGGTCGAAGACCACCGTGACGGTGCAGAACCCCTCCACCACGTCCAGGACACCGGCATGGCGCGCGGCGCGCAGCGCGGCGCCGACGGCCAGCGCCCGCGCGTTGACGGCCGGATCGATCCGCTGCTCGAACTCGACGGCGAGCGCGGCGTCACCCACGCGTGTCAGCGTCCAGCCGTCCATCGCTCTCCCGGACCGGCGACGCGAGCGCCGCCAGGACCCGCTCGTGAGCGCCGCCGAAGGCGCCGTTCGACATCAGGACGACGCGGTCGCCCGCGCGGGCCTCGCGCGCGACGATGCCGGCGATCTCCGCGGCGCCCGGCACGTGCCGGGCCGCCACCCCGCGCGCCGCCAGGTCCGCCACGAGTTGGCCTTCCGAGAGACGCTCCGACGCCGGCAGCGTCGAGCGGTACACGTCCGCGACGACCACCTCGTCCGCGAGCTGCAGGGCGTCGGCGAAGGCACCCTGGAAGACCCGCCGGCAGGCGGTCGCCGAGCGCGGCTCGAACACCGCCCACAGGCGTCCCGCCGTCCCGGGCGCCCGCAGCGCCTGCAGCGTCTCGCGGACGGCGGTCGGATGGTGGGCGAAGTCGTCGTACACGGTGACGCCGCGCACCACCCCGCGCACCTCGAGCCGGCGCCGGACGCCGTGGAAACGTCCCAGCGCCGCGACCGCGGCCGCCGGCGGGGCGCCCGCGCAGACCGCCGCCGCCACGGCGCCGAGCGCGTTCCGCACGTTGAAGGCCCCCAGCAGCGGCAGGACGGCGCTGCCGACCGGGCGCCCGCCGCGGGTGACCTCGAACGCCGTCGCGTCCGACGCGTACCGGACGTGTCGCGCGCGCCAGTCCGCATCTGCCGCAAGACCGAACGTCTCGACGGCGCAGGGCGCCTCCGCGGCGAGCGCCGCCGCTTCCTCGTCGTCGGCGCACAGCAGCAGGCGGCCCCCGCCGGGCACCAGCCGCACCAGGCGCCTGAACGCGAGGCGCAGCTCGTCGAGGTCGCGGTAGATGTCCGCGTGGTCGAGCTCGATGGCGTTGACGACGACGATCTCCGGCAGGTACTTGAGGAACTTCGCCGTCTTGTCGAAGAACGCGCTGTCGTACTCGTCGCCCTCGATGACGAAGGGCCCGCCGGCGGCGCCCAGGCGGCCACTGGTGCCGAAGTCGCGCGAGACCCCGCCGATGAGGAAGCCCGGGTCGGCGCCGGTCTCCGCGAGCGCCCAGGCCGTCATGAACGACGTCGTCGTCTTGCCGTGCGTACCGGCCACGACAATCGGCCGCGCACTCCAGAGAAACTCCTCGCGCACGATCTCGGGCAGCGAGCAGTAGCGAATCCGCCGCTCCAGCACGGCCTCGACCTCGGCGTTGCCCCGCGACACGGCATTTCCGACCACGACGAGATCGAGATCGTCCGCGATGTGCTCCGCGCGGTAGCCGTCCAGCGGCCGGATGCCGTGGCTGGCCAGCAGCTCGCTCATCGGGGGATAGGCGTGCTCGTCCGAGCCCCGGACGTCCAGCCCGCGCTCCTTCAGCAGCACGGCGACGGTCGCCATCGCCGTACCGCAGACCCCGATGAGATGCACTTTCCTCACGCGACCGCCGCCTCCTCCACGATCAGCCCCGGCCGCCGCCGGGCGGTCACGGTGACCGTCACCCCCAGCGGCAGCGTCAGCGTCGGGCCGGCGGTATGCCCCGAGGGAAACCCGAACAGCACCGGCCCCGGAAAGTCGGCCAGCAGCGCCGCGATCACCGACCGCGCGTCGCGGCCGGCGTCGTCGCGGCACGCCGGGAACTCGGCGCAGACGACGGCGGTCGCGGCGGCGAGCAGGCCGGCCTGGCGGAGCTGGGTGAGCATGCGGTCGATGCGGTACGGCCGCTCGCCGACGTCATCGAGGAACAGGACGTAGCCGTCGGGCGGCGCGAAGGCGAACGGGGTCGCCAGCGACGCCAGGAGCTGGGTGAGCGTGCCGCCCAGCAGCACGCCGCGCGCCTCGCCGCGCCTGAGGATCTCGACGCCGGTCGGACACAGCTCGCCCAGCGGCGCGGCCTCGGTCACGCAGCCCAGCAGCGAGCGCCGGTCGTAGCCGGCCTCCCGCTCGGCCAGGTTGACGAGCATCGGCCCGTGGAAGCACACCGTCCCGCAGCCGATCGCCAGGTACGAGAGCAGCGCCGTCAGGTCGCTGCAGCCGACCAGCGGCTTCGCGCCGCGCCGCATCTCCGCGGCGTCGAGGAGCGGCAGGAGCTGGGCACTCCCGTACCCGCCGCGCACCGCGAAGATGCCGGCGACGTCCGGGGCCCTCCAGGCCGCGCGCAGCGCCGCCGCGCGCTGCCCGGCCGGCCCCGCGAGATACCCGTCGCGCGCGAACACGCCCGCGTCGAAGACCGGCTCGAACCCGAGCGCCTGCAACTCCGCGACGCCCCGCGCGAAGACCTCCCGCTCGAACGGGCTGGCCGGCGCCAGGACCGCCACCCGATCCCCGCGCCGCAGCGCGCGGGGCCTGCGCAGCGCCGGCACTACAGCGACTTCTCCATTTCCGCCGCGATGGCGGCATGCTCCTCGCGCCCCACGAGCGCGCGCAGCGCGGCGGACGGCGGCGGGCGCCACGCGCGGGCGCCGGCCAGGAAGCGGGCCTTCACGCGCTCCTGCCGCGCGAGCGCCTCCTCGACGCGCGCGCGGGGCAGCCGCTCCTGCTCCACCGCGTGTATCAGGGCCTCGATGGCGGCGGCCTGCCGATCCGTGTCGGCGCCGCACAGCAGCACCATGTCGCAACCGGCCGCGACCGCGCGCACGGCCGCGTCCTCGACGGCGTAGCGCCCGGCGATCGCCGCCATCTCCAGGTCGTCCGACAGCAGCAGACCCTCGAACGCCAGCTCGTCCCTGAGCAGGCCGAGGATGCGCGACGACAGCGTCGCAGGCAGGCTGTCGTCGAGGGCGGGATACAGGACGTGCGCGGTCATGATCGTGGCGACCCCGGCCGCCGCGGCCGCACGAAACGGCTGCAGCTCGACCGCGCGCAGGCGATCCGGCGCATGGGACACGACCGGCAGCTCGGCGTGCGAATCGGCATCCGTATCGCCGTGGCCCGGGAAGTGCTTGCCGCAGGCCGCGACGCCGCCCGCCTGCAGCGCGTCCACCACGGCCGCGCCCAGGCCGGCCACCTGCGCGACCTTTCCGGACAACGCCCGATCGCCAATCACGGGGTTGTCCGGGTTCGTGTCCACGTCGAGCACCGGCGCATAGTCGAGCGTCACGCCGACGGCGCGCAGCTCGCAGGCCATGGCCCGGCCGAAGCGGGCGGCCAGCGCCGGGTCGCCGCGCCCCAGCGCGCGCATCGGCGGCCAGCGCGTGAACGGCGCCCCCAGGCGGGCCACGCGCCCGCCCTCCTGGTCGACGCTGACCCAGGGCGGCAGCTCGCCGGGCAGGGCGCAGGCCGCGCACGCCAGCTCGGCGACCTGCTCCGGCGACTCGATGTTGCGGCCGAACAGGATGATGCCGCCGAGCCCCGCGTCGGCCGCCAGCGAACGCAACTCGCCGGGAATCGACGCGCCCCCGAAGCCGGCAATCGCCAACTGACCGATCCGGCGGCGCAGGGGGCTCGACATGGCAAGCGCAACCGTGCGCCGCGGCGGGCAATCGAGCGCAACGGTGCTCACATTATAATGCGCGCGTGCGGGTTCGCTCATCGGCCCCCACCCGGCTGGATCTGGCCGGTGGGACCCTCGACATCTGGCCCCTCTACCTCCTGCACGAAGGCGCGCGGACCATCAACGTCGCGATCACGCTGCGGGCCGAGTGCGTCGTGTCGGACCACGCGGCGGGCGGCCTGCACGCGACCTCGCGCGACACCGGGGCCGTGCTGCGGGCGGCCCACTGGTCCGCCCTCACGGGTGACGAGGAGCCGCGGCTCGTGGCCCGGCTGCTGCGCCACTTCCAGGCCGAGGACCTGAGCATCGTGACCGGGTCGCAGTCCCCGGTCGGTGCGGGCCTGGCCGGATCCTCGGCGCTCAACATCGCGCTCTGCGCCGCGCTGGCCGCCTGGCAGCGCAAGTCGTACGCGCCCGAGGCGCTGATCGACCTGGCGCTGAACCTCGAGGCCCAGGTGATCCGCGCGCCGACGGGCGCGCAGGACTACCGGCCGGCGGTCTACGGCGGCCTCGCCTGCCTCGAGCTCGGACCCGCGGGCGTCCGGCGCCGGGCCCTGGCGATCGACCCGCGCGAGCTGGACGAGCGGATCGTCGTCGTCTACACCGGCGACTCCCGCAACTCCGGCGTCAACAACTGGGAGATCATGCGGCGCCACCTGGACGGGGACCGCCAGGTCGTCGACGCCCTCGGCCGCATCCGCGATGTCGCCGCCGCCATGCAGGACGCGCTGGAACGGCGCGACTGGCCGGCGGTCGGCCGGCAACTGGCGGACGAGTGGACCATCCGCAAGCGCCTGGCGCCCAACGTGTCGACGCCGGCCATCGACGCGCTCGTCGATGCGGGCCGCGCCGCCGGCGCCCGGGCGGCCAAGGTGTGCGGCGCCGGCGGCGGCGGCTGCGTCCTGTTCCTGGCCGACCCGCCCGCCGTCCCGGCCGTACGCGAGGCGCTGGCGGCCGCCGGTGCGCAGATCCTGGATGTCGGCATCGACACCGAGGGCCTCCGCGTGCAGAGCGAGTGAGCAGCCGCCGGGGCGCCCGATGACCCGCGGAACGCTCGAATCCATCAGGCGCCTCTACTTCCGGACCACCGAGGCCACGGTCGAGCGCGATCTCGCGCGGGCAATCGAGCTGTTCAAGACGCTGGCCGACGAGCCGAGCCGCCAGCAGGCAGCGGTCTACATGGACGGGCTGTCGCAGATGCGCTCCGAGTGGCGGCTCGCCCGGCGCGGGCGCCGCACCGGGGGCGCCAGGAAGAAGCGGTAGGGCTGCCCCGGCCCCATGTACCCGAGGTCGCCTTCGGCAAGGTCGACCAGCGTTTGCTCACCATCGAGCGGGTGGTGCTTCCGGCACCGGCACCCCGCGACTAGCACTAGCCGCCCAGGCCCACCGGATCTCGCCGACCAGGCGCCGGAGCTCGGCCGGCGGCGCGCCGCCGAGCGCCGCGAAGAGCCCGATGGCCGCCAGCCCCGCCGCGCCGCTCGCGGCAACCTCGGGGACGCGCTCGAGCGTGATGCCGCCGATGGCGAGGACGGGAAGCGGGAGCGCCTCCGCCGCTCTCCGCAGCGCGCCGGCGCCGAGCGGCCGCCGGCCCGGCTTCGAGGCCGTCTCGTAGACCGAACCGAGCAGCAGGTAGTCGAGCCCGGGCGCGGCGGTCACCCGCACCCCTTCGTCCAGGCCGTGGATGGAGCGCCCGACCAGCCAGCCGGGCGGCGTCCTCGCTCGCACGCGGGCCGCGGGGAACGAGCCGCCCTTGAGGTGCACGCCCGCGGCGCCGTGCGCCAGGGCGACGTCGACGCGGTCGTTGACGAGGACGCGGGTGCGCGTGCCGCGCGTGCTGTCGACCGCACGCGCCACCAGATTGCCGAGGGCCCGGTCGGCGAGGCCGGGCTCCCGGATCTGGACGAGGTCGACGCCGGCGGCCGCCGCCGCGCCGATGAGCGCCAGGAGCGGCTCCAGATCATCCCGGTCCGCGCAGCCGAGGCGCATCCGGTCGGTCACCAGACACAGCACGGGCGGCTTCAGGTCCTGCGGCATCTGATGCGGCAGCGCGCCGGGTCCGACGGTTGCATCACGCGGCGGGAGGCTGCGGCCCGCGGCCGGTCGTCACGGCGCTCAGGAGTGGCGGGCGGCATCGGCCCACAGCGATCCGCCCGCACGCGCCGCCGGCCGCGAGAAGACTCTGTACACGGCGGCGGCCAGGTCGACCGCCGCCGCGCCGGCGCTGAGCACGCCGACGCCCGTGACGGCGCCCCGGACGACATGGCTGGTCAGGACGGCCTGCAGGATGGGCAGCGACTCGACGAAGTAGTTGCGGTCCCAGTACACCGTCCAGGGCGCGACGGTGAGCACCAGGCCGACCTCGGCGAAGTAGATGACGAGCAGGACGTGGAGGAAGCGCGTGATGTCAGCCTCCGGGGCGGCCCGCGGCGCAGCCTCGCAGCGCACGCCGGGCCGATCGTGGCGCCGCCTCCATCAGCCGATCCTACCAAACAGCGATCGCGGGCGGAACGAGCGCCGGTGGGCCGGCGAATAGCCGAACCGCCGCAGCGCCGCGAGGTGCCGCTCGGTCGCGTAGCCCTTGTGCCGGTCGAAGCCGTAGCGCGGGTCCACCTGGTGCAGACGGTGCATCTGCCGGTCGCGCGTCACCTTCGCCACGATCGAGGCCGCGGCGATGGCCGCGCAGCGGCGATCCCCGCCGCTGACGGCGCGCTGGTCAACGGCCAGCTCGGGTATCCGAAAGCCGTCGACGAGCACGAAGTCGGCTGCGGGGACGAGCGCCGTCACCGCGTCGCGCATCGCCTGCAGCGAGGCCCGGTGGATGTCGAGCCGGTCGATCTCGCCCGGGTCGACCGCGGCGAGCGCCCAGGCGGCGGCCCGCTCGACCACCTGCGCATAGAGGCGCTCGCGCGCCGACGGGGTCAGGAGCTTCGAGTCGCGCAGGCCGCGCACGGGCCGGTCCGGCGCGAGCACCACGGCGGCCGCGACGACGGGACCCGCGAGGCAGCCGCGCCCGACCTCGTCCACGCCGGCCACGTGCTCGAACCCCTGCCGCCGGACCGCGTTCTCGATCGTGCGCCGCGCCGAGGGCCGAGGCACGGGGCCCTATCTGCGGCGGCGCTCCCGCATGCGGGCGGCCTTGCCGCGGAGCTTGCGGAGGAAGTACAGCTTGGCGCGGCGCACCCGGGCCGACCGGACCACCTCTATCCTGTCGATGATCGGGGAATGCAGCGGAAAGATCCGCTCCACCCCCTGGCCGAACGACACCTTCCGCACGGTGAAGGTCGCGCGGGCGCCGCCCCGGTGCTGGGCGATCACGAGCCCCTCGAACACCTGGATGCGCTCCTTGTCGCCTTCCCGCACCTTGACGTGGACGCGCACGGTGTCGCCCGGTCGCATGTCGGGCCGTTCGCGTAGCTGGGGCCGTTCAACCGCCTCGATCGCGTTCATGTCCCTGCTCCTGCCTTGCGAGCCTGCCCGGGCCCTTGCAGGTCCTGCAGGATCTCGCGTTCCTCTTCGTCCAGAGCGCACCGCGCCAACAGCTCCGGGCGGCGCTCGATCGTCCGGCGCACCGCGGCCCGCTTCCGCCACCGTCGAATCTCGGCGTGGTTGCCCGAAACGAGCACCTCCGGCACCCGGCAGCCGTCCAGATCCGCCGGACGGGTGTAGTGGGGCCAGTCGAGCAGATTCCGCGTGAACGAATCCGCCCGCACGGACTCCGCGTCGCCGACGACGCCCGGCACCTGCCGCGCCACGGCCTCCACGACGACCAGCGCCGGCAGCTCGCCGCCGCTGACCACGTAGTCGCCGATCGAGAGCTCCTCGGTGGCCACCTGCTCACGCACCCGCTCGTCGACTCCCTCGTAGCGGCCGCATAGCAGCACGACGTGGTTCAGCCCGCTCAGGCGCACCGCCCCGGCGTGCGTCAGCGGCGTGCCCTGCGGCGACATGAGCACGATGGCGTCCGCCGCGCCCCGCTGGCGCCGCAGGTGCTCGGCCGCCCGCACGAACGGCTCCGGCTTCATCACCATGCCCGGGCCGCCGCCGTACGGCACGTCGTCGACGCTGCGCCGCCGATCCAGGGCGAACGACCGGAGATCGTGCACGGCGACGTCGAGCATCCCGCGCTCCACCGCCCGCGCGATCAGCCCTTCCGACAGCAGCGCGCCGACCATCCGCGGGAAGATCGTGACGATGTCGAACTTCACGCTGCTTCACCGCCGGCGGTTCAGCTCCAGCAGCCCGTCGGGCGGATCGACGACGATCAGCCCGTGCTCCGGGTCGACTCGCACGCAGATCGGCGCCACCAGCGGCACGTCGATCTCGGCGTCCGCGCCCGCGGACGCGCCACCCGGGCGCACCAGCAGGCGATGCGCGCCCGCAGCGCGGTGGACCGCCGTCACCGTGCCGACCGGCTCGCCGTCCGCGGTCCGCACCGCGCAGCCGATGAGCTGGTGGTGGTAGTAGGTACCGGCCGGCAGTGCCGCGAGCTCGGTCTCGGGAACGCGCAGCTCGACGCCGGCCAGCGTCTCCGCCTGCGTCATGGTGTCGACGCCCCCGAGCAGCACGACGGGCCGTCCGGCATGGAACCTCGCGGCGACGATCCGGAACGACCGCGCCCGACCGTCGACGCGGGCGTACAGCACGTTGCCGTCCCGGAAGCGCTGCTCGGGAAAATCGGTCTCGGGATTGATGATCACCCGTCCCCGGTTCCCGTGCGCCCGCGCGACGCGCCCCACCACCGCCAGCGCGTCCCAGGCAACCGTCTCGCCCTCATTCATCGGCATCCAGGAAATCCACGCGCGCGAGGTCGCCGTCGAGCTCGGCCGCAGCCAGCGCCAGCGCACGGATCGCCTCCGCCGTGCGGCCCTGCCGGCCGATGAGCTTGCCCAGGTCGCCCGCCTCGGTCCGCAGCGCCACGCGCGTCCCGTCCCGCCGGTCCGTCTCCGTCACGCTCACCGCGTCCGGATGATCGACTAGCGCGCGCGCCACGACCTCGACCACGTCCCGCGCACGGGTCATGCGCCTGCCTGCTGGGCCGCGGGTGCGTCCGGCGCCTGCGGCGCCGCGCTGCCGCCCTCGTCCGCCGGCGCAGGATGACGGGCCACCAGGGTGCGCACGGTATCGCTGGGCTGCGCGCCGCGCGCCATCCAGTGCTGCAGCCGTTCGCGGTCCAGCACCAGCGTTTCCGGCCGGGCGGTCGGGTTGTAGTGGCCCAGCACCTCCAGCGCGCGCCCGTCGCGCGCGGTGTGCGACTCGATCACCACCACCCGGAAATATGGCCGCTTCTTGGCCCCTACCCGCCGCATTCGAATCGTGAGCATGCGTCTCCCACCTCTCCGGCTTTCCATCAGACGGGGCTGCGCCCCGGCGCAGACTCCTAGCTGGGCATCCGGCGCGGTCCGAGCCTGCCTGGGCCCGGGCGGCCGCGGCGAGCCTTCGACTTGCGCTTGCGCCCGGCCAGGCCCCGGACGGTCTTGAGCATCTTTCGCATCTGCGCAAACTGCCGCAGCAGGCGATTGACCGCCTCCACCGAGACGCCGCTGCCGCGCGCGATGCGCTTGCGCCGGCTGCCGTTGATCAGCACCGGCCGGCGGCGCTCCTCGGGTGTCATCGAGTCGATGATCGCCGCCGTTCGCGACAGCTCCCGCGGGTCGATCTCGGGCCGGCCGCCCGGGAGCGCGCTCATGCCCGGCATGAGACCGACGAGCTGGTCGAGGGGGCCCATCCGACGGACCGTCGCCAACTGCTCGCGCAGATCGTCCAGCGTGAGCTGATCGCGCAGCAGCCGCTCCTCCACCTCCTGCGCGCGCTCGCGCGTGACCACCTGCTCCGCGCGCTCGACCAGGGTCAGGATGTCGCCCATGCCGAGCATGCGCGACACCACGCGCTCCGGCCTGAACGGCTCGAAGTCGTCGAGCCGCTCGCCCACGCCGCTGAAGACGATCGGCACGCCGACCACCGCCACGATCGACAGCGCCGCGCCCCCGCGGGCGTCACCGTCCATCTTGGTCAGCACGATCCCGGTGATCCCGAGGCGCTGATGGAACTCGCCGGCGCTCTTGACGGCATCCTGGCCCGTCATCGCGTCGCCGACATACAACCGGTCCGACGGCTCGACGACCGCCGCGATCGACTCCAGCTCGGCCATCAACGGGTCGTCGATGTGCAGCCGCCCGGCGGTGTCGACGATGACCACGTCGCAACCGAGCGCCCTGGCCTGCGCGAGCGCGGACCGCGCGCGCTCGGCCGGTTCGGGTGCATCCGTCGGATCGTGAACGCGCAGGCCGGCCTCCCGGCCCACCACGTTGAGCTGCGTGATCGCCGCGGGCCGCCGCACGTCGGTCGACACCAGCAGCGGATGCCGCCCCTGGCCCGCCAGCCAGCGCCCCAGCTTGGCGGACGTGGTCGTCTTGCCCGAACCCTGCAGGCCGAGCAGCATGACCACCCGCGGGCGGCGGCCGGCGGCCGCGAGTTGCGGCGCCGGGTCGCCGAACAGCGCGAGCAGCTCCTGCCTGACGATGCCGACCACCTGCTGCGCCGGGGTCAGGCTGTCAAGCACGGCCCGGTCGACCGCCCGGTCCCGCACGCGATCGATGAACGCCTTGACGACCTTGAAGTTGACATCCGCCTCGAGCAGCGCCAGGCGAATCTGGCGCAGGGCCGACTCGACCGTTTCCGGCGTCAGCCGGACCTCGCCCCGCAGCGCGGAGAACACGTCGCGGAAGCGGTTGCCCAGGGCGTCGAACATGCTGGAACCGGATGCGATAGATGGCGTCTAAGCGACTGAACCGCAGCCGCTTATCGTAGCGTGTACGCGGCCGCGGAGTCAATTGAGCACCGCCGCGGGGTAGTGTCTTGGTTTTGACTTTGCCACCTTCCGCCGCCAGTACCTGGTCCCCGCGCGAGCGCATGCACCTGGTTCGCCAGCTTTTTGCCGAAGGCGTTGGTCAACCTCGTGAAGCGCGGGACGCCCATCCGCAGGTTCAGGTTCTGGTGTTCTACGAAGCTCGTGGAGATGTGCTGCCGATCCGGGTTGCCGCTGACCGGCGTCTTGACCGCGCCGATTCCGGCGGGCTGTATCGGTGGCTGGCGTCGCCGCTCGGCTTGTAGATCATGTGAACTGCGCGTAGCCCACGTCGGCTCCGAAGGCGTCCTCGACAGCCGTACGGTAGGCCATGAGCCCATCCGACGTGATCTGCGGGCGGCCGACGACCCGATCGTTGAGGTCGTGGATGAACGTGAACGCGGAACCGGCCTCGCGCGGACCGACCAGCCACGAGATCAGGAGCTTGGAGTCCGCGTCCAGCGCCATCCTGGTCCAGGCGTCGCCCGCGCCGAGCGGGGCCTTCTTGGCTTCCGACAGACGGTCGAATCCCTCTCGACTCCCGAACGCCACTCCGCCGCGAGTCGGCGTTCGCCGCGAGCGCTACCCGATGATGAAGTCCGACGCGTCCAGCGATGACACGGGCACGTTCAGGGTCACCTCACCGGCGTCATCGAACCCGATCCCGAGCAGTTCGAGGCTCAGGACGTTGCCGTCGCTGAAGCGCAGCATCAGATCGAGATCGTCTTCGCTGATGTAGACCCAGTCCTCGCTGTGGACGAGGACGATCTTGTCCTCGCCCTTCTTGAAGTCCTTCACTGTGGCGCCGTCGGTCACCTCGCCGAACACGAAGAGATCGCGGCCAGAGCCGCCGATGATGGTGTCTGCCGCGATGGCGATGATGCTGTCGTTTCCACCACCCCCGTTGATGGTTGCGCCACCGAAGATGGAGCCGGCGATCTCGTCATCGTGCGGCGATCCGATGACGCTCTCGATGCTGACGAGCACGTCACCGTCCCCGTCGCCGCCTTCGACTGACGAATTGTACAGTTCGATATCGATTCCGCCCGAAGACCCCTCGTAGCTGACCGTGTCCGTCCCCGGCCCGCCGTTGATGATGTCGGCTCCGTCACCACCTACGAGGGTATCGTTCCCCAAGCCCCCAAGCAGGACATCGTCATCGTCGCCTCCCCAGAGGATGTCGTTGTCGCGGTCGCCGAACAGCACATCCACGTCGTCACCGCCGTAGATCCTGTCGTTGCCACGCCCGCCGCGGATCACGTCGTCACCATCGTCGCCGCGAATCGTGTCGTTGTCTCGGTCGCCGTATAGTGAGTCCGGCCCGTCCCCACCCTCGATGGTGTCGTTTCCGCTCCCGCCCCTGAGCTGGTCCTGCCCGTCGCCGCCCTCGATCCGGTCAGGATCAGGCGTGCCGAAGTACTGATCGTTGCCCGTGGTTCCGTCGAAGATCGCCATCGCTTTCAATCACAATTACGATTTTGACGCGAGTTCAGGCGCCCTCGCCGTGAACGACACGCTGCAAGTCTCGGACGGCGCCCGCCACCTGATCCGAGTTCCGCACAAGGGCCTCGTGTGACAGCTCCATCCGCCGATCGAGCTTGCCGAGTTCGCGGACCAGGTCCTGTCGGATCTGCTCGTGCCCCTTCTCCATCAAGCGGTGCGCTCGGGCGCTCTCGCGAAGCTCCACGTACAGAATCAGAACAATGGCTCCCAACAGCCCTGCGATCGTCCATTCAGCCATGAGCCACCCCGTCCCCTCCCGTGTCTTGGTCGGGGGCCGGTCAGCGGTCCGGTGAGGTCACCCCGAGCGGGCGTCCGCCCTTGGTTTGCCCTGACACTCGCTGTCCCGCCAGCAACCGGCCCCCGTCATCGCGGGTACTCCCGATGCCCGGAATTGGTCACCGGGCCGGTTGCCACGCAGATCGCACACGTGTTGTGCGGGTCTCCCGCCTATTCCCTGCAGGCGCAGGTGTGGTATTCAGCAGGCAGCCCGGCGTCGGGCCGCATGCGATCTACGTGGCAGGGGCACGATACCCGGCAGGCGTCCCCGCTCATCGACCACGAGGGCTAGTGTGCCGTCCCGGAAATGCGCATTGCAATACGCGCCACCTTGTCGATG
>CAYGCV010000085.1:0-14084 GCA_964348425.1 uncultured Vicinamibacteraceae bacterium | reverse complement strand
GGGGCTTGGGGCGCAGCCCCATCTAATTGAAGCTACTAGCGTCCCGTCTCCAGCCACTCCAGGATGCGCGGGGTCACAAACGCCGGCGCCTCGCGATGCGGTCCGTGGCGGACGCCCGGGAGCACCTGAATCGTCAGCGGCGCGTCGACCCACTCCCAGGTGTCGGCCAGCGTCGCGCCCATGAAGAACGGTGCGTCCTGGCCGACGATGAGCAGCGTGGGCGCCTGCACGGGCGGAAACTCGCCGAACCTGAACCCGAACGCCGCCGTCTCCGGCGTCACCGGCCGCGCCGGCCAGTTCATCTTGTAGAACCCGACGACCGACTCGGGATCGATGCGCGCGTTGGCCTCTCTCCGCAGCGCGGCGAGGTTCGCCGGCTCGTCCGGATCGATGGGCGCATTGCGGACCGTCTCGCCGAAGTCGCGGCCCGCGTCCGGGTTCTCCTGCATGCCCCACTGGAACGCGCTCGCCGCCTGCTGCTCCGGGTTGTCGATCAGCTCGCGGATGAGCCCCGCCGGATGCACCGAGCCCAGCGAGATCAGCCGCTCCGTCTGCTCCGGATGCGTCATCGCGAAGTGCCACGCGTGCAGGCCGCCGCTGTCCTGGCCGACGATCGTCGCCCGCTCCTCGCCGAAGTGCTCGATGATGGCGCTGATGTCGTCGGCGATGCGGGCCGAGGCGTAGTGCTCGTAGCCGGCCGGCTTGTCGCTCATGTCGGTGCCGCGGGTCGACATCGCGACCACGCGGTACTTGTCGGAGAGCATCACGATCTGATGCCGGTAGTCGTGCCACGGACTGGCGACGCCGTGCACGAAGATCACGAGCGGACCCTCGCCGGCCGTGTGGTACACGATCCTGACGCCGTTCGAGTCGACCGAGCCGGCGGTGGCGTCGACCGTCTCTCCCCGCCAGTCGGTGACCGTCACCTGCGCGTCCGCGAGCGACGGAACGAGACAGAGCAGACCGGCGAGCAGGAGCGAGCAGAGAGTCTTCACGGGTATCTCCTGCACGGGTGGCGGCCCGCGCGCAGCGAGCACGGCCGCGGTCGCGTCAGCCGCACGTGTCGGCGACCGCCATCGCGGACGTGAGGTTCACGCGGCGGGGTTCGACGCTCGTGATGTACAGACCCTTGACGGCGACCCTGCGCCCCGCGGCGAGCGCTCCGGTCGCGTTGACCGACCCCGGCGCCGTATGCTCGGCCCGCTGGAACGACGCCAGCAGCCCCTCGGCGTCGAGAAAATCGGTCACCCCGACCAGCTCAAGGCGATTGGACCCGAGCGCCGCGCGGCCCGCGTCCTCGAGCTCCACGGCGCTGGGAAAGGGGTAGCGGGTCACCTCCGGATCGGTCGCGCGGCTCAGAAACCAAGCATCCCCGTCCTTCTCGACGCAGCCGACGGCCCTGACCAGCGGCACGGTCGGCCCCATCCCGTCCGGTTCCTGCCCGCCGGCGGCCGGCAGCGCCCCGCATGCGATGACGACGGCGCCCGCTACCGCAAGCAGCTCTGTTCTCATGCCGGATGCGCCCTCTCGTCCACGTCCATAGCGGCCGTATTCTACCGCCCGGCCCCGCCCAACTCTCAATGCCGGAAGTGCCGCCGGCCCGCGAACACCATCGCCAGCCCGTGCTCGTCGGCGGCAGCGATGACCTCCTCGTCGCGGCGCGAGCCGCCGGGCTGCACGACCGCCGTGGCGCCGGCGGCGGCTATCGCGTCGATCCCGTCGCGAAACGGAAAGAACGCGTCGGACGCGGCCACCGTCCCGGTCAGCGAGCCCGCCTTCAGCGTCGCGACCTTGACCGCGTCGACGCGGCTCATCTGGCCGGCCCCGACGGCCGCCGCGCGATCGGCGTGGGCGAAGAGAATCGTGTTCGACTTGACGTGGGCGCACACCCGCCAGGCGAACCGCAGGGCCGCCCATTCCGGTGCGGTCGGCGCCCGCCTGGTGGCGACACGCAGCCGCGTGCCGGGCGCGATCTCGGCGCCGTCGCGCCACTCTGCCGCCGCCTCGGTGACGCGGTCGCGCTCCTGGACCAGCAGGCCGCCCAGGATGGACCGCACCTCGCGCCGGTCAGCTCCGGTCCCGGTCAGGCGACCGAAGTCGGCGAGCACGAGCCGCAGGTTCTTCTTGGCCGCGAGGACGGCGCGCGCCGCGTCCGACGCGGCGGGCGCGACCACGGCCTCGATGAAGGTGCTGGTGATCGCGCCGGCCGTGTCGGCGTCGAGCGGCCGGTTCAGCCCGACGATGCCGCCGAACGCCGAGAGGGGATCTACCTCGCGAGCGGCGACGTACGCGTCATGGAGCGTCTCGGCCGTCGCCACGCCGCACGGGTTCGTGTGCTTGATGACCACGGCGGCGGGCGCGGAGAACTCCAGCGCCAGGCGCGCGGCCGCGTCGAGATCCAGCAGGTTCGTGAACGACAGCCCCTTGCCCTGCACGACCTGCGCCGCCCCGAACCCCCAGGCCGGCTCGACCCCGTAGAGCGCCGCCGCCTGGTGCGGATTCTCCCCGTAGCGGAGGTCCCGGAGCTTGCGTCCGGACACCGCCAGATGGTCGGGCGCCAGCCCGTCCAGCGTCAGCGGCGTGCGGGTGAACCGTCCGTCGTCGACGCCCACCGCCGCCAGCGCGGCCGCGATGGTGCCGTCGTACTCGGCGGTGTGCGCGAAGGCCTTGCGGGCGAGGTCGAAGCGGAAGCGCTGATCCAGCCGGCCCGGATCGTCGAGCGCCTGCAGCACGCGGGAATAGTCCGCCGGGTCGACCACCACCAGCACGTCCCGGAAGTTCTTGGCGGCCGACCGCACCATGCTCGGCCCGCCGATGTCGATCTGCTCGATCAGCTCGTCGAAGCTCGTGTCGGGCCGGGCCGCCGCGCTGGCGAACGGGTACAGGTTGACCGCGACCAGATCGATGGGCCGGATCCCCTGGTGCGCCAGCGCCGACAGATCGTCCGGCCGATGCCGCCGGGCCAGGATGGCGCCGTGCACCGCGGGGTGCAGCGTCTTCACGCGGCCATCCATCATCTCGGGAAAGCCGGTGACCTCGGAGATGCCCATGACCTCCAGCCCGGCGTCGCGCAGGGCCCGGGCGGTGCCGCCGGTCGACACCAGCTCGACATTGCGCTCCGCGAGACCCCGCGCGAGCTCGACGAGACCCGTCTTGTCCGAGACGCTCAACAACGCACGCATGACGCTCACTGCCTCCCTGCAAGCACGATGGTTGGGTGGGGCCGCCTGCGCGGCGCCCGATGGTATCCTGAACGGTCGAACCCCGGCAAGACAGCGGCCGGGAGGTGGCCGACATCCTGCACGTCATTCCCTCGATCGAGCAGCTCCGTCAGCGCGACGCCGTGCGGCGGCTCGAGGCCCGCTTCGGGCGCGCCGCGGTGGTTGCCGCCCTGCGGGCGGAGGCACAGTCCGTCCGGGCGCGGCTGGCGGACGCAGCGGAGCCCGACGCCGACCGCGAGGCGGTCGCGCGCCGCATCGAGAGCAGTCTGGCGCGGCAACTGCCGGCCGCGCTCTCGCCGTCGCTGCGGCCGGTGATCAACGCCACCGGCGTCATCGTGCACACGAACCTGGGCCGCGCGCCGCTCGGCCGGCCGGCGGTCGAGCGCCTGGCGGCCGTGGCTGGCTACGCCAACCTCGAGTACGACCTCGACCGCGGGGGGCGCGGCTCGCGCGGCGTCCACGCGCGGGCGCTGCTGCGGCGTCTCACCGGCGCGGAGGACGCGGCCGTCGTCAACAACAACGCCGCCGCGGTGCTGCTGGCCGTGGCCGCGCTCGCCGCCGGCCGCGAGGTGCTCATCTCGCGCGGCGAGCTCGTCGAGATCGGGGGCGGGTTCCGCATTCCCGACGTCCTGCGCCAATCGGGCGCGCTGCTGCGGGAGGTCGGCACCACCAACCGGACGCGCGCCGCCGACTACGCCGCCGCCATCAGCGACCGCTCCGCGCTCATCCTGCGCGTGCACCCGTCGAACTTCCGCATCGAGGGCTTCACCGAGCGCCCGCCGCTGGCCGCGCTCACGGCGCTCGGCCGGCAGTTCGACCTGCCGGTCGTCGAGGATCTCGGCAGCGGCAACCTGCTGGATCGATCCGCCTGGGGGGACGGGCCGCCGGGCCGCGACGAGCCCACCGTGGGCGCCAGCGTGGAAGCCGGGGTCGCCGTCTGCTGCTTCAGCGGCGACAAGCTGCTCGGCGGGCCCCAGGCCGGCATCCTCGTCGGGCGGAGCGACCGCCTGCAGCCGATCCGCCGGCATCCGCTCATGCGGGCCCTGCGCGCGGACAAGCTGGCGTACGCCGCGCTGGAAGCCACGCTGCTGGAGCATGCAACCGGACGCGCCGCGCGGTCGATCCCGGTGCTGGCGATGATTCGGGCGACGGTGGACGCATTGGATGCGCGCGCGCGCCGGATCGCCAGCAATCTGCCGCACGCCGCCGGCCTGACCCTCACGGTGGGCGCCGGCGAGTCGACCATCGGCGGCGGCACCACCCCCGGCCTGACGCTCCCGACCCGCCTCCTGCGCGTGCGGCTCGACGGCTGCAGCGCGGACGGCGTCGAGGCGTGCCTGCGCCGCGCCGCGCCGCCCGTCATCGGCCGCATCGAGCGCGACGAGGTCGTGCTCGACCTCCGCACCGTGCCGCCCGCGGAGGACGACGCGCTGGCCGCCGTGCTGGCGCGGATCGCGTCAGACGGAATCGCCGGCTGACTTGCGTCTGGGACAGGCGGCACAGCGCAGCGATTCGCCGTCCGGCCCGACCACGTCCGGGCCGCCGCAGGAGCCGCGCAGGCAGGGATAGTTGAAGAGGACGCCGACGGCCATCACCAGCATGGCCGCCGCGATCACGGCCACGGAGAGCAGGAACAGCGCCATCCTCAGTCCATCTTACCAGCCGGCGGGCATCAACGGGCGCCGGCCAGCGCGGCGAAGGCCGGTCTCGCGTCGGCCGGGGGACATACCGCCCGTCGCCCGGCGCCGAGCCGCACCAGCCGAGTCGCACGGCGTCGCCCTGGTCTGGCGGGCAGGCCCCTATGCGTCCCCGAGCTGTTCCGCCAGGAGGCCCGAGACGAACGTCCGCAGCCCATCCAGCAAGTCCGCACGCCCCTCCCTGAAGGCCTCGTCGGCAGCCCGGAGCAGCTGCACGTACTCGTCTCGGTTCCGATGGATCAGTTCAGGCAATGTCGGACGGCCACCGAGAAGACCTCCGGCATTTACGCACACGACGTAGTAGCAGAGCGCCCGCGCCGTGCGGCCGTTTCCGTTGATGAAGGGATGGATGTAGTTCAGCCGCCACAGGCAGTAGCTCGCCAGCGACAGCACGTCGGTCGTCTCCCAATACCGGTTGACCTCGTTGACGAAAGCGTTCATCAACTCGGTGACGCGGTAGTGCGCCGGCGGGTCGTGGTTTCCCGCGGTGACGTCGCAGGGGCGGTACTCGCCCGCGTTCACGTGCAGGCACGAGATGGCGTGGTAGTTCAGTGCCTTGATGATCGCTGCTGACAGCATCGGCCGCCGAGCGCTGATCGCCGCGTTGACGATCGAACCCAGGAAACTGTACTGCCGCGCGAGGTTGTCCACCGAGAGCTGACGATACGCTGGATGCTGTTCGTCCTCGAACAGCTCGTACAGGATCATTCGCCGGCGCTCGACTCGAGTAGCCGGGCCACCTCCTCACGCGTGAGCGTGCTCCCGCGCGGCAGGTTGCCGAACACCCACGAGATGCGCTGGTCGGTTACCTCCTCTCGAGTCAGCGGTCGGCCGGCGGACCTCTTGAGCCGGCTGATCACCGCCTCTTCCTCTCGCGTCAGCTTCCTCGGCATGGGCAACGACATTGGCGTCCTCCCCTATCCTCAAAATATACCTCTCAGCTTTCGATTCCGGCGCGATCGCGGCTGTCGGCCACGTCCGGCGCATCACCGCTCCGCCGTCAGCGCGGCGAAAGCGGGCGTCTCGCGTTCGTGCAGCGTGCCGTCGTCACCGCGGACGATGAGCAGCGCGGCCCAGCCCTGCGCGACGGCCAGCTCGTAGCCCGCGTCGGGGCCCAGGACCCCGAGGGCCGTGGCGATGGCGTCGGCGCGGACGCACAGCGGCTCGACGACGCTGACCGACGCCAGCCCGTGGTCTACCGGCCGGCCGCTGCGCGGATCGATGGTGTGCGAGACGCGCCGGCCATCGACCTCGTAGTAGTTGCGGTAGTCGCCCGAGGTCGCGAGCGCCCGATCGCGCAGGCGGACCAGGCGCTGGACGGCCGGCGGCCCCGGCGCGGGCCGCTCGATGCCGACGCGCCACGCGTCGCCGCGCGGGCTCAGCCCGCCGGCGCGCACCTCCCCGCCCACCTCGACCAGGTACGAGGCGAACCCGTCCGCGCGCAGCCGCTCGGCCAGCCGATCGACCGCGTACCCCTTCGCGAGCGCGGACAGGTCGCAGGACAGCCGCGGGACGAGCTTGCGGATCGACGACGTGGCGGGTTCGATCCGCAACTGCCGGAAGCCGACCTGCCGCCGCAGGCGGTCGATGTCGCGCCCGGTCGGCAGCGCGGCCGGCTCCCCCGCCGGCCCGAAGCCCCAGGCGTCGACCAGCGGCCCGACGGTGACGTCGAAGGCGCCGCCGGTCAGCTCGCTGATCTCGAGCGCGTGCCGCAGCACCGCCAGCGTGTCGGCCGACACCCGGAACGGCTCGGTGCTGCGGGCGCGGTTGAAGCGGCTGACCTCCGACTCGGGGCGGTAGGTCGACATGCGCTCGTCGACGCCGGCCAGCGTCTGCTCGATCGTCGCCCGCAGCGCGGCCACGCGTTCGTCGCTCAGGTCGTCGGCCACGACCCGCACGGCGAACGTCGTGCCCATGGTCGGGCCCTCGAAGCGGTGGACCGCGGGCCCGTCGCCCGCGGGCAGGCAGGCGCCGGCGCAGAGCAGGACGGGCAGGAGCGCGCGGGCTCGTCGCACGGCGGCCAACTCTCCGGCGCGCCCTATCCGAAGTCGTCGAACAGGATGTTCTCGGGCTCGACGCCCAGCCCGTCCAGCATCTCCATGCACGCCTTCAGCATGAGCGGCGGGCCGCACAGGTAGTACTCGACGTCCTCGGGCGCGGGGTGGTCCTTGAGGTAGTTGTTGTAGACGACCTGGTGAATGAAGCCCGTGTCGCCCGTCCAGTTGTCCTCGGGCAGCGGCTCGGACAGGGCCAGGTGCCATTCGAAGTTGTCGTGCTCGGCCGCGATGGTGTCGAAGTCGTCGATGTAGAACGCCTCGCGGAGGCTGCGCGCGCCGTACCAGAAGCTCACCTTGCGCGCCGTGTGGAGGCGGCGGAACTGATCGAAGATGTGGGAGCGCATGGGCGCCATCCCCGCGCCGCCCCCGATGAACAGCATCTCCGCGTCGGTGTCCCGGGCGAAGAACTCCCCGAAGGGCCCGGAGATGGTCACGTCGTCGCCCGGCTTGAGGCCGAACAGGTACGCCGTCATCTTGCCCGGCGGCGTGCCCTCCGGCGCGCGCGGCGGCGGCGAGGCGATGCGCACGTTGAGCATGATGACGCCCTTTTCCTCCGGGTAGTTCGCCATCGAGTACGCGCGGGTCACCGGCTCGTCGAGCTCGGCCGTGTACTTCCACAGGTTGAACTTGTCCCAGTCGGCGCGGTACTCGTCCTCGACGTCGATGCCCTGGTACGGGTAGCTCCCCTCCGGCGCCTCGATCTGGATGTACCCGCCGGCCCGGAACGGCACCGCCTCGCCGGGGGGCAGCTCGAGCAGCAGCTCCTTGATGAACGTGGCGACGTTGTGGTTCGAGCGGACCTTGCACTGCCAGCGGCGGATGTCGAAGATCTCGGCCGGTATCGCGATGCGCATGTCCTGCTTGACCTTCACCTGGCAGGACAGCCGCACCCCGTCGCGCACCTCGCCGCGGTCGAGGTGGCTGAGCTCGGTCGGCAGCACGGCGCCGCCGCCGTCGAGCACCTTCACCTTGCAGACGCCGCAGCTCCCCTTGCCGCCGCAGGCGGACGGAATGAAGAGCCGGCTCGCGGCCAGCGTGCCGAGCAGGGTGCCGCCGCAGGGCGCCTGCAGCGCCCGATCCGCCTCGTCGTTGACCGTGATGCTCACGCTGCCGGTCGCGACGAGCTGCCGTCTGGCCACCATCAGCAGACCGACCAGCGACACGATCGTGAACGTGAACATCGCCACGCCGAGTGTGACCGTGATCATGCCGCGCTCCTACAACTGCACGCCGGCGAACGCCATGAAGCCGATCGCCATCAGCCCGACCAGGATGAACGTGAGGCCGAGGCCCCGCAGCCCCGCCGGGGGATTGCTGTAGCGCAGGCGCTCGCGGATGCCGGCCAGGGCCACGATGGCCAGCGCCCAGCCGACGCCGGACCCGAACCCGAAGACGGTGCTCTCGGCCAGCGTGTAGCTGCGCTCCACCATGAACAGCGATGCCCCCAGAATGGCGCAGTTCACCGCGATGAGCGGCAGGAAGATGCCGAGCGCCGCGTACAGCTTCGGGACGAAGCGGTCGAGCGTCATCTCCACGATCTGCACCATGGCGGCGATGGTGCCGATGTAGGTGAGGAACCCGAGGAACGTCAGGTCCTGCTCCGCCAGGCCGGGGTGCAGCCAGCCCAGCGCGCCGGGCTGCAGCAGGCGGGTGTGGATCACGTTGTTCATCGGCACCGTGATGGTCAGCACGAAAATGACCGCCACGCCGAGGCCCAGCGCGGTCTTCACCTGCCGCGACACGGCCAGGAAGGAGCACATGCCCAGGAAGAAGGCCAGCGCCATGTTCTCGACGAAGACGGCCTTGACGGCGAGGTTGACGTAGTGCTCCATCACTCGCTCTCGATCTGCTCCGGCTTCCAGGCCCGCAGCGCCCAGATGAAGAAGCCGATGATGAAGAACGCGCCCGGCGAGAGCACCATGAGCCCGTTCGGCGTGTACCACCCGCCCTCGCTCGCGAGCGGCAGGAGCTGGGTGCCGAACAGGGTGCCGAAGCCGAGCAGCTCGCGCAGGAACGCGGTGCCCATCAGGATGGCCCCGTAGCCCAGGCCGTTGCCGATGCCGTCGATCAGGCTCATCGCCGGCGGGTTCTGCATGGCGTACGCCTCGGCGCGGCCCATGATGATGCAGTTGGTGATGATGAGGCCCACGAAGACGGAGAGCTGCTGCGAGATCTCGAACAGATAGGCCTTGAGCAACTGGTCGACCACGATGACCAGCGAGGCGATGATCGTGAGCTGCACGATGATCCGGATGTTCGTCGGAATGTGCTGGCGCAGGGCGCTCACGAAGAAATTCGAGGACATCGTCACCCCGATGACGGCGGCGCTCATCACCAGGGCGGTGTCCATCCTCGTCGTCACGGCCAGGGCCGAGCAGATGCCCAGCACCTGCAGCGTGATCGGGTTGTTGTTGAAGATCGGGTCGACGAGCGCTTCACGCGTCTTCGTCTGCACGGCCATCAGGCGCCCCCTCCGGCCCGCAACCGCTCCAGGTACGGGCGAAATCCTTCCCCGCCGAGCCAGAAGCGCAGCATGTTGGTGACGCCGCGGCTCGTCATCGTCGCCCCGGCGAGACCGTCCACCCGATACGGATCGGCCTCGACCGGGCCGGCCCGGCCGCGGATGACCTCGATGCGCACCTCGTCGTCGTCGCCGAACGCCTGGCGGCCCGGCCACAGCGCCTTCCAGCGCGGGTTGTCGACCTCGCCGCCGAGACCCGGCGTCTCCCCGTGCTCATAGTAGGTGATGCCGCGGATGGTCTGCAGGTCGGCGTCGAAGGCGACGAACCCGTACAGCGTCGACCACAGGCCCATCCCGCTGATGGGCAGGATCACGAGCTCGAGCGCGCCGCCGGCGCCGCGCAGCTCGTAGACGACGGTGTGGTGCGCCACCCGCGCGATCCCCGCCGGGTTGTCGGCCGCGGCGCGGCTGGTGTCCTGGTCGGCCGCGGCCGCGCGGTCGTCGAACGCATCGGGGTCGATGTCCGCGACCTCCTCCCCAGTCGCCACGTCGATGACCACGGCGCGAATCGCCTGGAAGCGGGCGTCGATCTCCTCGGCCGACGGCCGCTCGTCGCTCATGGCCAGCCCGGCCGCCACGAGCACGTTGCGGCGCTTCTCGAGCGCCGCGTTCGCCGCCTGCAGGTCCTGGAGCGCCACCGCCGAGGTCGAGACGACGATGGCGCAGACGACGCAGACGGCGGCCGCGAAGGCGAGATTGTAGGCCACGCTAGCGTGCATTCCGGGCCCTCCTCCGTCTGATGTTCGCCTGGACGGCGAAGTAGTCGATCAGGGGCGCGAACAGGTTCATGAACAGGATGGCGAGCATCATGCCCTCGGGGTAGGCCGGGTTGACCACGCGGATCAGCACCGCCAGCACCCCGATGAGAAAGCCGTAGACGTACTGCCCCCGCAGCGCCGTCGGCGCCGAGACCGGGTCGGTCGCCATGTAGACGGTGCCGAATGCCCAGCCCCCGAGCAGAAAGTGCCAGGACGGCGACACGTCGAAGAACGGGTTGGTCGCCGAGCCGATGCCGTTCAGGGTCAGGGCCATGACCGCGGTTCCGGCCGCCACGCTCACCATGATGCGCCACGACCCGACGCCGGTCACCACCAGCACCGCCGCCCCGAGCAGGCAGGCGACCATCGACGTCTCGCCCATCGAGCCCGGGATGAAGCCGACGAACGCGCTCCACGGCTCGACCGCCGCGGCCACCGCGGACGTGCCGCCCAGCGTCGCCTGCGCCAGCGAGGTGGCGCCGCTCACGCCGTCGGTCGTGGTCTGCGCCGCAATCCACACCGTGTCCCCGGAGATATCGGCCGGATAGGCGAAGAAGAGGAACGCACGGCCGACCAGCGCCGGGTTCAGGACGTTCATGCCGGTGCCGCCGAAGATCTCCTTGCCCACGACGATGCCGAACGACACGCCGAGCGCGACCTGCCAGAGCGGTATGGTCGGGGGCAGGATCAGCGGGAACAGCATCCCGCTCACCAGGAACCCTTCGTTCACGTCGTGCTTGCGCACGGAGGCGAACAGCATCTCCCAGAAGCCGCCCACGGCGAACGTCACCGCCAGCACCGGCAGGTAGTACAGCCCGCCGTGCACGAAACATGCCGCCCAGCTCTCCGGCGAGAACCCGATCCCGAGCAGCTCGACCACGCGGGTCTGCCAGGTCTCGAGCGGCGGGGCGCCCATGGCGATGGCCCGGTTGGCCTGGTAGCCGGTGTTGTGGAAGGCCATGTAGATGCAACCGGCCAGCGCCACCACCACCGTCATCATCATCCGCTTCAGATCGAGGCCGTCGCGGACGTGGGACGGGCCTCCGGTCACGTGACCGGGGGTGTACAGGAACGTGTCCTGGGCCTCCCAGAGGGCGTACAGCTTCTCGAGCCGGCCGCCCGGCTCGAAGTGGTGCGCCTGCCGGTCGAGGAGACGGCGCAGAAACTTCATGACGCGGCGGCGGCCTCCCTATCCTTCCTTCTCGAGCGTGTCCAGCACATGACGCAGGTGCGGCCCGTAGTCGTTCTTGCCGGCGCAGACGAACGTGCAGAGCGCCAGGTCCTCCTCGTCCAGCTCGAGGCACCCGAGCTCCTCGGCGCGGTCGACGTCGTTCATGAGCAGGGCTCGCAGCAGGGGCGTCGCCATCAGGTCGAGCGGCATGACGCGCTCGAACGTGCCGAGCGGCACGATGGCCCGCTGCGAGCCGTTGGTGGAGGTCGTCAGGCGCAGCGGCCGGCGGGGCAGGCACGCGGAGACGAACGTCCGGATCGCGGAGAACTTGTCGAGGCCGGGCCCGAGCCAGCCGAGGAACTCCCGCTCGCGCCCCTCGGCGAGCACCGAGATCTGCTGGTGGTAGCGTCCCAGGTAGCCGTGCACCGGACCGGCGGCCGCGCGCCCGGCCAGCACCGAGCCGGAGATCGCCCGCGTCTCCACGTCCTCGAGCTCGCCGCGGAGCACGTCGTCGAGGGCGGCGCCCAGCCGCGTGCGCAGCAGCCGCGGCCGCCGCACCGGCGGCCCGCCGAGCGCGACGACCCGGGCCGCCTCCAGCGACCCGGTGCGGAACAGCGCACCGATTGCCGCGACGTCCTGCGCGCCGAGGTGCCAGACCGTCTTGCTGCGATCGACCGGATCCAGCGTGTGGATGTGCAGGCCGACCGTGCCCGCCGGATGCGGGCCGGCGAACTGCTCGTGACGCACGCGCTCGCCGGCCGGGACCGGGATGGCGGTCTCCGGCGCGGTGCACACGAAGACGGGGCCGTCGGTGAGGCGGCCGACGGCCGCCACGCCCCACTCGAAGGCCGTTGCATCCGTCACCGCCGCGTCGAGCGACGGCGCGAGCGGCTGCGTGTCGATGGCCGTGACGAAGATGGAGTGCGGCCGGGCGGCCGGACTCGCCACGCGTCCGAAGGGGCGAGCCCGCAGCGCGACCCACAGGCCGGACTCGACGAGCAGCGCCTGCACCTCGTCCGGGCTCAACCCGGCGGGGTGGCGACCCGTGAACGCCCGGTAGCTCTCCTGCTCCGGCTCGCGGTTCTCGCGCTCCGCGCGGCTCAGCTCGATGACGACGGACTGCAGGGCGCGCCGGTCGCCGCGGTTGACGGCCGTCACGGTGCCGGCGGCCGGCGCGGTGTAGCGCACCCCGGTCGTCTTCTTGTCCTCGAGCAGGAGCTGGCCGCGGCGCACGCTGTCGCCCACCGCGACGTGCATGGTCGGACGCAGGCCGACGAAGTCCGCCGCAACGAGCGCCACGTGCCGCGGCGCGGGCGCCCGCTCGAGCTCCTGAACCGGTGCGCCCGCTAGCGGCAGCCGAAGACCCTTCCGGAAGCGGTGGAGAGCCATCTAAGTTGTGAATGTTTTCTCAAGCGTGGTCGGAAAAATACGGGCGACCGCCCCGCGGATGACCAGCTTGTGACAAAAATATCAAAGTACGCAACCCATCGTACCGCCGCCTCGGAAGCAAGTCAATGCTCGCGGCGGCGCCGGGTCCCTCGCAAGGTTCTAACCTCCCATTGCACAAGGGCTTAGCCTTGACTTGCGCCCCCGTGCGCGAGTACGCTTTCAGCCGCTTGAGAATCATGCTCAACGGTGATCCCTACGAAATCGCGGGCCCACTGACCGTGGGCCAGTTGCTGGCCGGGCTCGAGATCGATGCGCGGCGAGTCGCCGTGGAGCACAACCTCGCGATAGTGAAGCGCGCGGCGTACGACACGGTGGTCGTGAGCGACGGCGATCGGGTGGAAGTGGTCAACTTCGTCGGGGGCGGCGCGCATGCCGGCTGATCCGCTGGCGCTGGCCGGCCGCACGTTCCGCTCGCGTCTCATCGTCGGGACGGGCAAGTACCCGTCGAACCCGGTCATGGTGCAGGCGCACGCGGCGTCGGGAACCGAGATGGTGACCGTGGCCGTGCGGCGGGTCAACCTCACCGACCGCTCGCAGGAATCGCTGCTCGACTTCATCGACGCCGACAAGTACTTCCTGCTGCCCAACACGGCGGGCTGCTACACGGCGGACGAGGCCGTTCGAACCGCCCACCTGGCGCGCGAGGTCGGCCTGTCGAACTGGGTGAAGCTGGAGGTGATCGGCGACGAGCACACCCTCTTTCCCGACAACGAGGCCCTGCTCGAGGCGACCCGCAGGCTGGTCCGCGACGACTTCGTCGTGCTGCCCTACACCAACGACGACCCGGTGGTCTGCCGCAAGCTCGAAGACGCCGGCGCCGCGGCCGTGATGCCGCTCGGGGCGCCCATCGGCTCCGGGCTGGGCATCCAGAACGCCAACAACATCCGCATCATCAAGGGCGCGGCCGGCGTGCCCGTCATCGTGGACGCCGGCGTCGGCACGCCGTCGGACGCCGCGCTGGCCATGGAGCTGGGTGCCGACGGCGTCCTGATGAACACCGGCATCGCCGGCGCGCGGGACCCGGTCGTCATGGCGCGGGCGATGCGCCTTGCCGTGGAAGCCGGACGCGCCGGATTCCTCGCCGGCCGCATTCCGCGCAAGCCGTACGCCACCGCCAGCAGCCCGCTCGAGGGCGTCGTCGGCTCGACCTGACTTTTCAGATGGGGCTGCGCCCCAAGCCCCCGGCGTCCGCTTGCGGGGACCCCACTGC
>CAYGCV010000084.1:0-14087 GCA_964348425.1 uncultured Vicinamibacteraceae bacterium | reverse complement strand
GTCCCCGCAAGCGGACGCCGGGGGCTCGGGGCGCAGCCCCGTCTGATTGAAGCTGAGGAGGTTGCAGAACCCATGGTTGTGGTAATGGAGGAGCGGGCGTCGGAGGATCAGATTCAACACATCATCGCGACGCTCGTGGACAAGGGATTCGACGTGCACCGCTCGACGGGTGCGCTGCGGACCGTGCTTGGCGCCGTGGGCGGCAATCGATCGTTCGACGAGCGGTTGATCGAGGTGATGGACGGCGTGCACGAGGTGCTGCGGATCACGGAGCCCTACAAGCTGGCGAGCCGGACGTTCAAGCCCGAGCAGACCGTCGTGTCGATCGGCGACGTAAGGATCGGCGGCGACGAGGTGCTGGTGATCGCCGGCCCCTGCTCGGCGGAGTCGGAGGAGCAGGTGGAGGCGGCCGCCGCGGCGCTCGCCAAGGCCGGCGCGAAGATGCTGCGGGGCGGGGCCTTCAAGCCGCGGAGCTCGCCCTACAGCTTCCAGGGGTTGGGCGAGGAGGGGCTCAAGCTGCTCCGCGCGGCGGCCGACCGGCACAACCTCAAGCTGGTGTCGGAGGTGATGGACATCAGCCAGATCGAGCTCGTCGCCCGCTACGCCGACATGCTGCAGGTCGGCGCCCGCAACATGCAGAACTTCACGCTGCTGCGCGAGCTCGGCCGGATCAGGACGCCGGTGCTGCTCAAGCGCGGCATCTCCGCGACGATCGAGGAGTGGCTCCTGTCGGCCGAGTACGTGCTCTCCGGCGGCAACACCGACGTGGTGCTGTGCGAGCGGGGCATTCGAACGTTCGAGCGGTATACCCGGAACACGCTCGACATCTCGGCGGTCCCGGTGATCCACAAGCTGAGCCACCTGCCGATCATCGTGGACCCGAGCCATGGCATCGGCCTGCGGGACAAGGTCGCGCCGATGGCCCGCGCGGCGGTGGCGGCCGGTGCGGACGGCCTGATCATCGAGGTCCATCCCGATCCGGACCAGGCCCTCAGCGACGGCGCGCAGTCGCTGTTCCCGGGCCAGTTCGAGCACCTGATGGCCGAGCTCCGCATCATCGCGCCGGCCATCGGCCGCAGCATCTGCGTCGAGCCCGTTCCACGCCGCAGGTGGGGGACCTGATCGCCGACATGGCAGGGACGAGCCGCCGCCTGCCGGTCATCCAGCCGGGCGAGTCCTCGGCGGAGCCTCCGGTCTTCGACAAGGTCGCGATCATCGGGCTGGGCCTCGTCGGCGGGTCGATTGCGCTTGCCGCCCGCGAGCGTTGGCCGGGCGGCCTGGTGATCGGCGTCGATCGCAAGGACGTGCTCGAGCTGGCCATGCTCCGCCACGCCATCGACGTCGCGGCCGACGACCCGGTGGTGATCGCGGAGGCGGAGCTGGTCATCCTGGCCGCGCCGGTACGGCAGAACCTCGAGCTGCTGGCGGCCCTGGACGACCAGGTTCCCGGCGCCGCCATCGTGACGGACGTCGGCAGCACGAAGCGCGAAATCGTCGCGCGGGCCGAGTCGCTGCCGCGGCGCTTCACGTTCGTGGGCGGGCATCCGCTCGGCGGGGCCCCGCGGGGCGGACTCGGCAACGCGCGCCCGGATCTGTTCGTCGACCGGCCCTGGCTGTTCACACCGACCAGCGCTGCCGACGGCCCGGCGCTGGAACGCCTGCAGCGGTTCGTGGCCGGACTCGGCGCGCGGCCGCACCTCATGTCTCCGGCCCGGCACGATCGCCTGCTCGCCTTTCTGAGCCATCTCCCGCAGCTCACCGCCAGCGCGCTGATGCACGTGGTCGGGACCGCCGCGGGCGCGGACGGCCTGGCCCTGACCGGGCGCGGACTTGTCGATACCACCCGCCTGGCCTCGAGCCCGGTGAGCGTCTGGCGGGACATCTGCGCGAGCAACGCCGACGAGCTCGGCCTCGCGCTCGACACGTTGATCGCGGAGCTGCGGCAACTGCGCGAGCAGCTCGAGACCGGCGACGCCGTCGACCGCGTCTTCGAATCGGCGGCGGCCTGGCGCGCCGTGCTGGCCGACCGCGGCGGCGGGCGGCGGCCAGGGTCCTGAGCCGGCGCGGCCGGGGGATGACCCGTGCGTGGAGACGCCGTGCGGGCGGCCAGCCTCACGATCCGGCGCGCCGCCCTGGACGTCATCCGCCGGCACGCCGCCGACGACCTGCCGAACGAATGCTGCGGCCTCCTGATCGGCAGCGCCGGGTCGGTAGAGCGCGCCCTGCGGGCACGCAACCTGCGTCCCGCGCCCAACCGCTACCTCATCGATCCAGCCGACCACTGCGCCGCCCTGCGCACGGCGCGCGCCAGCGGACTCGAGGTCGTCGGCGTCTACCACTCGCACCCCGCCGGCTCCCTCCGCCCATCAGCCATCGACCGCCAGGAGGCGTCGTACCGGGAGTTCGTCTACCTGATCGTCTCGCCGCGGCCAGCGGCCGACGGAGCCGCCGACCTCGCGGCATACCACCTGACCGCCGACGGCTTCCAGGAGATAGCGGTAAAGATCGCGAGCCAGGAATCCGCCTCGTAGAACGCTCTATAGAGCGCGAAGGCGCGCACAGCGCGCCTCGG
The DNA here is from genome assembly GCA_964348425.1 of uncultured Vicinamibacteraceae bacterium. Lineage (GTDB taxonomy): Bacteria > Acidobacteriota > Vicinamibacteria > Vicinamibacterales > UBA8438 > JAAXGX01. Next base: position 11,515 of record CAYGCV010000084.1, on the reverse strand, counting down.
CGGGAGCGGCGCGGGGCTATGGGGTCCCCGCAAGCGGACGCCGGGGGCTTGGGGCGAAGCCCCATCTTGAGGACCTCAGTCGAAACGACCGAAGCGGCCGCCGCGCAGCTCGACGACGGTGCGGGCCGACGCGACCGTGTCGCCGCGCCTCTTCAGGTTGAAGCGCACTTCGTAGCGCCCGCCGTAGTCGAAGCGCCGGCGCTGGGAATAGCGCCGGCGAATCTTCGTGGTGCCCGGCTCGTACGGCTCGCAGTCCGGCGTCGACTCGGAGCGGGTATCGTCGTCCCAGTCCCACTCGACGGTCGCGCAGTAGAAGTCCTCGTAGTCGTCGGCCCCGCCCCGCAACTGCGCCACGAACAGGATCTCGGCAGGCGCGAAGGCGACACGCGGCGAGGCGCGCAGCGACAGCTCGGGCCGCTCGTCGCCGCCGCGCTGCGCCTGGCCGACGAAGCCGGGCTGGGTCGCACTGGCCCACAGCAGCGCGGCGAGGAGCGCCAGGAGCGGCCGACGGAAGTTGCCGGAGGGTGATGCTGGCATGCCACTCCCTAGCCTACCGCAGAGTGTCCCCGGTGTGAAGCCGGAACCGGGCGGGCGGCCACTATAATGCACGGATGCCCAACACGCCGGATACACGCGTTGCGCAACTGGAGCCGGCCGTTCGGGGAATCTCCGCGGCGCCGCCGGCGGTGTCCTGCGATCTCCTGATCGTGCCGGTCTTCGAGGACGACACCCTGGCCGATCTCGCCGGGTTGGACGAAGCGGCCGGCGGGGAAGTGGGCCGTGCGCGCGCCTCGGGCGAGTTCAGGCCCAAGCCGAACGAGCTGTTCGTCACGCGGCTGGCCGGCGGACAGTGGCAGGCGGCCAGGGTCGGGCTGGTCGGTCTCGGGGCCGCGGGTCCGGACGGCGAGGCCCGCCTGCGCGCCGCGGCGGCCAGGGCGCTGCGGGCGGCGCGGCAGCAGCGCGCGCAGACGGTGGCCTTCCTCCTGCGCGGCGCCGTCGACGCGGAGCGGGCGGCCCGGGCCGTCACCGAGGGCGTGCTGCTGGGCAGCTTCGACGACCGGCGCTTCAAGACCGACGACGAGGACGCCGCGCCGCGCGTGCAGCGCTGCGACATCGTGTGCCCGGACGCCGCCGCGGCCGAGGTGCAGCGGGCGGTCGAGGTCGGGCGAACGCTGGGGGAGGCGTCGAATCGTGCCCGGGAGCTGGCCAACGCACCGGGCAACCTGCTGACGCCCCGCGCCTTCGCCGATCAGGCCCGCGCGCTGCTGGCCGACACCGGTGTCGCGGTCGAGATCCTGGACGAGACTGCCATCGAGCGGCTCGGCATGGGGCTGCTGCTGGGCGTCGCCCGCGGCAGCGCCGTGCCGCCGCGCCTGATGGTCAGGCGCCACGCGCGGCCGAGCGCGCCGGCGGCGCCGGTGCTCGGCCTGGTGGGCAAGGGGGTCACCTTCGACAGCGGCGGGGTTTCGCTGAAGCCGGCTGACGGGATGGAATGGATGAAGGACGACATGGCCGGCGGCGCCGCGGTCGTGTGCGCGATGCGGGCCATCGGCGGGCTCGGTCTGGGAACGCGGGTGATCGGCATCGTGCCGGCCACGGAGAACATGCCCGGCGGGCGGGCGACCAAGCCCGGAGACGTGCTGACGGGCGCCAGCGGCACGACGGTGGAGGTCGTCAACACCGATGCGGAGGGCCGGCTCATTCTCGGCGACGCGCTGTGGTACGCGCGCGAGCTCGGCGCGACGCACCTGGTCGACGTGGCGACGCTGACCGGAGCCTGCGTCGTCGCCCTGGGCAAGGCCGCGAGCGGACTCTTCGGCCAGCCGCAGTCGTGGGTGGGCGCCGTGCAGCGGGCGGGCGAGCGCGCCGGCGAGCGGGTGTGGCCGATGCCGCTGTACGACGACTACCGGGAGCAGTTGCGCTCCGAGACGGCGGATCTGATGAACATCGGCGGGCGCGAGGCGGGAGCCTGCACCGCCGCGGCCTTCCTGCGCGTGTTCGCCGGCGATACGCCCTGGGCGCACCTCGACATCGCCGGCACGGCGTGGGCGAGCGACTCGCGCTCCGGTCAGCCGAAGGGGGCGACCGGCGTCATGGCGCGCACGCTGGTCGAGCTGGCGAGCGCCAGCGAAAGCTGGTAGGCTCGGATTCTCCGCTTGCGGTCGTCGACATGCTGTCCCAACCCGCGACACCGTTCGTCTACGAGGTGGTCGAGCCCACGACCGCGCAGACGACCGCGATCGACGTGGTCCTGGGCGCCGTGGCTGTCGCCGGCGCGGTGGCCGTCGTCGCCCTCGTGCTCGGCCTGGCGCTGGCCGGCCTGATGATCGGGATCCGCCGGATGCGCGGTGACAACGGGCTGACCGGCCGCGATCGCGAAGGCGCCAGCCTGGGCCTCGGCGGTTAGCGCTAATCCTGCTGCGCCAGCCGCGCAACCGGCTGCAGTCGGTTGCGGTAGCGGAGGATGCCCTCGAAGAGGGCGTCGGCGATGCGATCGCGGTAGTCTTCGGTCGACAGCAGGCGCGCCTCGCGGCTGTTCGTCACGAACGAAACCTCCGCCAGGATGCTCGGCATGCGGGCGCCGATGAGGACGATGAACGGCGCCTGCTTGACGCCGAGATCCGGGATGTCCGGGTCGACCTGCCGCAGCGCGGCCACCATGGAATGCTGGATGACGCCCGCGAAGTCCCGGGATTCGTTCGCCTTGCTGTTGCTGGCGATCGTCTCCAGCAGATCGCCCAGGTTGTTCATCGTGCCGCCTCCGCCTACGTTCTCCCGCGCAGCAATGCGCTCGGTGCTCGGATCGGGCGCGAAGTTCAGGAAGTAGGTCTCGACGCCCCGCGCGTGGCTCTTGTGGCTGGCGTTGGCGTGAATCGAGAGAAACAGGTCGGCCTGCACGCGGTTCGCCAGGGCCGTGCGCTCGCGCAGCGGAATGTACGTATTGTCGCGGCGGGTCAGCACGACCTCGATGCCCGGCTGCGTCAGGAGCCGCCGCTCGAGGCGGTGCGCGATGTCGAGCACGACCTCGGACTCGCGCAGCCCGTGCGAGCGCGCGCCGGGATCGTGCCCGCCGTGGCCGGGATCGATGACGATGCGCGAAACCTGCAGTCCGAGCTGGCGGGCCAGCGAAAAGGCGCCTGTGTCGCCCGGCCGCGGCGTCGACCACGCGGAGTCGGGGTCGGCGGCGGCGGCCGCGCGCACCGGCGCCGGGGTGGCCGCGGAGCGATCCTGCCGCAGCGCCTCGGCCACGACGTGGAGCGGCGAGCGCGGGGCGTGCATCAGCGCGGCCAGCGCCGGCCGCAGGGGGGTGGCCGGAACGACCGGGTGGAAATCCGGACGCCGGCAGTCGACGACGACGCGATAGGGTTCGTACACCGTGAAGATGCTGCAGGCGTCCGCGTCCGACGTGTCGATCACGACCCGCGTGGTGCGGTTCGGATGGCGGCCGAGCCTGATCCCGTGCACGCTGCGGTGATCGTCGTCGAAGGTCAGGGTGGCGTCGCGGAGCCCGGCGAGAGCGTCCGTGTGGGGGAAGTCGAAGAACAGGCGGTCCGGGTCCGCCAGCCGCTCCGAGTGGAACCCCACGTCGCGATCGAGGCGAATCAGCACCCGCACCACGTCATCCCAGACCTCGCGCTCGATCGCGGTCAGCCGCGCGAAGCGGGTCAGCGCCTCGAGCTGGCCGCGCCGCTCGGTCACGCGCGCGGCAAACGGACTGCCGCGATGGAAACGCGCGAGCCGGCGCAGCAGCCGGATCCCGACCTCGAGGTCGACGTCTTGGCGGTACCGGTCATAGGCCTCGACCGCCAGGCCCGCGGCCTGCCAGAGGGCACGATCTTCATAATCGCTCGCCGGAAAGGCGAGCACGATCGATTCGTACGCCCCGATGAGGTCCCGGAATTCGTCCGCGGCCGGCCTGGCGCCGGGTTGGCGCAGGCTTCGCTCCCGGGCGAGCGCGTCCTGGAAGCGCTCGGCGGGCGATTGGCCGGCTGCCTCCAGCGGCGACAGCAGCCACCCGGCGGCGATACCGGCGATCAGGGTCAGCGACGCGTACGATCTGGTCATAGGGCAGCCGCGGCGATCCCGGTGCCGCGTGAGATCTATCGACCGACGACGACCCGAACCTTACCCGCGCCGACGGAAACGATGCCGCTCAGCGCGGCTGCAGGTCGACTTCCTCGAAGTAGTCCTGCTTGACGAGCACCTCGCGCGCCTTGCCGGATGCCGCTGCCGAGACGAGCCCGTCGGCCTCCATCATGTCGACGAGCCGCGCGGCGCGGCTGAAGCCGATGCGCAGGCGGCGCTGCAGGTAGGAAATCGACGCCTGCCCGCTCGATACCACGATGCGCGCGGCCTGATCGTACAGGTCGTCGCGATCGAAGTCGGGCGTGCCGGCCGGCTGCTCCTCCTCGGTGATGGTGTCGTCGTAGCCGGGCTTGCCCTGCTTGCGCAGGAAGCTGGCCAACCGTGCGGTCTCCTGCTCGGAGATGTACGGACCGTGGAGCCGCACGGTGCGGGAGGAGGACGGCGGGGCGTACAGCATGTCGCCCTTGCCGAGCAACTGCTCCGCGCCGTTCGTGTCGAGGATGGTCCGTGAGTCGACCTTCGACGAGACACGGAACGCGATCCGGGACGGAAAGTTGGCCTTGATCAACCCGGTGATGACATCGACCGACGGGCGCTGGGTGCACAGGATCAGGTGAATGCCCACGGCGCGCGCCATTTGCGCCAGGCGGGCGATCGACTCCTCGACGTCGTTGCCGGCCACCATCATGAGGTCCGCCAGCTCGTCGATGGCGACGACGATGAACGGCAACGGCTTCGACTCCTCCTCGCCGTCGGACGCGGCCTCGTTCCCGGCCTGGTCCCCGGACCCGTTCCCGGACTCGCGCAGCCGGGCGGCCATGTTGCGGTTGTACTGCTCGATGTTGCGCACGCCCTCCGTGGCGAGCTGCTTGTAGCGGCTCTCCATCTCCCGCACCGCCCAGCGCAGCGCGTTGGCGGCGCGCTTCGGCTCGACGACGACGGGGGTGAGCAGATGCGGGATCTCCTCGTACATCCCGAGCTCGAGACGCTTGGGATCGATGAGGATGAGACGGACGTCGTCCGGGGTCGACCGATACAGGACGCTGGTGAGTATCACGTTGAGGGCGACCGACTTGCCGGTCCCGGTCGAGCCCGCTATCAGCAGGTGCGGCATGCGGGTGAGATCGGTCACGACCGGTTCGCCGTGGATCGACTTGCCCAGGGCCAGCGTCAGCTTCGACGGCGAGCGCTGGTACGCGTCCGACTCCAGCAGCTCCCGGATCGAAATCTCGTCGCGGACCTGATTCGGGATCTGTATGCCGACGGTCGATTTTCCCGCAATCCGCTCGATCAGCACCGACTCGGCCTGCATCGCGAGGCTGAGATCGTCGGCGAGCCGGGTCACCTTGCTGTACTTGACGCCGGCATCGGGCTTGAACTCGAACGTCGTGACCACCGGACCGGGGTGGCACTGCGAGACCGAACCCGCGACGGAGAACTCGCGGCACTTCTCCTCGAGCAGGGCGGCGTTGTCCATGAGCACGCGCTCGTCGAACTTCTGGACGGCCTTCGGGGAGTCGAGCAGGGCCAGGGGCGGGTGGACGAACGAACCGTTGCGCTGCTCGGTGGACGTCTTGAGCGGCAGATCCTCCAGGGGCAGCATGGGCGTCATGCCTGCCAGGTCCTCGGTCTCTTCCTCCGCGGGCGGGGCGGGCGGCGGCTCCGCCTTCTCCGGGCGCGCCGCGCGCGCCGGCGGCTGGCTCTTGGCCAGCACCTCGGCGCGTGCGGTCGATGCGCCGGCCTTCTCGAGGTGCTTGCGCACGACGCCCTGCCGCTGCCGGTCGCGCCGGCGCTTCGTCCACCACTGCCGCACGGCGCCACGCGCATGCCCCAGGCCCCGGCCCAGGGCGCGCGCGGCCTGGATGAACAGGCGGCCGAAGGAGAACTGCGTCACCAGGATCAGGGCCAGCGACAACAACGCCAGCAGGACGATGACCGAACCGGCGCGGTTCAGGTACGGGGCGAGCAACCCGGTCAGGCTTTCCCCGACGTACCCGCCGGCCCGCACCGTCTTGCCCAGCACATCGACCGTGCCGAACGCGAGGCTCAGCAGCGTCGCGCTGCATCCGAACAGCAGGATGGACCCGACGAGCTTCGTGTAGGCCGCGTCGATCTGCAGACACCAGAAGTAGTACCAGCCGGCGACGACCAGCACCGCCGGCACCAGGTACGACGCCAGCCCGAAGATCTGGTACGAGACTTCCGCCAGGAAGGCGCCGGCCATGCCGGCGAGATTCATCGGCGGCAGCTCGCCGCCGGTGTTGAAGAACCAGACCGCGTCCGTCGGGTCGTACGTCACCAGGGCGATGAGCCAGACCGACGCCATCGCGAAGAACACGACTCCGAGGAACTCGCTTATCAGATGTGGCAGCGCGGCTCGAGGCACGTCAGGTCTCCAGTATCACGGGCAAGACGAGCGGGCGCCGACCCGTCCGCTTGCGAAGGAAGCGTTGCAGCTCGACCCGGATCCGCTCCCGGACGAAGCACTGGTCGGTGAGCTCCTCGCTGCTCTCGGCGGCGAGGACGCCGCGGACGAACCCGGGCACCTCTTCGAGAGCGGCCTCGGTCCGGTCGTCGACGACGAAGCCGCGGGTGGTCACGGTCGGCTCGGCCTCGACCAGGCCGTCGCGCGGATTGATGGCGATGACCAGCACGACCACGCCGTCGCCGGCGAGATGGCGCCGGTCGCGCAGCACCTCGTCCGCAACCTCGCCCGCCCGCGTGCCGTCGATCAGCACGTGGCCGGCCGGCACCGTGTCGGCGATCCAGCCGCCCTCCGCGTCGAAGCCGATGCGGCTGCCGTTCTCCACCAGCAGCACCGCGGCACGACCGTTCGTGACCTGGTCGGCAACCTGCGCGTGACGGGCCAGGTAGCGGTACTCGCCGTGAATCGGCACGAAGTAGCGTGGGCTGACCAGCGAGAGCATCAGCTTGAGCTCCTCCTCGCTGGCGTGTCCGGAGACGTGCACCGCCTTCACGCTCGCGTCGACGCACCCGGCGCCCCGCCGCGCGATGTGATCCTGGAGACGCCCGATCGCGCGCTGGTTGCCGGGAATGGCGCGGGCCGAGAAGACCACGACGTCGCCGCGCTCCAGCTTCACGTGGCGGTGGGCGTCGACGGCGATGCGCGAGAGCGCCGCGAGGGGCTCGCCCTGCGAGCCGGTGACGATGCACAGCACCTGCTCGGGTGCGTAGCGTTCGACGTCGCGGCCGCGAATCTGCACGCCGGCCGGGATGTCGAGATAGCCCAGCCGCTGCGCGGCGGCCGCGTTCTGCTGCACGCCGCGGCCGACGAGGGCCACCTTGCGACCGAACCGTACCGCCAGGTCGACCAGAATCTGCACCCGATGCAGGCTCGAGGAGAACGGCGCGACGATGAGCTTCCCGCGGGTGCTGGCGAATATCTCCTCGAAGGCGGCGATGACGTCGCGCTCGGATCCGCTATGTCCCTTGCGGGCGATGTTCGTGCTGTCGGCGAACAGGGCCAGCACGCCCGCCTCGCCGAGCTGGGCGAGGCGGTGGGTGTCGACGAGCTCGCCGTCGATGGGCGTCTGATCGACCTTGAAGTCGCCGGTGTGCACGATCGTCCCGGCCGGGGTGTGGACCGCGAGCGCGACACAGTCCGGCATGCTGTGCGTGACCCGGATGAACTCGACTTCCAGATTGCCGATGGCGACCCGCTCCCGCGGCGCGACCGCCACGAGCCGATCCGCCGTGTCGATCGCGTGCGCTTCGAGCTTGGGCTCGAGTAGCGCGAGCGTCAACGGGGTGCCGTACACCGGGCCGTCCAGCAGGTGCCACACGTAGGGGACGGCGCCGATGTGGTCCTCGTGGCCGTGCGTCAGGACGAGGGCCGACAGGCGGCGTTCCGACTGCTGCAGGAACGTGAGGTCGGGAACGATCAGGTCCACGCCCAGGTGTTCCGGCCCCGGCAGCATGGCGCCCGCGTCGAGCAGCACCGTCGTGCTCGCGGAGGCGACCGCCATCATGTTCATGCCGAACTCGCCGACGCCGCCGAGCGGGACGACCTCGAGCAGCGGCTCTCGTTCCGATCGTGTTGACGAAGACACTCGTGCGTCGGATGCGCGCCGTATTGCCCCCGGACGGGCGTCCGGGTTCTGCAGGCCGCTGGGATCGCCTGCGCGGGAAGGAACCGGGATTATATCACGGCTGTCAGCGGGGTGCGGCCAGAACCTCCGACAGTTCAGCGAGTTCCGACAGCTCGAGCTGTTCCGGACGCCGCCGCGGGTCGACGCCCGCGCGGGCCAGCAGCTCGGCTGCCGGCACGGCGGTGTGCCGAGAGGCGAATGCCCGCAGGGCGTTGAGGGCCGTCTTGCGCCGCCGACTGAAGAGCGCGCGCACCAGCGCGTCGAACAGGGTCGGATCGCGAAGCCGTACCGGCGCCGGCCGCAGCCGCAACTGCACGACCGCGGAGCGCACGCGGGGCATGGGACGGAACGCGCCCGGCGGCAGCGTCAGCAGGCGCCGCGGCGCGGCGTGCAGGCGCGTCGCGATGCCCAGCGGTCCCCAGTCGCGCGAACCGGGGGCGGCCGTGACGCGGTCGGCCACCTCGCGCTGGAGCATCAGCGTCGCGTCGCTCAGGCCGGCGCCGTGCGCGCCGCAACGCAGCAGCTTCATCAGGATTCTCGACGACGCGTTGTAGGGCAGGTTGCCTACCGCGCGCGCCGGCCGCGCCAGCGTCAGCCCGTCGACGTCGAGGTCGAGGAAGTCGGCCCTGACGACGGTCACGGCGCCCGGTGCGCGCGCGGCCAGATCGGCGGCGAGCTCCGGATCGATCTCGACCGCGGTGACGGACGCGCCGCGCTCGGCCAGGGCCAGCGTCAGGATGCCGAGGCCGGCGCCGACTTCGAGGAACGTCTGGCCGCGTCCGGGACGGATGGCCGCGATGAGCTTCTCGACCCACGCCGGCTCGAGGAAGTGCTGCCCGAGACGGCGTTTCGGGCGCGGCCTCATCGCGGCGTCCCACGCACGGGACGGTGCGGCGTCCCGGCCGCCGCGCCGGTTGCAGCCGCCCGGAAGTCGCAGTGCTCCGACGCGGCGCAGCGGTCGCACAGCGGCCGCGGCTTGCAGATGCGCCGGCCATGCAGGATCAGCGTGTCGGAGGCGCTGGTCCAGCGCGCGGGCGGCAGCGCGCTGCCGAGCTGCGCCTCGACGCGCACGGGATCGTCGCCGCGGGCGATGCCCAGCCGATTCGCGACGCGCAGGACGTGCCGGTCGACCGGCAGGCCGGGCACGCGCAGCGCATGCCCCAGCACCACGTTGGCGGTCTTGCGGCCCACGCCCGGCAGCTCGACGAGCTCGTCGATGCTGGCGGGGATCCGGCCGCCGTGCCGCGTGGCCACGGCGCGGGCCATGCCCGCCAGCGACCGCGACTTGGAGCGGAAGAAGCCCGTCGACCGGATCTGTGGCTCCAGCTCCTCCGGCTCGGCCGCCGCCAGCGCGGCCACGTCCGGGTAGCGCGCGAACAGCGCCGGCGTCACCTGGTTCACGCGCTCGTCCGTGCACTGGGCGGAGAGGATGGTGGCCACCAGCAGCTCGTAGGCACTCCGGAACCGCAGCTCGGTGGTCGCGCCCGGGTGCTGGCTCGACAGCAGGTCCAGAATCCGCACCACGGCCGCGGCGGGACGCGGGGGCGGTGCGCGGCGCTTGCGTGCAGCCAAGGCCAGCGTGCGGGCTAGTGAACCGGCTCCGGCGGGGGACCGATCTTGAGCGTGCCCTCGCCGAACGATCGCATGTGCTCCTGGAGCGCGGTGATCAGATTCGGGACGAACTGGATCGGCACCACGATGCGGGCCCGCACCGGCGCGCGCAGCACCCGCTGGGTCTCGGCTTCCCGCACCTGCTGCTCGGATGGCGGCAGCACCTCGCAGAACGTCAGCGTGAAGTCGAACGGCGTATGCGAGATGGCGCAGAAATTGGCGTACGTCCAGGGCGAGTCACTCGTCTCGTCCGGCACGATCGTGAAATTGACCTGTTTTCGCTCGCTCATTGCTCTCCTTCCCGGTCGAAACCCCCTCAGTAGCGCCGCAGGACGCCCACCACCACCCCCTGGATCTGCACCTGGTCGGCGTCGACGACCAGCGGCTCGACCGCGGGGTTGGCGGGCTGCAGGCGGATCCGCCCGCCGACGAGATAGAACTTCTTGAGCGTGACCTCGGTGCCGTTCAGCAGCGCGATCACCATCTCGCCGTTGCGGGCGGTCTTGCGGTCTTCCACGATGACGATGTCGCCGTCGCGGATCTGCTCGTCGATCATGGAGTTGCCGTGCACGCGCAGGGCGTAGGCGTCGCGCTGGCCGACGAGGTCCTCCGGCACGCCGACCGTCTCCGAGCTGACGACCGCCTCGATGGGAACGCCCGCAGCCACGGTGCCGAGCAGGGGCAGGTCGAGCGCACGCGCGCCGACGCGGGTGGGGATCAGCTCGACGGACCGGCTGCGGTTCCAGGCCCGTCGAATGAATCCCTTCTCCTGCAGGTTGGTCAGATGCTTGTGCACCGTCGCCAGCGAGGACAGCCCGAACCGCCGCCCGATCTCCTCGAGACTCGGGGCATAACCGTGCTGCTCGATGAACTCGTTCAGGAAGTCCAGGATCTCCCGCTGGCGCCTGGTGAGTGGTTGACCCTGCGGACGCACGCGGCAACTATATGCAAACAAAAGGCGAAGATCAAGACCCGGGCGGCCGATGGTAGCATCGGGTCGTGAAGCTCCCGGTGCGGCTGGGTCCGGCGGGCGACAAGCCGTTCGACGCGGTCGGGATGGGTCTGAACACGACCGATCTGCTGGCGGTGGTCGCCGATCATCCGGCGCCGGGCGCCAAGGTTCCCATCGTGGAGCTCGCCTCGCGCCCGGGCGGACAGGCCGCGTCAGCCATGACCGCCGTGAGCCGCCTCGGGTGGGGCGCCCGCTACATCGGCCGTTTCGGCGACGACGAGAACGGCCGCGCGGGGCAGGCCGGGCTGACGGCGGACGGCGTCGACATCTCGGCCTGCGAGACCATGTCCGGCGCGACGAACGCGCTCTCGCTGGTTGTCGTCGACCAGCGCTCGGGCCAGCGGACCGTGCTCTGGTCGCGACACCCGGCCCTGGCGATCGATCCGGCGGATGTGCCGGTGGCCGCCGTGCAATCCGGCCGGGTGCTGCTGGTCGACTGCCACGAGACGGCCGCCGCGACGGTCGCGGCGCGCCACGCGCGGGCGGCGGGCGCGGCCACCGTCGTGGACGTCGAGCATGTCCGGCCCGGCGTGGAGGCGCTGCTGGCGGAGATCGACGTGATCATCACCGCGCAGGAGTTTCCGGCCGCGCTGACGGGGCAGGCGGACCTGGGCCGGGCGCTGCGGACCCTGCGCTCGTCGTTCGGGGCCGGTGTCGTCTGCACGACGCTCGGCGCGGAGGGCAGCCTCGCGCTGGT
>CAYGCV010000083.1:0-14111 GCA_964348425.1 uncultured Vicinamibacteraceae bacterium | reverse complement strand
CGTGGAGGCTTGACGTGCGGCACATGGCGGCATGGTCGGCGATTTGGCTGCTGTCGTCGGCGGTCCTGGCCGCGGCCGGCTCGGTCCCGCTGATCGAGGCGGTCAAGGGCCGCGACGCGGCGGAGGTGCGGCGGCTCATCGCGGCGGGCGCCGACGTCGCCGAGCGCTGGGGCGACGGCGCGACGGCGCTCCACTGGGCGGTCCTCAGGCAGGACGCCGAGACCACCGACGTGCTGCTGCGCGCGGGGGCCGACCCGGGCGCGGCCAACGATCACGGCGTGACACCGCTGGCGCTGGCCTGCACCAACGGCGACGCGGCGGCGGTCCGGCGGCTGCTCGCCGCCGGCGCCGATCCCGATGCGGCGACGTCGATGGGCGAGACCGCGCTCATGACCTGTGCGCGCGGCGGCGACGCCGGGGCGGTGGCGGCGCTGCTCCGTCACGGCGCGACCGGCGTCAACGCCCGCGAGCGGACGCGGGGGCAGACCGCGCTCATGTGGGCTGCCGCGCACCGGCACCCCGACGTCGTGCGGGTGCTGCTCGCCCGCGGCGCCGACGTGCACGCCCGCTCCATCGTCACCCATCTCCGCGTGCCGACCAACGCCTATGCGAGCCGGCTCTCCCGCAACGAGGTGGTCGACATGCCGCTGGGCGGCTTCACGCCCCTGCTGTTCGCGGCCCGCCACGGCGACGTCGAGTCCGCCCGCCTGCTGCTCGCCGCCGGCGCGGACGTGAACGACGCGGCGGCCGACGGCATCAGCGTCCTGGTGCTGGCGACGCACAGCGGGCATGCCGCGCTCGTGGACTTTCTGCTGGAGCGCGGGGCGGACGTGGCGGCCGCCGAGGTGGGCTACACGGCGCTGCACGCCGCCGTGCTGCGCGGCGACCTGGGCATGATCGAGGCGCTGCTCGCCCGCGGGGCCGATCCGAACGCGCGCCTGACGAAGGGCACGCGCGTGCCGCGCGATACTAACCACTGGGTGCTGAGCTCGTACCTGGCGGGCGCCACGCCCTTCCTGCTGGCCGCCAAGTACGCCGAGCCGGAGATCATGCGGCTGCTCGTCGAGCACGGGGCCGATCCGCTGCTGCCCACGAACGACGGCACGACGCCGCTGATGGTGGCCGCGGGGCTGACCTGGGGCTGGAACATGGAGGACCGCCGCGACCGGGCGGTGCCGAACGAGGTGGTCGACGCGCTGCACGCGAACGAGGCCCGCACGCTGGACGTGGTCGAGCTGGCCTTCGAGCTGGGCGCCGGCGCGGCGCGGCGGCTCGATCACGCGTACGTGAACGCCGCCAACGCCGCGGGGGACACGGCGCTGCACGCGGCGACGTTCAAGGGGTTCGGAGCCGTCGTCGACTTCCTGGTCGCGCAGGGCGGCGACATGCGGGCGAAGAACCGGCAGGGCCGGATGCCCGAGCTGTGCTACGAAGGCGAGCGGGTGGTCCGCTGCGTGACCGATTTCGGAGGATGACCCGACGGTGACCATGACGCCACTGGGCCGTGCCGCCGCCTGGGCCGCGCTCGCGCTGCTCGGGCTCGGGGCGGCCGCACCACCTGCCGCCCGGGCGCAGGACGCCGGCGACTCGTCGGCGCCGCACCGCGCGCTCCTCGAGCGCTACTGCTTCACCTGCCACAACGAGCGGCTGCGCACGGCCGGCCTGGTGCTCAGCGGGATGGACCTGGAGCGCGTGGGCGACGACGCCGAGCGCTGGGAGCGGGTGGTGCGGAAGCTGCGGGCCGGGGCGATGCCGCCGGCCGGCCGGCCGCGTCCGGACGCGGCGGGGTACGCCGCCCTGACCGCGTGGCTCGAAGCGGCGCTCGACCGCGCCGCGCCGGGGCTGACGCCCGCGCCCCGCCGCTTCGCCGTCCATCGCCTCAACCGGGTCGAGTACGGCAACGCGGTGCGCGACCTGCTCGGCGTCGAGGTCGACACCGAGCTGCTGCTGCCGCCCGACGACGACGACGAGGGCTTCGACAACATCGCGGACGTGCTGTCCGTCTCGCCGACGCTGATGGAGCGCTACCTGTTCGCCGCGCGCCGCATCAGTCAGCTCGCGGTCGGCGATCCGGCCGTGGCGACGGCCTCGGAGATCTACCGCGTGCCCGAGGCGCTGGTGCAGGACGACCGGACGAGCGACGACCTTCCGTTCGGCTCCCGTGGCGGCGCGGCCATCCGGCACTACTTCCCGGTCGACGGGGAGTACTCGATCCGGATCCGCCTGCAGCGGAGCTTCTACGACGTCATCCGCGGCCTCGGCACGGTGGCGCACCAGCTCGACGTGCGGGTGGACGGCGCCCTCGTCAAGCGCTTCTCGGTGGGCGGCGAGCACGAGGGGCCGAAGCCGCCGGCCAGCCATACCGGCAACACGCGGGGCGATCGGGCCTGGGAGACGTACTCGCACCACGCCGACGACAACCTCGTGGCGCGCGTGCCGGTGTCGGCGGGCCAGCGAGTCGTCGGCGTGTCGTTCGTGAAGCGGCCGGCCGTGGCCGAGGGCGTGCTGCAGCCGCCGCGGATGCTGGCCACCTTCGGGGCCAGCACCGACGAGATGATGGACGGCAACCCGGCGGTGCGCAGTGTCGAGATCGACGGCCCGTTCAGCGGCGCGGCGCCGCGGGGGACGGCGGCGCGGCAGCGGATCTTCACCTGTCGTCCCGCGGGCGGAGCCGCGGCCGACGAGGCCCGCTGCGCCGCACGGATCCTCGCCCGGCTGGCGCGCCGCGCCTACCGCCGGCCGGTGACCGACCGGGACGTCGAGACGCTGCTGGCGTTCTACGCCGGCGGGCGGCAGGCGGGCGGCTTCGACGGCGGCATCCAGGCCGCGCTGGAGCGGATGCTCGTCGATCCGGAGTTCCTGTTCCGCATCGAGCGCGACGCCGGCGACGCCGGGCAGGACCGCATCGGCGACGTCGAGCTGGCGTCGCGCCTCTCGTTCTTCCTGTGGAGCAGCATTCCGGACGACGAGCTGCTCGACCTCGCCGCCGCCGGGCGCCTCGGCGAGCGCACGGTCCTGGAGCGGCAGGTGCGGCGCATGCTCGCGGATTCGCGCTCGGCGGCCCTCGTGCGCAACTTCGCCGCGCAGTGGCTGCAGCTCCGCCAGTTGCGGAACGCGTCGCCCGACCCGACGATCTTTCCCGAGTTCGACGAGAACCTGCGGCGGGCCCTGCAGCGGGAGACGGAGCTCTTCCTGGAGAGCCAGCTCCGCGAGGACCGCAGCGTCGTCGACCTGCTGCGGGCGGACCATACCTTCGTCAACGAGCGGCTGGCCAGGCACTACGGCATGCCGGGCGTCTACGGCAGCCACTTCCGCCGCGTGGCGGTCGAGAACGACGGCCGCGCCGGGCTGCTGGGCCAGGGGAGCATCCTGACCCTGACCTCGTATCCGAACCGCACGTCGCCGGTGCTGCGCGGGAAGTGGGTGCTCGAGAACATCCTCAGCGCGCCGCCCCCGCCCCCGCCGCCCGACGTGCCGGCGCTGGAGGAGCGGGGAGCCGACGGACAGCCGCGGTCGGTGCGCGAGCAGCTCCGCCTGCACCGCCAGAGCCCCGCCTGCGCCGGCTGCCACAACGCGATGGACCCCATCGGTTTCGCGCTCGAGAACTTCGACGCGATCGGCAGGTGGCGCAGCGTCGACATGACCGGCGTGCTGGGGCAGCCGCCGGCGGGCGCGCCCGCGCCGGGCGCGCGAATCGATGCGAGCGGAGCGCTGCCGGGCGGCGCCGCGTTCAGCGGCCCGGCGGGGCTGCGGGCGCTGCTGCTGGAGCGTCAGGACGAATTCGTGGCGACGGTGGCGGAAAGGCTGCTGATGTACGCGCTGGGACGACCGGTCGAGTATTACGATATGCCGACGGTCCGCCGCATCTTGCGGGAGACCGCCGCCGGCGGCAACCGCTGGTCGTCCCTGATCCTGGGCATCGTGGGGAGTGCGCCGTTCCAGGCGCGGAGACCGGAAGCATGATCATCACCAAGAAGGCTGTTCCCCGCCGCACGGTCCTGCGCGGCGTCGGCGCGACGCTGGCGCTGCCGCTGCTCGACGGCATGGTGCCGGCCCTGAGCGCGCTGGGCCGGACGCCCGCCCGCCCGCTGCGCCGCCTGGGCGTGGTCTACGTGCCGAACGGCATCGAGGAGGCGCAGTGGCGGCCGGCCGCGGCCGGCGCCGCGTTCGAGTTCACCCCGACGCTGAGGCCCCTCGAACCGTTCCGGGAGCGCCTGCTGGTTGTCAGCGGACTCGAGAACACGGCTGCCCGGCCGGGGCCGGGCGAGCTCGCCGGGCAGCACTCCCGCCCCGCGGCCGCGTTCCTGACCGGCGTGCACGCCAAGCGCACGACCGGGTCGTCGCTCGAGCTCGGCGTGTCCATGGACCAGCTCGTGGCGACGTCGCTCGGCCGCGAGACCCAGCTCGCGTCCCTCGAGCTCTCGCTGGAAGGGGTCGATACAGTCAACGGCGTGAGCACGTGCGACACCGGCTACAGTTGCGCCTACCTGAACATCTCGTGGCGCAACACCACGACGCCGATGCCGCGCGAGACCAATCCGCGCGTGGTCTTCGAGCGGCTCTTCGGCGATGTCGGGAGCACGAACCCGGCCGTGCGGCTGGCCCGCATCCGGGCGCAGCGGAGCATTCTCGATTCCGTGCTGCAGAAGGTGCGCGACCTGCGGCGGGAGGTCGGCGCCGGCGACAACGTCAAGATCGGCGAGTACCTGGAGGCCGTCCGGGACGTCGAGCGCCGCATCCAGACGGCCGAGGCGCAGGCCGACCGGGAGCTGCCCGTCGTCGACTCGCCGTCGGGCATTCCGGTCTCGTTCGAAGCGCACGCGCGCCTGATGTACGATCTGCAGTTGCTCGCCTTCCAGACCGATCTCACGCGGGTGTTCTCGTTCATGGTCGGCCGCGAGCAGAGCGGCATGACCTACCCGCAGATTGGCGTGCCCGATGCGCACCATCCGATCTCGCATCACCGGAACGATCCGGAGCTGCGGACGAAGATCGCGCGCATCAACCAGTACCACGTGTCGCTGTTCGCCGAGTTCGTCGAGCGCCTGCGGTCGACCCCGGACGGCGACGGCTCGCTGCTCGACAACGTGATGATCCTGTACGGCGCGTCGCTGCGGGACGGCAACGCGCACTCCTACGACGACCTGAACCTGCTGCTGGTCGGCGGCGGTGCGGGTCGGCTCGCGGGCGGCCGGCACCTCGTGTTCCCGGCCGAGACGCCGCTCGCGAACCTGCACCTGACCCTGATGGACAAGCTGGGCGTGCCCGTTGAGCAGTTCGGCGACGGGACGGGCACCCTGGACGGGCTGTTCCTGGCGTAGAGATCTGGCGCCGACGCGAATCGAATCGGCAAACGTGGTCGTGGCGGAGCGAGCGCACCGGTGGCGCCGCCTGCGGCGGCTCCCCTGGAGCGGTGCGCGGCGGCCGTCACGCACCGACCCTCTGGCGACACAGAAAGGAGAGCGAACCGTGGTCAGCAACCTGACGATGAAGTCAACGTCTTTTCTCCAGTCCGTACTCGGATGCCTGCCGTTCGTCGTGGCCGCGGTTGCCGTAGCCGCACAGCCGGCGGCCGCCCAGGAGGTCCCCGTTCCGGAGACGTTCACTGCCACGACGGTGAACATCGACCCGGCCGAGGAGGACCTCCGCTTCAGCGTCCTGCGGTGGTCCACGGAGGCCGATCGGCAGGCGGTGGTGGACGTGCTGACGAGCTCCGAGGCAGAGGCCGGCGGCACGGACGGCGAGCTCGCCGACCTGCTCGAGCTTCCCAGCCTGGGCCACCTGTGGCTCGGCAGCAGCAGCGTCGGGTACTCGCTCAAGTACGCACGCCGCGTGCCCCTGGCGGGTGGGGGCGAGAACCTCACGTTCGTCACGGGCCGGCGCGTCGGAACGTTCGGCCGCGCGTCCTGGATGCCCGACGGCGCGCCGGCTGACGCGCCCACCCGGCCCTTCACCGTGATCGAGCTGCGCATCGACCACATGAACGAGGGCGAGGGCAAGCTGTCCGCGGCGGCGGAGATCGCGATCGACACGAACCGCAGCCTGGTGGCGCTGGATGACTACGCCGCGGCGCCGGTCGTGCTCGAGTCCGTGACGCGGCAGCCGCTGCCGTACTGGGCGCGCTAAGTAGCGTGAATCGGACGGGGCTGCGCCCCGGACCCCCGGCGCGCCGGGAGAATTCCAATGCGCCGCACGCTCGCAGTACTTGCTGTCGCCGTCCTGGCCGGACCGGGCGCGGCGGTCGTCCCGGCCGCGAACCCTGTTGCGGAAGAAATGGCGGCGGCCGGCCTGCTGGGGGCCGTGCACGGGCCGGACGGCGGGCCGCTGGGCGGCGTCGCCGTCTACGCCAGGGGGGTGGACCGGACCATCACGACCACCGTGTTCACCGACGCCGAGGGCGAGTACGTCTTTCCGGCGCTCGAGCCGGGACCGTACCGCCTGTGGGCCCAGGCCGTCGGGTTCGAGGCGTCGCGCGCCGCGGTGACGCTGCGCGCCGCCGAGCGCTCTCGGCACGCCTTCGCCCTGCGGGCGATTGCCGACGTCGCCCCCCAGCTCTCGGCAGCCGAGTGGATGGCGGCGCTTCCGGCGCGCACGCAGGCCGAGCGGCGGATGAAGGAGATCCTGCGCGTCAACTGCGCCATGTGCCACTCGATCGCCTCCATCCTGCAGCACCGCCACGACGAGCCGGGCTGGCTGGCCCTGGTCGATCAGATGGCCCGCTTCAACCGGGCCAACCGGCGGCCGACCGTCGAGTTCCACAAGGCCGAGCTGGCGCGCTATCTGGCGGCGGTGCGCGGCCCCGACTCGCCGCCCCTGGCGCCCGCGATCCTGCCCCGGCCGGCCGGCGCGGCGGCGCGCGTGGTCTTCACGCAGTACGACATCCCGCTGGCGAACACGCCGGACGGGCTGGTCGTCCTCGACGGCAACGACTGGGCGGAGGGCCGCGCGACCCACCGCGGCTACCTGAACCACGACGTGGCGGTGGCCGCCGACGGCAACGTCTGGCTGACGGCCTTTCCGCCCCCGGACCGGACGCTGTACCGCATCGACATCGCGACCGGGCAGGTAACGTGGTACGCGGTGGCCGGGGCGGACGGGCAGGGCACCCGCAACTCGCACGGGATCGTCGTCGACGACGCGGGGCTCATCTACTTCACCGCCGGCAACGGCCTCGGCCGCGTGGATCCCGAGACGGACACGTTCGAGTTCTTCACGCCCCCGCCGGAGATGGCGAGCATCCTCGCGCAGGATCTGGACATCGCGCCGGACGGGGCGGTCTGGGCCACCACGCGCGGCGGCGCCTTCCGCTTCGATCCGGCCGGCCGGACGTGGCGGCGCTACGGCAGCGTCAATCCGTTCGACGGGGCGACGTACGGGGTCGCCGCCGACGTGGACGGCAACGGCTGGTGGACGCAGTTCAACGCCAACCGCCTCGGCAAGGCCGATCCGCGGACCGGGGAGGTCTTCGAGGTGCTGCTGCGGCCGCCGTGGCTGCTCGACCGGGAGGATACGCGCACACCGGCGGACGCGGCGTTCTACCGCTCGATCGGTGCGCTGGCCGAGGGCGGCGACGGCGGCATCAACATGATCCCGGGCGCGATGGCGCCGCGGCGCATGGGGGCCGACCGGCACGGCGAGCTCGTCTACGTCGCGAACTTCAACGGCGAGAGCATCGCGCGCATCGATACGCGGACGCTGGCGACGAAGTTCTACCGGCTGCCGATCGAGAGCCACCCCTACCGCGTCACCGTCGACCGGCACCGCAACGCCTGGGTCTCGATGATGGGCGACGACTGGCTCCTGAGGCTCGACGCCCGGACCGAGGACTGGTCGCTGTATCAGCTCCCGGTGCTCAACTGCGACAACCGCTACGTCGTCAGCGACCACGCGCGGGACGAGATCTGGATTCCGTGCGCGCGCACAAGCCAGGCCATCCGGATGCAGTTCCGGACCCCGGAGCAGGTGCGCGCGCTCCGGGACGATCCGCTGCCGCCGCTCCCGCGCGTTGCCGCCGCCGTCGCGCGGCCGGCCGGCGTGCTGCCCAGGGCGGCGCCGGCGGACCCGACCGTCACCCGCGGCGTCTACGACATGCGCACGGTCGTCCAGCCAGCCGACCTGACGGCGGACGAGCGGGCGGGCCGGAGGCTCTTCTACGGGCGCTGCTCGATGTGCCACACGCGGCCGAGCGGGCCCTGGATCGACCAGACGACCGTCCGTTCCAGGGGCAGAGCGTTCGTCCGCGACAAGATCGCCCGCGGCTCGGCCGACATGCCCGGCCAGCAGCACTCGCTGAGCCCGCGCCAGATCGATCAGGTCGTGGCCTACCTCGCGACGCGCACCCCGGCGGAGCGCCCCACGGGCGAGCCCGGCTGGTGGTGAGGCGCCGCCCGCGGGCTTGATCTCACGCTGGGATTCCCTGCACGAGCTCTTGCTTCAGCGGTGATGAAGCGAGAACGGAGTAGGCCCGATGCCGGAGGCCGCGAATGAGTTCGCATCGCCTCCGCAGTTCGCTGCGAGCCTATCGGATGGGCGATCCGGCGGGGGCGCGTCCCGTGTACAGCGGGGACGGATCGCGCATGTACCCCGGCCGCTGGAACGAAAGGGGTCAGGCCGTGATCTACGCGTCCGAGCACTACTCCACCGCGCTCCTGGAAACGCTGGCGCGCACCGGCGAGGTGCCGCGCAATCAGCACTATGTGGAAATCGAGATTCCTGCCGGCGTCACGTACGAAGTGGTCACGAAGGACAGCCTGCACGGTTGGTGCGACGTCGACAGAGCCGCCGCGCGAGCGTTCGGTGCTGCCTGGTATACAGAGCGGCGCTCGGCGATTCTGATCGTGCCAAGCGTGGTGGCGCGAGTGGAGCGCAACGTGCTCATCCACCCGCAACATGACGACGCGAGAAAGATCCGCGTCGGGTTGGAGACACCGGTCTGCTGGGATTCGCGACTGTTCGCGTGATGAGAATCACACGGCGACGCCGGCCCTCGCTTCGCCGATGATCCGGACGACGAGATCGGCGCCGGCGGTCGACTCGCGGGCCACGTCCAGCGGCGTGCGCCCGCCGAGCAGCAGGTGGGGTCGGTTGAGAAACCGCGCCATTGCCGGCTCGTCGTCAGCCCACAGGCGGCGAGCCTCGAGCAGCACACGCGCGACGCCATGAACGCGGTCGCTCATCTCGCGCGTCAGGTGTTGGCGTTGCCGCCTCTGAAGGCGCGACCAGGTTGACCGCGACAACAGGGTGAATTTCGCTCGCGGGTCATCGGGGGCCATCGCACGCGAGATCCGCTCGACGACTTGCAGCGGCAGTCCCTGCTCGATCTGATTGACCAGAGCAAGACTGTTCATCTGCCGCCACGAAGGAAGCCCCATCAGCCGCGCGATCTCGGCGGCGTCGCTGACGGGCTCCGTCTTGCCGCCCGCAAGTGCACCGTCCGTCACCATGCCCTCCAGGATTTGCTGTCAGATGACACAATTATAGTTGCAGGTGACGAACAACCGCCAGCAGTCCGTCGCCCCCGGGGGAACGATGCGCGCCGGCTCCGGGCTACGGCTCCTCGCCGGCTTCCCGCGCCGCCCGCTCGCGGGCCCGGGCGCCGCTGAGGATGTTGGCGATGCCGTAGTTGCCCTCGTGGCAGGCGTACTCGAAGACCCAGGGCTGCGCGTCGTCCCGGGTCAGGGGCATCGCGAAGGTCCAGGGCCGCTCCCAGTTGGCGGGATTCTCGACGGTCACGCGCCAGTCGATGGTGTTCGGGCCCACCGGCGTGAAGCGCTCGATCAGGCGCAGGTTCTCGTCGGCCCCGTAGGGCGGCGCGCCGTCCGCGCCGGCGAGCTCGAGGACCTCGCGGCTGGAGAAGCCGGCCAGATACTCGGTCTTGTTCGTGAAGTTGGTCGTCTCGACGACCAGGGTGTCGCCCTCCCACCGGCCGCGCGGATCGCCGATCCACTGGCGTACGTGCGCGGGCAGGTGCGGGCGGTCGTCGAGCGGGATGATGCGCGTCTCGTGCATCCACTCGTAGAGGATCGTCACGTACCCGGGGCTCTGCACGATCTGGTAGTTGTTGTTGTACGCCCCCGGGATGTAGACGGCCGGCAGCCCGCGCGTGATGCAGCGCACCAGCGGGCTGAGGTCCTCGACCCAGCGGCCCGGCCGGGGCTCGTCGTCGCCGAGGCCGGCCCGGGCCTCGGCCCGCGCCGCGGCCCGCCGCTCGGCCTCCGGCGTCAGCGGGGGAACCTTGCCGTCCGGCGGATCCACGACGAACCACAGGCGGCTCCGCTCCGGCGCCAGGTTCTCGTACCAGTGCACCGGGCCGGCGCCGGTGCCGTCGCCGCCCGCCGCGTCGATCTGCGCCTCGAACGCCTGCCGCGCCGCGGGGTCGTCGATTAGCGCCTGCTGTTCCGCCAGCACCTCGGGGTTCGCGGGATCGGTGATGCCACGCTCGGCGAGGGCGCCCGGACGCTCGAAGGGCGTCTGCGCCTCGCGCATGTTCGTCCACAGCCCCTGCAGGTCCG
This sequence comes from uncultured Vicinamibacteraceae bacterium, assembly GCA_964348425.1. Classification (GTDB taxonomy): domain Bacteria; phylum Acidobacteriota; class Vicinamibacteria; order Vicinamibacterales; family UBA8438; genus JAAXGX01. The sequence goes on along the minus strand of CAYGCV010000083.1, from coordinate 3,600 downwards.
GGTCGCCCCACAGCGTGCGCGGCGGCGTCCAGTCGTCCGCCGCCTGCGGCGCGGCGGCCTGGGCGCGGGCCGGTTCGGTCACAAGCACCACGGCCGGCGTTGCCAGGACAACCACCACCGCGACCGACGTCACGTGCGCCGACAATCGATGCCTCATTCCGCACCTCCCGCGCGCGGTCACCTGCCCGGAGCGGCGCGCAGGTGTCCGTAGAGCAGCTCCTCGGAGAACTCGATGCACTTGAACTCCAGGAGTTGCGCGTGGGTCTCCTGGCGCCGGTACAGCGGCAGGCGCAGGGTCCAGGGCCGGGTGAACACCTCGGGATCCTCGATGGTGGCCTCGTAGTCGAGGCGGTCGGGACCGGCCGGCGTGTAGCGCTCGACCACGCGCAGCGCGTTGCTGTGGAAGTTGCCGGCCCGGTCGAACCAGGTCTGATCGTTGAAGCTGTTGACCTCGACCACGAGCGTGTCGCCCTCCCAGCGGCCGCGCGAATGACCCATCCAGGTGTCGATGGGGTAGCTGGCCGGCACCTCGTCCAGGTGGATGGTCCGCTGGGCGCTGGCGAACTCGTAGACGATCAGGATCTTGTTCGTGCTCTGCACGATGTGGAACGGAAACGGCATGTAGGTCGCGCGCGGCACCCCGGGCATGTAGCACCTGGCCTCGGGGTCGAGCGTCCAGCGCTGCGCGAAGTTCTCGCGCTTCCTGGCCGCGGCCCAGGGCTGGTACGGGATCGTGCCGCCGTCGACGTAGCTGAGGCCGCCGGGCTCGGCGAACAGGGCCCCGAACTGCGGCGGACCCGGGCGCGCGTGATGGGCTTCCAGGTCCCAGTGCGCCGTGCCCAAGGCCTGCCAGATGCCGTTCAGGTCCGGGTTGCCGTCGACGAAGCGCGGCGCCGTGTAGGCGGGTGCCTGGGCTGCCGCTCCTGCGCCGGAGCCCGACAGCCAAGCGCCGGCCGCGAGCGCGGCGAGGACGACTGTCGCCACCGTCGTTGCAGCGCGCAAGTTCTAGCCTGCCAATCGTCGCCCAGCGGCTCCGCCCGGCGCCCAACCAACCCTGCAGGAGTCCGCGCCGTTCTACGGCGCAGGCTCCTGGTCCGCCGTGACGTTCACCGTCACCGGCTGGTTGCTGATGGAGCCGCCGTCGTGCGCCATCACGCGCAGGACGTACGTGCCCGGCGCATGGAACGTCGCGGTGACCGGGAACAGGCCGTCCGCCGGCGGCAGGGGCGGCATCCACCCCGGGGTCCAGGGGGAGTTGCCGCGGTAATCCGGGTAGACCTTGACCTGCTCCGGCTCGAACGTCACCTGCTCTCCGTCGCCGCGGTAGACGTACCAGGACACGCGCAGCCCCCAGGCGTTGTGCTTGACCGGCGGCCAGCGCATGGACGGCATGCGGGGGGGGATGCCGTCGTCGCTCGCGGACGCCTGCAGGGCGAGCGGCTCGCCCACGCGAACCGTCCGCTCGGCGGCGCCGTCGACGCGCACGATCGGCGCCGCGTTGGCCAGCTCGGACTCCGCGACGCCGACGCCGCCAATGTCCATCATCTTCATCAGCTTGTCGACCACGTAGTCGACCCGCAGGCTGCCGTAGGCGCTGTCGGTCTTGCCGTGGGCGGTCACGTGCCAGACGACTTCCCGGTCGCCGAAGTCGGCCGGCACGACCACCCGGAACACGTAGCGGTTGCGCCGGGGCTGGAACCAGGTCGGCTGCCCGCCGTCGAGCGGCCCCGGCTCGAGCCGGTTGTCCGGGCCGACCGGGATGTGCAGCTTCTCCTCCATGTTGCGGTTCATGTAGCCGAACCACAGGCTGAACGTCCCGTCGGGGTTCTGCTCCCACCCCTCGAACGCGGGAGCGATGTTCTGGCCCCGGGAGTAGAGGATGGTCTGACTGCCGGCAGCCGCCAGCGCGCTCAGGCCCGCGGCCGCGACGCAGAGAACGGCCGCCGCCGCCACGATCCGCCGCCGCGCTCGATGTCCTGTCATGGCTCCGTGTGGCTCCCTGAGTGGTTCGGCGCCGGGGCTACTGCTGGTCCTGCGCCGCGGCGAAGGGCTGCGCGCCGCCGCGCGCGGCGACCTCGGCCTCGAACTGCTCCTCGGTCAGGTAGACCATGCGCGGCAGGTGGAAGAACATGTCGTCGATCGAGCGGTTGCCCCAGCCCTTCCAGTTGCGCGGGTCGGAGACGCGCGAGTTGCTCGGGGAGTTGTCGAACCAAGCCAGCATGTGCAGGACGGTGCCGGCCGGCAGCAGCGGCGCCGCCTCGTCCTCGTAGACGTAGACCTTCACCCAGTTGTGGTTGTAGTCGGCGCAGTTGAGCATCTGGCGCGCGTTGTTCGGGTAGAGCGCCTCGAGGCACATGCGCGTGCCGCTCGAGTGCAGGTGCGGCTCGAACGTCATCATGATGGCCGGCCGGGTCAGGCGGTAGAAGCCGTCGCGCAGGATGTTGCTCTCGCCCGCCGGAATGTCGAGCTCCATCTCGTAGCCGCCGGCCTGGGTGGCCGTGGTCTGCAGGTACTTCGGCTCGTAGCCCTCGGGGTGGAGCCTGAAGGCGGTGTCGACGCGCGCCCGCACCTTCGTGCCGATCGAGTGCAGGTGCATGTTCGTGTACGCGAGCACCGACTCGGCGGGCAGCTTCACGCCCACGTAGTCGGGAAAGACCGTGGCGTTCTGGCCGAGCTCGTGGATGATGCCGAACAGGCCGTCCGGCGTGCCGACGCCGGCGTCGGGGTCGGGCTGGCGATTCGGATGCCGGTCCTGCTCGCCGTTGTCGACTGCCGCCATGATGACCGCGTGGTGCACGACGAACAGGTTCAGGTCGGCCCGGCCGGCGCCGGACTTGTCGCCCGCCGCCTCGGAGGTCGATGCCAGCTCGAGGCCGTCCTCGTCGAAGAGCACTTCCCTGATCTCGACCGCCTTGACCCAGCGGTCCGTGGTCAGCCCCGTCGGCACGGGCGGGTTGATCATGCCGTACCAGTCGGGGGCCACGGCCTCGACGGTCATCAGCGGCGACGAGACCACCAGGTCCGGCTCGCCGATGCTCCACTGGTCGCCGGCGGGCCACTCGCGCGGCGGCGGCATGTCGGCCGCATCGCCCCGCCGGGCGCCGCCGTCCACCCAGGCCGCAATCGTGGCGACCTCCGCGTCGCTCAGCGACGGGTCGTCCTTGAACGCCTGGATGCCGATGTTCTTGTCGATGAACCAGGGCGGCATCTCGCGCGCCTGGGTCCGGCTCCTGACGGCGCGCGCCCACGGCCGCACGTCCTCGTACGTGATCAGCGACATCGGCGCGCCGCCGCCCGGGCGGTGGCAGTTCTCGCACGAGCGCTGCAGAATCGGGGCGACGTCCCGGGTGAACGTCACCGGCTGCGACCCGACCTGCGCGCCGGCCGGCGCGGCGGCTGCCAGCATCCCGGCCAGCGCGAATCCCGTGACGACGAGCCGCATCATCCTCATCTTGCAGATTCCCCCTGCCGAACTCTACCACGCATGCCCGCCGCGGCGGCACGTCCGGGCGGGTCGTCGACATGCGCCGTGCAGGTGGCAGGAATCGGCATCGTGGAAGGGCGCGGACTCCAGTAGGATTGGTTGGGCGCCAACCGGAG
>CAYGCV010000082.1:0-14327 GCA_964348425.1 uncultured Vicinamibacteraceae bacterium | reverse complement strand
GGGGCGAAGGGGTCCCCGCAAGCGGACGCCGGGGGCTCGGGGCGCAGCCCCGTCTAATGGAAGAACGCCCGCACCTCGTCCAGGTACAGCTCCGGCTCCTCGAGCGCCGCGAAGTGTCCGCCACGCGGCATGATGGTGAAGCGCGTCACGTTGTAGCGCGACTCGTTCCACGAGCGCGGCGTGAAGCCGACGTCCCGGGGGTAGGCCGCACAGCCTGTCGGCACCTCGATCCTGGCGGCGCCGAGCAGCCCGGCCCGACCCTGCCGGGGGTTCTCGTAGTAGAGGCGCGCGGACGACGTCGCGGTCTGCGTGACCCAGTAGATCATGACGTTCGTCAGTAGCTCGTCCTTCGTGAACTTGCTCTCCACGTCGCCGTTCACGTCGCTCCACGCGCGGAACTTCTCCACGATCCAGGCCGCCTGGCCGATCGGCGAATCGTTCAGGGCGTAGCCGAGGGTCTGCGGCTTCGAGCCCTGGATGGCGCTGTAGCCGCGTTCCTCGTCCGAGAAGAACGCCTGCCGCTCGCGCATCCGCTCGAGCTCGTCGGGCGGCACGCCCGCCGCGGGGTCCGCAACGCCCTCCGGCGGCCCGCCGCGACAGGTTTCCGTGTGCATGCCGATCACGTGCGCGGAGTCGGCGCGTGCCATGTGGGCGACGATCGGCCCGCCCCAGTCGCCGCCCTGCACGCCGTAACGGGTGTAGCCGAGGCGCGCCATCAGCTCGACGAAGATGTCGCCCATCTGCGCCGGGCCGTAGCCGCGCTCGCGGGGCCTGTCCGAGAAGCCATAGCCGGGAATGGAGGGCACGACGACGTGGAACGCGTCCTCGGCGTTGCCGCCGTGCGCGGCCGGATCGGTCAGCGGCTCGATCACCTTGTGGAACTGCATGAACGAGCTGGGCCAGCCGTGCACGATGATCAACGGCAGCGCGTCGGGGTTCGCGGCGCGCTCGTGGATGAAGTGGACGTCGAGACCGTCGATGCGGGTCTTGAACTGCTCGAAGCGGTTCAGCCGCCGCTCCTGCTCGCGCCAATCGAACTCGTCGCGCCAGTACGCGACCAGCTCCTGCAGGTAGCCGCGCGGCGTGCCGTACTCCCACCCCACCCCGGGCAGCTCGTCCGGGTAGCGCGCACGCTCCAGACGCGCGCGCAGGTCGTCGAGCACGGCGTCCGGGACATCGATGGTGAACGGCACGATCGCCCCGGACCGCTCCTGGCCGGCGGCTGTCGGGCCGTGACCGGCGGCAGCGGTCGCCGCGATCGCCAGCAGGCACCCCAGTCCCCGCCGCCACCGCCAGGCCGGCGCTGCGGTTCGCTTTCTCATGCCGCACTCCTCACCGAAGACACGCTGCCCCGCTCCGACCATGCAGCTATCATAGGACGATCGGGCCGGAGCAACCAGTGACCACAGGCACAAGCCTCGGGTTCCTCGCGCGTGCCGCGCTTGCGGGCGCCTGCGTCGCGGTGGCGGTCGGCTGCGGCACGTCGGACGACCCGCCGGCGGCGCCCCCCGCCGACGCCGTTCCGCCGTCGTCGCCGGCGGCAGCCGAGCCGGCCGTGCTGGAGCCGGTCGCCCTCCCCGAGCTCGACGGCGAGGCCGGGTCCGAGACCGTGGTCGAGCAGCTCCGCGAGCAGTACGCCGGGTTGACGAAGACCCTCGGCGACCCGGACGCCGGCCCCCTCGAGCGCGGGCGGGCGTACGGCGAGATGGGCATGCTCTTCATGGCCACGGAGCATACGCCCGAGGCCGAGGCCTGCTTCCGCAACGCCCGGGCGCTCCTGCCGCGCGACCGGCGCTGGCCCTACTACCTCGGTCACCTCGAACGCACTCGCGGCGCACCGGAGCGCGCCGTGGAGCACTTCGAGCAGGCCCGCCAGTTGCGGCCCGACGACGTGCCCACGCTGGTGTGGCTGGCCGAGATGCACCTGGCGACGGGCGATCCGGGCGCGGCGCGCCCCCTGCTCGAGTACGCCCAGGCGCTGGAGCCCGACTCGCTCGCGGTAATCTTCGGCCTCGGCCGGGCGGCGATCGCCCGCGAGGACTACTTCCGCGCCGTCGAGTACCTGGAGGAGGCCCTGGCGCTCAACCCGGCCGCGCCCCCTGTGCTCGCGGCGCTCGCGGAAGCCTACGGCAGCCTCGGCGAGGTTGGTCGCGCCGCGGCCAACCGCCAGCGCCAGCGACTGGCCGAGCGCACTCTCGAGCACGTCGATGCCGACCCCACCATCCGGCCGCCCGACCCGCTCCTGGAGGACCTGGAGGGTCTGGTGCGGACGGCCGCAGCCTACGAGCGGCGCGGCGGGCGTGCGCTCGGCCAGGGCAACCTGTCGCGGGCCATCGCCCATTTCCGGGCGGGACTCGAGCGGCAGCCCGGCAGCGCGTCGCTGCGCCACAAGCTCGGCGTGGCGCTGGCCCTGGCCGGCAACACGCAGGCCGGCCGCGACCAGCTCGAAGAGCTCCTGCGCCGGTCGCCGGAGCACGCCAGGGCCCACTACAGTCTCGGCATCCTCCTGGAGCAGACCGGCGACTTCGCCAGGGCCCTGGCCCGCTACACGTCCGCCGTGCGCTACGACCCGGGCTACGTCGAGGCGCGGCTGCAACTGGCCGGGATGCTCCGGCGCGCCGGGCGCCCCGACGACGCGCGGGCGCAGTACCAGCGGATCATCGAGCTCGACCCGACCCAGTTCGAGGGACCCTTCGGCTACGCGATGGTCCTGGTCACCGAGGGGCGCTGGACGCAGGCTCGCGATCGGCTCGCCGCGGCGATGGAGCGGTTTCCCAACACGCCGGCGTTTCCGCTCGCCCTCGCCCGCGTGCTGGCGGCCGCCCCGGACCGCCGCGCGCGCGACGGCCGTCGCGCCCTGGAAGTGATGCGACGCCTCCCGGAGGAGCAGCAGCGCATGGACCTCGGCGAGACCCTGGCGATGGCGCTCGCCGAGGTCGGACGCTTCGAGGAGGCCGCCGGCGTGCAGCGCGAGGCGATTGCCGCCGCCCCCGAGGAGCTGCAGGAGCGCATGGCTGCCAACCTCGAGCTGTACGAAGCCGGCCAGCCCTGCCGTACCCCCTGGCGCGAGGGCGAGGTCCCCTGACCACGGCTTGCCTCGTGTAGCCGGCGCCAGCCGCCCGGCTCGGACGGGTGGCCGCCTGGCGTCGGATCCGTGGGATGTGGGAACTGCTTCCGTTCGGCATCGTCGCGCTGTTTCTCGAGTGGTGCGTACGCGGCATCCGTCGCTTGGTGCGCGACCGGCGGGAATGCATCCCTGACGCTGGGTCACAGCCAGTTGCCGCTATCCCGCTTGCTTCGTAGCAAGATCCTGGGCGTGAGGCACCCATGGTCATGACCATGGTAATATGACCCTTGAGGGCATCATGAAGAGAGGCATGGCCGGAGCGAACAGTGCCGGCAGAATCATCAAGGCTTCAGAATTCAAGGCGAGGTGCCTCAAGCTCATGGACGAGGTCGCGGAGAGCGGCGAGGAAATCGTCATCACGAAGAACGGGCAGCCGGTTTCGCGGCTGGTGCCGTACCGCGCCCGGCCCCAGCTACCGTTCGGACGGAGCCGCGACAAGATCCGCATCAAGGGCGACATCGTCTCGCCCATGCCGGCGGAGTGGTTCGAGGGCAGCTCGGACGAGGACCTGTTTTGACGCTCCTCGATACCCACGTCCTGATCTGGCAGGAACGCGGTGATCCGAGGCTGGGGCCCCAGGCACGGCTCGCATTCGAACGGGCGTTGCAGGAAGGAGCGGCGGCTGTCTCTGCGATCTCCTTCTGGGAGATCGGGATGCAAGTCAACAAGGGACGGCTCGACTTCCTGCTCGAGCTGGATGTCTGGCGCCGCGACCTGCTGAGCCAGGGCCTGATCGAGATTGCGGTTGACGGGGCGATCGCTTCGCGTGCAGGACTGCTCGCCGAGATGCACGGCGACCCGGCGGACCGGATCATCGTTGCCACTGCGCTGGGAGGGCATCAACTGCTGACTGCGGACCGCCAGATCCTCGGATGGCCCGGTCCGTTGAGCCGCCTGTCCGCGACAGCCTGACTACCGCCGACACGCCGCCGGAAGATCACATCCTCTCACCGTGCCGCTTCCGGCCGCCAGTCACGCGCGCCGAAAGGTATCGTAGCGGAGCTCCAGGAAGTGCGGATCCGGCCGCAGGCGGCGTGTCCGCGGCACGGCGATGCGGGCGCCGTGCAAGGCCTGGATGCCGTGCACCAGGGTGGGGCCGTCCTCCTCGCGCAGCAGGTCCGGGCGCACGTGCACTACGCAGCCGGGCGTCACGCCGACGAAGTAGCGGTCGAACGCGGCGTGGTGGAGCTTGCAGAGCGCCAGCCCGTTCCGCACGGTCGGCTCCCCCTGCTCGGCGTCCGGCACGATGTGCGCGGCGTCGAGCAGCTCCGAGTGCCGGAAGCGGCAGAACGCGCACTGGTTCCGGTAGGCGTCGAGGACACGCTCCCGGAACGCGCGCTGGTGGAGCCGCTGGCGAACCGCGGCGGTCACGTACTGCCGGCGCCCGCTCTCGCGGTCGTCGTGCACCGCGGGCACGGCTCCCGACCAGATGTGCCGTGCGTCGTCGACCGCGATGGTGAAGGTCAGCCCGCGGCGGTCGTCGCCGACGACGAACACCGGCCAGGCCGCGAGGTACTTCCCCGGCACGATCCCATGGAAGTAGATCAGCGGCAGGCGCTCCTGCATGGCGACGCGGACGCGCCGATTGTCGGCATGGTCCGGATCCGTGCCGCGGTAGCGATAGCGCAGGAGATCGTTGGGACCGAAGGCGTCGTCGTACGGTCCTTCGGGGGCGGTCGTGACGGAGAGCGGCGCCGCGGACAGCACGCGCGGCTTGAAGATGCCCTGCGGCCCGAGCAGCGGGACGCGCACGCCGTTCAGCGTGAACCCGGCCGCCAGCAGCGTCCGCGGCAGCACGTCGCCGTGCTGATCGACCTGGGCTCGCAGCCAGTCGAAGGCGGCGTTCCGAACTGCCGCGTCTTGCGCCCGATCGAACATCAGAACCGGAAGAGCCGCGTGATCTTGACGATGAACGCGCGGGTCTCGAGCCACGGCGTGGGCCGCAGCGCCGTGTCCCGCTGGTCGTTGTAGACGACGAACAGCTCGCTGCCGGGTTGGTACTCCCAGCGGAAGCGCAGGTTCGTACCCAGGGACGCCGCGGTGGAGTTGTACTGCATCAGGCCCGAGAAGAACATGCGCGGCGTGAACGTGTGGGTGACGCGCGTCGACGCCAGCGTCGCGGTGAAGGGGCCGTTCGGCAGCTCGACCCGGTTGATCTGGACGGCGGGCTCGATCGTCAGCCTCCGCGTCACCTCCAGGCGCGCCTGGCGGTACCCGAACGCGGTGATCTCGCCGTCGTAGAAGCCGCCGCGCTGGACGAAGACGGTCCCGGACAGCCGGCGCTGCTGGCCCATCAGGTACGACAGGAAGATGTCGCGGAAGCCGTAGCCGCCGGCCGGGATGGTCACGTCCGGGGTGATGTCGAACGGCGCGACGAGCAGTTCGTAGCTGCGCAGGAAGTCGACGTTGATCTCGTCGCTGCTCTCGAACTCGGTCGTGAACCGGAGCTGCGCCGCGCGCGTCTCGAGCTGTCCGGCGCCGTTCTCGATGTAGTCGAGGCTGCCGCCCCAGGTGAACTGCCGCACGGCCTCGATGGCGGGCCGCGGGCTGTACTGGCCGGCCGCGAAGGTGCGCCGGAAGTCGTCGCGGCGCATGAAGCCTACCTCCGGGTTGAAAGTCGTCGCCGACAAGCAGGTGATCCACCTGCACCGCGTACAGGTCGCCGTCGTAGGTGAACGCGGCCTGGTAGCTCGCGTCGTCGCCGGCGAGCCCCGGCGTGCGCGTGCGCGCGTAGTAGCCGTTGAAGGTGACGTTGTCGTGGAACGAGAACGCCGCGTCGAGGCCGTAGGCCTCGTTCGCGCCGTCGCCGACGCGCGATACCGACCGCCGCGTGTACATCCCGCCGACCCGGCTGCGGCGCAGGATGTCGCGCTTCACGCGCACGACGGTGAAGTTGGTGGCCGGCGCCCCGACGCGGGCCTCGTCGCCCGCCTGCATGTTCAGGGCGCCGACGGTGAACGCGCCGACCTTGCCGGTCAGCCGGCCGCCCCCGCGGATCGGCACGGTCTGGCCGCCCTCGAGGCCGATGCGCCGGCTGAAGAAGAGCGTCGGCACGTCGGCCTGCTGCTGGCTCCCGGGACCCGAGACGCGTCCTCCACCCTGGTTGTTTCCACCCAGCACGCGCGGACCGCTCGCGAAGTCGAAGATCCCCCGCCCCTCCAGGAAGAACTCCCGCTTCTCGGGGAAGAACAGGTTGAAGCGCGTCAGGTTCACCTGCTGCTCGTCCACCTCGACCTGGGCGAAGTCCGTGTTGTAGGTCAGGTCGGCCACCAGGTTCTGCGTCACCCCCCACTTGGCGTCCACGCCCCAGTCGCCCCCGAGGCGGTTCGCGTAGACGGGGTCGGCGGTCAGGTCCGTCGCGGACGTGCCGATGCCGTACGGCTTGAGGTCGAGACGCGTGACGCTCGGCGGCACCTCGATGCCCACCAGCGTGGCAGCCTGGGACAGCCGGAACATGCCGGGGCCGACGGAGATCGGGACCGCCGTCAGGTGCGAGGCCTCGTTGAGCCGCCGGATGCGCCGGCCCATCTGCAGGCCCCAGATCTGCACCCCGCCGGGGCGGTAGCGCAGGGACTTGAACGGGATGCGCATCTCGGCCGTCCAGCCGCCGTCGAAGCGGCCGACCTCGACGTCCCACACGGCATTCCAGTCCCGGTTCGGGCTCCCCTCGTCGCTGATCTCGTAGTCGAAGAAGCCGCCAATCGGGGTCACCTGGAACGCCACCCCGTTGCGGCGGTCGTAGAACGTGTCGAACGCCACCTGGAAGCGGTCGTTGTCGAGGATCTGGGTCGAGTCGCGTTGCAGCGTGTTGGCGATCCACTGCGACTCGGGCACCGACTCCCACAGCCGGGCGGCGACGTAGACGTGCTCGCCGTCGTAGAAGACCCAGGCCTCGGTCCGCTCGCTCGCCGGCGCGCCCTCGACGGGAAGCTGCTGGATGAAGCCGCTGAACGGCGCGACCTCGGCGTAGACGGCCTCGTCGAGCCGCCCGTCGACCGTGAGCGGCCGGGTGAGCCCGATAGCTCGAACGGTCGCCCGGCCGGCCGCGTCGCGCCTGATGACCTCGGGGGCGACCGGGGGCGGCGGGCCCTGGATGGTCCGCCCGCCGAGCACGGCGGGGAGCTGCAGGCCGGCGCTCTGCGGCGGCTGCGCGTGCACCGTCGCGGCCGCGCCCACCCCGGCCAGGACGGCCGCCACTGCCAGGAGCCTGTGCCGTTCTAAGGCGCAGACTCCTGGCGGCCGGCGTTCTCGTACCACTTCAGGTTGGCCGTGCGGCTGCCGGCGCAGACGACGTCCGGCCGATCGTCCAGGTTCAGATCGGCGATCGCGCAGCCGCCCGCGCCCATGTCGCCGGTGTCGAGCACCTGCCGCGACCAGCCTGCGTCGCCGGCGCCCATCCGATAGAGGTAGAGGCTCTGCCGGCCGCGCCGCTCGCCGGCGACGATCTCGTCGCGCCCGTCGCCGTCGAGGTCGCCCACCACCACGGTATGGCCGTCCTCGATCGACGGGTCGAGCACGTGCCGCGACCACGCCCCGGAGCCCGACGCCTGTCGATAGACGACTACCTGATGGCCGTGCCACGGCTCGATCGTCGCCACGAAACGCTCCGCCCCGAGCCGGCCGGCCTGCGCCTCGCTGGCGCCGCTCGCGGGCCAGTCGCTCGGATCGCCCGCGGTCACGTGCGTCCGGGTCCAGTCGCCGCCCGTGAACTCGTGAACGTGGACGCCCAGGAAGCTCGCGCTCAGCACGGCGTCGCGGCCGGGATCGTCCCAGGGCCCCACGCCGATGCCGTGCACGACGCCCCGCTCAGCGTCCGTCAGCGTCCGCCGTTCCCAGTCGTCCGGCCGGTACCACAGCAGCGACAGGGTGTCGTGGAACTCGGGCCGCAGCGACTCGTCCCCGATGAGGGGTGCGCTGACGAGCACCTGCGCGCCGCTGCCGTCGGCGTCGGCCCACCGCAGCCGATGGGTGGTGGGCACGCGGTCGATCTCGCGCATCGACCACATCTCCCGCGGGTCGCCCCGGTGGCTGAGCAGCGAGACAATCCCCACGCTGTCGGCGTACGTGCTCGAGAAATCGTGCGCGAGCGCCAACTCCGGGATGCCGTCGCCGTCGATGTCGTGGGCCGCCACGTTGATCATCCGGGTCAGCCCGCCGGCGATCACGTGCCGCTCCCAGCCGGGGTTCTCGTACCAGACCAGCTCCGGCAGCCGGGTGGAGAGCGCGATGACGTCCGGCCGGCCGTCGGCGTTCAGGTCGGCCGCGACGGCCTGGTACGCACCCGCCAGCTCGGTGGCGATCGTGTGCGGGACGAACGGGAGCGGCTCGGCCGCCGCGGGCGGCTGCGCCCGGGCGGCCGGAGCGGCCGCCAGGATCGCCGCCGCGGCGACCGCCCCGGCGCGCGTCACTCTCCTCCCGCCGCGGCGGCAGCCGCCGCCTCGTCCGCGCGGGCGCCGCTGAGCATGTTGCGCAGCGCGTAGTTCCCCTCGTGGCAGGCGTACTCGAAGAGCGGCCCCTCGATGGCCACCATCGGAATCGCCGCCGTCCACTCGTTCTGGTAGGTGGTCGGATCGATCACGGTGACCCGGTAGTCGAGCGAATCGTCGTCGAGGCGCGTGAAGCGCTCGACGATGCGCGCGTGCTCGCCGATGCCGAAGACGACGTTGGCCATGTCGACGCGCTGCTCGTTGGCCTTCGCGCTGAGGTTGGTGGTCTCGACCACCAGCGTGTCCCCCTCCCACCGGCCGCGGGAGCTGCCGAGCCACTGCTGGATGGACGAGTCGAGGTGCGGCCGCCCGTCGAGCGGGACGATCCGCGAGTCGTGGATCATCTCCACCTGGATGACGACGTAGTCGGGCGTCTGCATGATGTTGTAGTTGTGGTTGTAGAACCCCGGCATCATGCCGCCCGGCAGCCCGCGCGTGATGCACCGGTCGTAGAGGTGGAAGTCGGTGGTCCAGTCGCGCCGGTCGCTGTAGCGCACCGCGTGGATGGCGTCGGCCCGCACCGCCGCCGCGGGCGTCAGCGGGGGCAGCAGCCCGGTGGGCGGGTCGACGACGAGCGACGTCTGCTCGCCGGTCACGCCCCGCTCGAACCAGAAGCTGTTGTACGCGCCCGTCTGTCCGGGGGGCGGCGGCCGGTCCGCGTTCCGGGCCCGCTCGGCGTCGCGCTCGGCCCGCTCCTCGTCGGTCAGCGTGGTGCGCCCGGCCAGCTCCTCGGGCCGCTGCAGCGGCGTGGTCGTGGTGTTCGACCAGATGCCCTGCAGGTCGGGGTGGCCCCACGGCGTGCGGGGCAGCTCCTGGGCGGCGAGCGGGATGGCGGCTGCCGCGACGGCGGCCACCAGCGCGGCGGTGGTCATGATGCGCATAGGGCTTCCTCCTCGTCTCTAGTTCTCGAACAGCGGCGCGTGGGCCCGGGCCATCTGCTCCAGCCCGGCGCGGTGCTCCGGCAGCAGGTAGCCGTCGGCCACCAGCGCGTCCGCGGCCGCCAGGTAGCGCGCGAGATAGTCGTCGAACCCGGCGTACCGCTCCGTCACCGCCGGGCGCGGATCGCCGGTCCGCACGCGCTCCGCGGCCGTGCGCGGGAAGGGGATGGCGCCCCCGGTCAGCCGCAGCAGCTCGGTCGGCGCCCCGATGGCCGGCGCGCGCAGGTTCCAGCCGGTGTAGGTCGCCACCGGCACGGCGACCGGCGGCAACCGCAGCACGCCCCGCTCGTTGTTGTCGGCGTCGAGCGCGGGCACCCGCACGCCGTAGGCCTTCCCCGTACGGCGCGGCGGATGATGGTCGATTCGCCGCTGGTCGTCGAAATCCGGGCCGTAGTCGAGGTGCTCCGGCTGCTGGATGACAGTGGGGTACGCGACGCCGGGCAGCGGTTGCCAGCCGGCCTCGCCGGCCTTCCAGCCCGCCAGCGTGCCGTCGGCAAGCCGCGGGTGCACGCTGGGCGGCGGCGGCGTGCCGTCGGTGATCCAGCGATCCAGCGCCAGGAAGAGCGCCTGCTGGAACGGCTGGTACGGGATGGTGCTCGGCTGGAGCTGGCCGCGGTCGGACGGCCCCGCGGCCGGACTGTGCTGCGTGCCGCCGAACACGTACACCCGCACCTCGGGCGGGAGCGCGGCGTCGCGCTCCCCGAGCGGGTCGGTCACGACCAGCGAGCCGCTGCGGTGCCAGTACTCCGACGCGGTGTCGAGGTGCATCACCCGGGGCACGGTGCCGCTCGCGCGCGCCAGCCGCAGGATGCCGTCGCGCCGGCCGCTGAACGGGTCGGTCTCCTCGCCGTAGGTGAACGGGAAGACGTCCGCCGGATACAGGTGCCCGCTGTGCTGCGTGTTGGTGCGCGTCGGCGACGCGAAGCGGTGGTTGAAGAACCCCTGCCCGCCGCCGGCGATCGTCGGCATCACCCCGTCGAAGACCTGCCGCCCCTGCTCGTCGGCGTTGAAGCCCTCGCGCAGGAACATGCGGATGGCGCGTCCGCTCTGCGACCGGCCGTGGGCGATGACGCGCGCCGCAAGCGGACGTCCGTCCGCGCCGCGCAGCGGGTTCAGCGTCGATTCGTCGTACTTGAGCAACGAGACCAGGTCGCGGATGGCCGCGAACCCCGCGCCCTGCACCACCGCGCCGCGCGCGTCGTAGATCAGCTCGTAGATGACGCCCGGCTCGAAGCCGTCGTCGAGCGCGACCTCGAGCTCGACGAGACCGCTGCCCTCCTCGCGCGGACCCTGCTTGACGAGCACGCGCCACCGGTCGCGCGCAATCGGCTGCCGGGAATCCTTCTCGCGCAGCCGCCGCGTCAGCGTCGCGTCGGGCAGGCGGCTGGCCAGCGGCTCGTAGCCGAGCTGGTTCGAAACGGGCAGGCGGTCCGCCGGGCGGTCGGTCACGAACTCGGCCCGCACCGTGCCGACGACGTTCACGTGGTCCTCGTCGCTGGCGATCGGCGCCTCCAGCCGCAGCCGCCCCGGCGCCGGCGGCACCTCGGCGATCCACCCGCTCGAGACGGTGACGTAGCCGCGCGCGAGCAGGAACGGATCGGGGCCCCACGTCAGCCGCCCCCGGTTGTTGACGACGTAGAGCAACGTCGGCTGCGCCAGGCTGCGATCGACGGGGGCCAGGATTTCCAGGTCGGCGTAGAACTCGACGCGGCCCGCCTCGTTCGGCGTGGCGGCGGCCAGGTCGACGATGCGGCGATTCGCGTCGAGCGCCGGATCGAGCGCATGGACGACCCGGCCGCGCAAGCGCTCGTACGGCCCGACCTTCCCCGGCACGTCGGCGGCGAACGGCTCGCGCGAGGTGATCGCGAGGTGGATGACCTCGGCGGTCGCCGCGGAGGCCGGCAGCAACGCCAGGAGTGCGGCGGCGGCGACGGTGCGGCGCATGGCGGTCATCGCTGCCAGTGTAGCGCCACGCCGGGCAAGTTGCACCAACAGAATGCCGTGGGACGCGCGGTCCTCAGCCGCCGAACCGATAGGTCAGCGCCACCTTGAAGCGGCGGCCCTTCGGGTCGTGCGTGAACCCGTCGTACGACTGCTCGATGTTGGCCCACGGCGGTATGGTGCCGGTCAGGTTGAGCCCGTAGACCGTGACGTCGATGCCGCTGCCCGGGAAGCGCCACAGGAAGCTGGCGTCCCACATGAAGAACGGGTCGATGATCGGCGCGGTCGTGCTGTCGCCCCGATCCTCGTAGGCGGAGATGTAGCTCACGTAGTTGGCGAACGTGTACGTGTCCCAGGCGTACGTCGCGGACCAGCGGCTCTTCCAGCGCGGCAGCGGCACGGCGATGGGGTGTGCGAAGTTCAGGTAGCCGGCCGCGCTCCGCTGCGAGTAGAGCGTGAGATCGGTATCCCCGAGGAAGAGCGCCTTCGTGTCGTACTCCACCGTGTAGGTGGCGTCCCAGCTCGCCGAGAGCTGGCCCGTTCCCGCGTCGAAGCGCGTGGCCAGGTGCGTGTCGATCCCCGACGTCGTGAGCCCCGGCCAGTTCACGAGGTCGATCTGCACGCGCTCGAGGTTCACCGCGGGGCATCTGTCCGCCGGCGCCAGGTCCGAGGCCCGCCCTCCGGGGCAGATGATGAACGGCGACAGGGCCTCCTGCGCGGCCGGACCGCCGCTGTTGTAGAGGTTGGTCACGGCATCGTAGGGCATCGATCCGATGACGTTCTCGAAGTCGTAGTGCCAGTAGTCGACCGTCGCCTCGACGCCCCCCTCCAGGAAGAGCACGGTGCCGACGTTGTAGGTGAACGCCTGCTCGGGAAGCAGGTCGGGCCGGCCGAAGCGGTCGACCGCCTGGTAGGCGCCCGTTTCCGGGATCCACTCCAGGGTGGTCAGCGGGCTGGGGTTCAGATCGTCGAGCGACGGCGTGCGGAAGGTGGTCTGCACCGAGCCGCGCAGCGCCAGCGAGTAGTGCAGGTTCTCGGCAATCTGCAGGCGCCCGCCGAACTTCGGGTCGAAGCTGCTGACGTGGCGGCCGGCGACGTTGTAGAACTCGTAGTTCGCAGCCACCTGCGTCTCGACCCGCGGACCGATGCCCAGGGCCAGCTCGCCGAAGACGCGCTGCACCTGCTGGTCCGCGGCGTAGGGCCGGTGGACGTTGGTGAACAGGTAGGGACCGAACCGGTCGCCCGCGGAGCAGCCCGTATCGCCGGCCACCGGACAGGGGTTCACCGTGACGTCGCCGGGGTCGTTCGGGTTGCCGTCGGCGCGCATCGCACGGAACTGGTAGCCCAGGGCGAAGTCGGCCACGTTCTCGACCAGGTTGCCGCTGACCGTCGCGTCCGCGACGATGAGGTCGGTGGTGCTGACCAGGTCGACTTCTTCGTTGAGCCACAGCCGGAGCTCGTCCTGGTTCGCCAGGCCGGGGACGTAGTCGGGGTTCGCCATGCTCTCGAACGCCGCCCCCGGCTGATCGGCGTGCTGGATGGCGTTGCTGAACGGGTTGTAGTACATGCACGGGCCCTGGCCCGCCACGGCGCCGCCGAGCGGCCCCAGGGCCATGCCGGCCGGGGAGGTCCGATCCGCCATCACGCCGACGCCGAGTCCGGCCCGCCGTAGCCGCGGAAGGCGCGGTAGACCCGATCGGTGTACACGGCCGGCAGATTCAGATTGCCCCTGGCCCGCGAGTAGGACAGGCCGACGTCCCAGTGGGCATCCCGTCCCCCGAGCAGGAAATCGCCGTCGACCGACCCCGCTATGCGCTGGGTGCCGGACTCGCGCCGCAGCCTCCGGCCGGGACCGGAGTTCCCGTACGGGCGGCCGTTGAAGTACCACGGAGCGCTGCCTGCGCAGGCGCCGCCGGGGTCCGCCTTGCCGTCGCCCGCGTAGTCGCCGCAGAACGCCTGCCGGCCCGGGTGGTCGGGCCCCACCTCCATGATGGTGGTGCTGGTCAGCGGGAAGGGCGGGTACGACGGCGTCGTGTACCACTCCGGAATCACCGCATCGGCCCAGAGCGCCTCGACGTGGTAGTTGGTGCGCTGGTTCAGGGGGCCGTTCGCCTCGAAGAAGGCGCGGTTCTGATACTGCTCGTCGATCAGGTTGTCGTACGGCGCGTAGCGGAAGCGGCAGGTCCAGCCCTCGTCCTGGCCGCCGAACTCCGCGCAGCGGGGATCGAAGACGTCGGCCGTCCAGGGCACGGGGGCGCCCACGGCGAACGTGCCGGGGTTGCCCAGGCTCGACCAGCCTGCGCGGTTGCCCGGGACGTGCGTGCTCAGCCGATCGAGCGTCCAGGGACGGTCCGCCATCTGCAGCTCCTGGCGTCCGACGCGTTCCGCCGCGAACACCAGGCTGGAGCTGCCGATGCGCCCGCCCCAGATGCCGGCCACCGTGGTATCGCCGGCGCTGTCGAAGTAGTCGTGCGAGACGTTCAGCTCGAGCCCCCGGAAGTCGCTGCGCGTCACGAAGTTGGCGACGCCGCCGACCGCGTCCGAGCCGTAGATCGCCGCGGAGCCCTCCTTGAGCACCTCGAGCCTGCCGATGGCGATGGCCGGGATCGTGTTCACGTCGACGAAGCGCCCGCCGATGAGACGCGCGGGGACCGGCACATGGCGGCGGCCGTTGAGCAGCACGAGCGTCCGCGAGGCGCCCAGGCCGCGCAGGTTGACGTTGGCCACGGTCTCGGTCAGCGTCGACGGCTGGTTCGAGTTGTACCAACTGTTGCGCTCGCCTGTTGCGCTCGCCGACCACGCCGTGGCTGACGCTGAGGTTCCTGAAGAGGTCGA
>CAYGCV010000081.1:0-14381 GCA_964348425.1 uncultured Vicinamibacteraceae bacterium | reverse complement strand
CGCCGGGGGTTCGGGGCGCAGCCCCGTCTGATGGAAGCTGGCCCGCCGCCCGCCGACCCTGTACGCTGTAGGCTGTGCGGCAAGCGAAAGGGTCGATCGTCTGTGCGGACTGCGGCAAGCTGGTCGGCATCAACGAGCCGCGCTGCCCGTACTGCGGCGCCTGGCGCCCGGGGCTCTTCGGCTGGGCGCCGCTCATCCGCAACGTCGTCGGCCAGCGTCTGGACCTCGTCTCGCTCATCCTCATGACGTGCGTCACGCTGTACGCCGTCGCGCTGCTGCTCGAGCCCGACGCCATCTTCGCGGGCCGCGGCCTGTTCTCCTTCCTGTCACCCGGCAACCGGGCCCTGTACCAGCTCGGGATGACCGGCGGCGTGGCCTGGGAGCTGGGGTGGTGGTGGACGCTGCTGACGGCCAACTATCTCCACGGCGGCGTGCTGCACATCCTGTTCAACATGATGTGGATCCGCAACCTCGGGCCGGCCGCCACCGAGGTGTACGGTCCGGCCCGGGCGTTCGTGCTGTTCAACGTCGCCGGCGCCGCCGGGTTCCTCGTCTCGAACGTGATGACGTCGCTGACGAACCCCGGAGCGTTTGCCAGCCCCACCATCGGCGCGTCGGGAGGCATCTTCGGGCTGCTCGCCGCGCTGATCGTCTACGGGCGGAAACGCGGCAGCAGCGCGATGGAGACCCAGTTGTGGCAGTGGGCGATCCTGCTCTTCGTCTTCGGCTTCATCATGCGCGGCGTCAACAACTGGGCGCACGGGGCGGGGTTCGCGGGCGGCTGGATCGCGGCGCACCTGATGGGCTTCATCGACGAGCAGCGGGAGAGCTCGGCGATGCTGATCGCCTCACTCGTGCTGATCGTCGTGACCGCCGCCGGCATCGTCCTGTCGTTCGTCAACGTCACGCAGGCGTTGCTGGGGAGCTGAGCGCGCCCGCCTGCGCGGGCGTCTGCGCCGCCGCCGGCGGCCCGCCGGGGGGGCGCCCCCCGCGGCCAGCCGCCGCCAGCGGCTGTGGGCGTGCGCGTCGCCGCCGTGGATCTCCAGCCACGTCATGGCGTCGTCGAACGCGCCGCGATGCAGCACGGCCCGCTGCGCGCGCAGCGTCAGGCCGGGATCGACCAGCCGCGGCTGCAGCACGAGAAACTGGCGCAGGCGCTCGACGTCGCGCCGGGCAACCGGCAGCCGCCCGAGCGCGATGCCGCCGTTCGCGTCGCCGCCGTCGCCCGGCCGGCGCGGCGTCAGGTCGAGCGGCTGAACGGGCGTTGCCAGACTCCCCAGCAGCACCGCGTTGGTCAGGCTGTCCGGCGCGGACTTGAAGCGGGTCCGATACGCGTCGAGGGCCTCGAGCGACTGCCACAGCGCCGGCGACGCGCCGCGCGCCACCTCGGGCGCGACCCGGCTCAGGAGCCCAACCTCCAGGAGCGAGCGGTACGTGCGGGCGGCCACGCCGCTGCGCAGAATCTTGTACAGCTCCTCGGTCATCCTGGCCGGGGAGGCGTTGGCGATCTCTGCGTTGTGGCGGGCGATGGCCCGGCGCACCGCCGGATCGAGGCGGAAGCCGAGGCGGGCCGCGAACGAGACCGCGCGGATCATCCGGACGGGATCCTCCACGAACCGCTCGTTCGGATCGCCGATCGAGCGAATCAGGCCCGCCTGCAGATCCGCCAGGCCGCCGACGTAGTCGATCACCGCGAACGTGGCGATGTCGTAGAACAGCGCGTTGATCGTGAAGTCCCGCCGGAACGCGTCTTCCTCGGGCGTGCCGAACGTGTTGTCGCGCCGGACCGGCGGGCGCCTGCCCGCGGGGCCGGGGGCGGCCTGCCCGGCGGTCTCTTCCGACGCGGCCTCCGTGGCAGGATCCGGTGCCGGCGCCGGGCGCCGGAACGTCGCGACCTCGATCGTCTTCGCCCCGAACTTGACGTGGGCCAGACGGAAGCGCCGCCCGATGATCCAGCAGTTGCGGAAGATCCGCTTGACTTCGTACGGGTGCGCCGAGGTGCCGATATCGAAGTCCTTCGGATGGCGGCCGAGCAGGAGATCGCGCACGCCGCCGCCCACCAGATAGGAGACGTGGTCGAACTTGCGCAGGCGGTACAGGACCTTCAGCGCGTCGGGATCGATCTGGCGGCGTGAAATCGTATGGTCGGCGCGGGCGACGACAAGCGGTTCAACCAACGGCGGAATTATACGGCAGCGCCGGCTGGAGGCTTCAGCCCTTCGCCTGCTTCCAGTCGCTGCCGATGCCGACGTCCACGGTCAACGGCACGGCCAGCGGCAGGGCGCGCTCCATCCGGTCGCGAACGAGCGCCGCGACGGTGTCGGCCAGGGCCTCCGGCACCTCGAACAGCAGCTCGTCGTGGACGGTCAGGATCATGCGCGCTGCCGCGGGCAGGCTGCCGTGGATGTCGATCATGGCGCGCTTGAGGATGTCGGCCGCGCTGCCCTGGATGGGCAGGTTGACCGTGACCCGCTCGGCCGCGGCGCGGACCTGGCCGTTGCGGCTGGTCAGCTCCGGGACGCGGCGGCGGCGGCCGAGCATGGTGCTGACGCTGCCGGACTCGCGGGCGCGGGCGATCGTGGCGTCGATGTAGCCGCGGACGCCGGGGAACCCGTCGAAGTAGGCGTCGATGAACGCCTGCGCCGCCGGTTGGCTGACGCCGATGTCCCGGGCGAGCGTGAAGGCCGTCTTGCCGTACAGCAGCGCGTAGTTGATGATCTTGGCCCGCCGCCGCAGCTCGTGCGGGTCGAGGTCGCTGGCCGGGCCGAAGACCTTGAGCGCCGTCTGGTCGTGGATGTCCTCGCCGCGCCGGAACGCGGCGATCAGGCTGTCGTCGCCCGACAGGTGCGCCAGCACGCGCAGCTCGATCTGGGAGTAGTCGGCCGAGATGAGCACGCTGCCCGGCGGGGCCACGAAGGCGCCGCGGATCTGCCGCCCGAGCTCCGTGCGAATCGGGATGTTCTGGAGGTTGGGATCGCTGCTGCTGAGCCGGCCGGTCGCCGCGACGGCCTGGTTGAACGACGTGTGCACCCGGCCGGTCTGCGGGTTGACGAGCTGCGGCAGCGCGTCGACGTACGTGCCCTTGAGCTTCTGGAGGCTGCGCCAGTCGAGCACCTTCCGCGGCAGGTCGTGCGTCAGCGCCAGCTCCTCGAGCACCGCGACCGAGGTCGACGCCACGCGGGTCTTGCCGGTGCGCCGGGACGACGGCAACTGCAGCTTCTCGAACAGCACCTCCGCGAGCTGCTTCGGCGAGTTGATGTTGAACTCGACGCCGGCCAGCTCGTGGATGTCGCGCTGCAGCGCCGCGAGCTCCGCCTCGAGCCGCGCCGACATGCGGCCCAGCACGTCCGTGTCGACGCGAACGCCCGCCCGCTCGATCGAGGCGAGCACCGGGATGAGCGGCAGCTCCAACTCGCGGTAGAGCGGCTCCAACCCGTCGTCCGCCAGCCGACCCTGCAGCGGAGCGGCCAGCTTGAGGGCGAGGTCGCTCCGCTCGTTGCAGTATCTGACAACCGCGTCGGCCGGCAGATCGCCGAACTTGAGCGCCCTGGCGCCGCGGCCCCGCAGCTCGTCCTCCGCCATCGCCTTGTAGCCGAGATGCTCGAGCGCGAGGTCCTCGATGCGGTGGGGCGGGCGCGTGGCGTCGAGCAGATAGCCGGCGATCATCGTGTCGATGTCGAGACCGCCGAGCGGCACCTCGTGGTGGGCCAGCACCAGGACGCTGCCCTTCAGGTCGTGACCGATCTTCCGCACGGCGGGATCGCCCAGCATCGGCCGCAGGGCCGCGAGCGCCGCCCGGGCGTCCAGGTTGGCCTCCCCGCCGAGGGCCGCGTGGCCGAGCGGAACGTAGCGGCCGCGGCCGGGCGCGGTCGACACCGCCACGCCGACCAGCGATGCGGGCCGCGGCCGGACATCGTCGGCCAGGACGTAGAGGCTGCAGCGGCCGCCGGCCCGCGCCTCGTTCGCCAGCGTCTCGATCTCCGCTATCGCGCGGACGATCCCGTAGTCGGCCTCGACCGTGTCGACGGTCGGCGCGTACTCCGGGATCAGCGTGCGGAACCCGAGCTCGGAGAACAGCTCGAAGCAGCGCCCGGCGTCCGGGCCGCGGTAGCGGAACGCCGCGGCGTCGAACGCCACCGGCACGTCGGTCCGGATGCGCACCAGCTCGCGGCTGAGCCGCGCCTCGTCGGCGTGCTGCTCGAGCGCGGTGCGGTACCGCTTGCGCGCGACCTGCGCCGGATCGGCCAGCAGCGCATCGAGCGAGCCGTGCGTCTCGATCAGCTCGCGCGCGCCCTTCTCGCCGATGCCGGGCACCCCCTTCACGTTGTCGACGGCGTCGCCCATGAGCGCCAGCACGTCGACCACCTTGTCCGGCGCGACGCCGAACTTCGCCCGCACCCCTGCGGCGTCGATCCATGTGCCCTCGTCGCGCGGATTGAACACCCGGATCCCGTCGCGCACGAGCTGGTAGAAGTCCTTGTCGCCGGTGACGATCGCGACATCGTAGCCGTCCGCCCGGGCCTGCTCGGCCAGCGTGCCGATGACGTCGTCCGCCTCGTACTCGTCGTGGGTCAGAATCGGCACCCCGAGCGCCTCGCACGCCGCGTGCACGGCGGACACCTGCGCGGCGAGGTCGTCCGGCATCGAGGGCCGGTTGGCCTTGTACTCCGCATCGAGACCGGTCCGGAACGTCGGTCCCCGGGTGTCGAAGGCGGCCGCGACGAGATCGGGAGCGTGGTCCGCCACGAGCTTCCTGAGCATGTTGACGAAGCCGTACACCGCGTTCGTCGGCCGGCCGTCCGGGCCGCTCAGCTCGCGGATGGCGTGAAAGGCGCGGTAGAGCTGCGAGCTGCCGTCGATGAGATAGAGACGGCCGCTGCCCGCCGGCGGGCTCGCCTTGCTGTCACTCGGCATGGGCGCCGCCGGTGCGCGCGGTCGTCAGGGGCCGCTCCCCTGTGCCGGCTTCGTCCCCTCGGTGAAGCGGAGCCCGTCGCGTTCCGACAGCACGCGGACGCCCCGGAACCCTTCCGCCCTGAGCGCGGTCACGGCCCCGCCGGCAGCGTACTGGCGATCGAGCGGCTGGCGGGAGAACAGCGCGCCGAGACCGCCGCGCAGCGACCGCTCGATCACCAGGCAGCGCCCCCCGACGCGCAGCACGCGGTAGGTCTCCTGCAGCGTCGGGACGCGCTCGTTCGGCCGCATCGCGCCGAGGGCGTCCTTGATGGTCACCACGTCGAACGAGTCCGGCTCGTACGGCAGTGCGGTGGAGGGGGCGACCTCGACTTCGATCAGCACCCCGGCCCGGGCTGCGGCCCGCTCGAACGCTTCGACGCCGCCGCGGTCCCGCACCAGCGCGCAGGCCCGACCGCTGAGTCCGACCGCCGCCGCCATGGCGGCGATCAGCTCGCCGTCGCCGGCGGCCTGCAGCACGCGCGAGCCGAGCTTCAACCCGGCCATCGAGACTTCGAGGTCGCGGGGACCGCCGCTCTTCTTCAGCTTGAACAGGGGCATGCTCGATGCGCGCGACGCGGGTCGCGGGGCACCCGCCGGCCCACCCGGGCGAACGAGGCACATGATATATGCTCTCCCCGTGAAAAGTCCGCAGGAAATCGAGGCTCCCACCGGTCGTCTCGGGGTGCTGCTGGTCGGCCTGGGTGCGGTCAGCACGACCTTCATCGCGGGAGTCCACGCCCTGCGCAAGAACCTCGCGGCGCCCACCGGCTCGCTGTCGCAGATGGGCACCGTGCGGCTCGGCAAACGCACCGAGGGACGCTCGCCGCTGATTCGCGATTTCGTACCCCTGGCCGCACTCGACGATCTGGTGTTCGGCGCGTGGGACATCTTCGAGGACGACTGCTACGAGGCGGCCCGCACCGCCGGCGTGCTGGACGCGGCGCTGCTCGAGCAGGTCCGGCCCGAGCTCGAAGCGATTCGGCCCTGGCCGGCCGTCTTCGACCGGCAGTACGTGAAGCGACTGAGCGGTCCGCACGTCAAGCGCGGCGCCAGCAAGCGCGAGCTGGCCGAGCAGGTAGGCGGCGATATCCGCCGCTTCCGGGAGGCCAATCGACTCGATCGGCTCGTCCTCGTGTGGTGCGGCAGCACCGAGGTCTTCATGGAGGAAGCGTCGGCGCATCGGTCGCTGGCGGCGTTCGAAGCCGGGCTGGAGCGATCCGATCCGGCCATTCCCTCGAGCATGATCTACGCCTACGCGGCAATCCGGGAAGGCGTTCCGTACGCCAACGCGGCGCCCAACCTCAGCGCCGACGTGCCCGCGCTGACCGAGCTCGCCGCCGCGACGGGTGCACCGCTCGCGGGCAAGGATCTCAAGACCGGGCAGACCCTGATCAAGACGATCGTCGCACCCGGCCTCAAGGCGCGCCTGCTGGGGGTCTCGGGCTGGTACTCGACCAACATCCTCGGCAACCGCGACGGCGAGGTCCTCGACGATCCGGAATCGTTCAAGACGAAGGAGGAGAGCAAGAAGTCGGTTCTGGACTACATCTTGCAGCCGGATCTGTACCCGACGTTGTACGACGACCTCCATCACGTCGTGCGGATCAACTACTATCCGCCGCGCGGCGACAACAAGGAGGGCTGGGACAACATCGACCTGGTCGGATGGCTCGGGTATCCGATGCAGTTGAAGATCAATTTTCTCTGCCGGGACAGCGTGCTTGCCGCCCCCATCGTGCTCGATCTCGTCCTGTTCCTCGACCTCGCCAAGCGGGCCGGGATGACCGGCATCCAGGAGTGGCTGTCCTTCTACTTCAAGAGCCCCATCCACGCCCGCGACATCTATCCGGAGCACGACCTGTTCATTCAACTGATGAAGCTCAAGAACACGTTGCGGTATCTGCGCGGCGAGGAGCTCATCACGCATCTCGGCCTGGAGTACTACGACTAGCGACGTTCATGGCGCTGATCGAGACCGTCGATCTGTGGAAGACCTACGTCATGGGCGGGGAGCGCATCCACGCCCTGCGGGGTGTGTCCATCGCGATCGAACGCGGCGAGTACGTGGCCATCATGGGGCCCTCGGGTTCCGGGAAGTCGACGCTGATGAATCTCATCGGCTGCCTGGACACGCCGACGCGCGGCGCCTACCGGCTCAACGGCAGGAACGTCGATCAGATGAACGACGACGAGCTGGCGCGCATTCGCAACGAGGAGATCGGGTTCGTCTTCCAGACCTTCAACCTGCTGCCCCGCGCGACGGCCCTGCAGAACGTGGAGCTGCCGCTGGTGTATGCGGGAGTGGGGCACCGGGAGCGCGAGCGCCGGGCGACGGCGGCCCTGGAGATGGTGGAGCTCGAGGACCGGCTGCTGCACCGGCCCAACGAGCTGTCCGGCGGCCAGCGCCAGCGGGTGGCGATTGCCCGGGCGCTGGTCAACTCGCCGTCGCTCGTGCTGGCGGACGAGCCGACCGGGAATCTCGACAGCCGGACGGGCGACGAGATCATCGGCCTGTTGCAGGTGCTTCACGCCGCCGGCAACACGGTGCTGCTGGTCACCCACGAGGCCGGCGTCGCCGCGCACGCCGACCGCGTCGTCCAGATTCACGACGGCGAGGTGGCCCACGACCGCCCAGCCCCGGCCAGCGCGCCCGGCTAACCTTCGCCCTCCTGATGCTCGCCGAAGACCGTGCGCAGGGTGTCGGCGATCTCGCCGACCGTGGCGTGCGCCTCGACGGCGTCGATGATCGGGGGCACGAGATTGGTCTGCTCGCGGGCTGCCCGGTCCACCCGCCCGAGCGCCGCCTGACAGCGCGCGTCGTCCCGTGACGCCCGTACCGCGCGCAGGCGCTCGATCTGCTCGGCTTCCAGGTTCGGGTCGATGCGCAGCGCCTCGATCGGCGTCGGATCGTCGGCCGCGTGGCGGTTGACGCCGACGACCGTCGCGGTACCGGAGTCGACGGCCTGCTGTGCGCGGTAGGCCGATTCCTGGATCTCCCGCTGAATGAACCCGGTCTCGATCGCCGCCAGCCCGCCCCCCAGCTTGTCGATGCGGTCGAGCAGGGCCGCCGCCTCGCGCTCGACGCGGTCCGTGAGCTGCTCGATGGCCCAGGCGCCGCCCACCGGATCGACGGTCCGGGCAACGCCCGTTTCGGCGGCGATGATCTGCTGCGTGCGCAGGGCCAGCCGCGCCGCTTCCTCCGTCGGCAGACCGAGCGCCTCGTCCCGACTGTTGCAGTGCAGCGACTGCGTGCCCCCGAGCACGGCCGCCAGCGCCTGCAGCGCCACGCGCACGATGTTGTTGTCGGGCTGCTGCGCCGTCAGGGTGCTGCCCGCCGTCTGGACGTGGAAGCGCAGTTGCTGCGCGCGCGGCTCGGTCGCTCCGAAGCGCTCGCGCATGATCCGGGCCCACAGCCGCCGCGCCGCGCGGAACTTCGCGATCTCCTCGAGGAAGTCGTTGTGGGCATTGAAGAAGAACGACAGTCGGCGCCCGAACGAATCGACGTTCAGGCCGGCGTCGATCGCCGCGCCGACGTACACGATGGCGTGGGCGAAGGTGAACGCGACCTCCTGCGCGGCCGTCGACCCGGCCTCGCGAATGTGGTAGCCGCTGATCGAGATGGGGTGCCAGCCGGGCAGCTCGGCATCGCAGTACGCGAACATGTCGATCGCGATGCGGAGGGAGGGGCGCGGAGGAAAGATGTACGTGCCGCGGGCGGCGTACTCCTTGAGGATGTCGTTCTGCACGGTGCCGGCCAGCTTGCGGGGCTCGACCCCCTGCCGCCTGGCCACGGCCACGTACAGCGCCAGCAGGATGATGGCGGTCGCGTTGATCGTCATCGACGTGGATACGCGGTCGAGCGGAATCCCGCCGAACAGCTCCGCCATGTCCTCGAGCGAGTCGATCGCCACGCCTACGCGTCCGATCTCGCCCGCCGCCAGCGGGTGGTCGGAGTCGTAGCCGATCTGCGTCGGCAGGTCGAACGCCACGCTCAGGCCGCTGACCCCCTGCTCGAGCAGATAGCGGTAGCGGCGATTCGAGTCCGCGGCGGTTCCGAATCCCGCGTACTGCCGCATGGTCCAGAGCCGGCCGCGATACATCGAGGGATGGATGCCCCGGGTATACGGGTACGCGCCCGGGGCGCCGAGCTCGGCTGCGGGGTCCCAGCCGCGCAGGTCGGCGCTGGAATAGGTGACGGATGACATGGCGGTGGGATTGTACAGCCCTTGACAAGCGTCCGATGGCGTACTTAGGATCAAAGGGCATTCTTCCATATTTCAAGCTGTTCAGTTTCCCCGCCTGATGTGGCCGCTCTTCCCCCGGAGTGCACGTCGACCCTCGAAAGGTTCAGTGCGGGCGCCCGTTCGCCCCGGTTCCCGGCCCGGCGGCGTCAGGAGGTCTCTGGCATGGACAACGTCATGAGTCAGCTGGCGCGTGAGCTGGCCGACGCCATCGGTGCGGCTGTCGAGGAAGACCCGAAGGTCGAAGCGTGCTGGGAGAAGGCGCGAGCCGCCGGATACGAGATGCAGGTCTCGCTCGAAGCGGTCGTCGGCTTCGGCAGCCGGAGCAGCTCGCAGGCGCTCGCGAAGGTCGAAACGCCCGCGACCGCCGAGCCGCCGCCCCAGCAGGCCGAGATCACGGCCAACGACCGGCGCTTTCTGCGCTCGCTCCGCATCGCCGCCGACGAGATGGGCCAGCAGGTCGAGTAGCCCGCGGGGCCGCGCCGTGCAACGGGGCGGACTGCGCTATCGTTCCCAGGTCCTGAGGTCGGCCCCGGTCATCGCGGCCGGCGGCTCGATCCCCAGGATGCCGAGCATCGTCGGCGCCACGTCCCGCAGCGAGCCGGCGCGCAGGGCGTAGCCGCGGCCGCGCAGCTCCCGCTGCACCAGCACGATGGGCACCGGATTGTTCGTGTGCGCGGTGTGCGGCTCCCGGCGCTCGGCGTCCCACATCTGCTCCGCGTTGCCGTGGTCCGCGGTGATGACGACGGTGCCTCCGGCCCGCTCCACCGCCGTGACGATCCCGGTCAGGCACCGGTCCAGGGTGGACACCGCCGCGACGGCCGCGTCGAGCCGCCCCGTGTGACCGACCATGTCGGCGTTGGCGAAGTTGCAGATGATGACGCGATGGCGCCCCGCGTCGACGTCGGCGACGAGCTGCGCCGTGATCCCGGCGGCGCTCATCTCCGGCTGCAGGTCGTAGGTCGGCACCTTCGGCGAGGGCACGAGGATGCGGTCCTCGCCCTGGTACGGGCGCTCTTCGCCGCAGTTGAAGAAGTACGTAACGTGGGCGTACTTCTCGGTCTCGGCCAGCCGCAGATTGCTCAGTCCCCGGCCGGCCAGCACGTCCGCGAGGCTGGCGGACAACGCCGCCGGGGGGAACGCCGCCGGCAGCTCGAACGTCGCGTCGTACTCGGTCATCGTCGTGCAGTGAACCCGCGGCCGGGCCCGGCGCTCGAAGCCGTCGAAGTCGGCGTGCGCCAGGGCGCGCGTGAGCTGGCGCACGCGGTCCGCCCGGAAGTTGAAGAGCACCACCGCGTCGCCGCCCGCCAGCGGGCCCACCGGCTGCCCGGCGGCATCGATCACGACGCCCGGCTCGATGAACTCGTCGGTCACGCCCGCGGCGTACGACTCGTCGACCAGCGTCCGCGCCTGGCGGGCGGTGCGTCCCGCGCCGCACGTCAGGGCGTCGTAGGCCCGCTGCGTGCGGTCCCAGCGGCGGTCGCGATCCATGGCGTAGTAGCGCCCGCACACCGTCGCGACGCGGCCGGCGCCGGCGGCCGACAGCGTCCGTTCCAGCGCGGCCAGATACTGCGCCCCGCCGGTCGGCGGCGTGTCGCGGCCGTCGGTCACGACGTGCACGAACACGCGCACGACGCCCCGCCGGGCCGCCATCCCGATCAGCGCCTCGAGGTGGCGCTGATGGCTGTGCACGCCGCCGTCGGAGACGAGGCCGACGAGATGGAGCGCCTGGCGGTCGCCGGCGCAGCGATCCAGCGCGGCCGCCAGTACCTCGTTGTCGAAGAGCGTCCCGTCGCGAATGCTGAGGTCGATGCGGGTCAGATCCTGGTAGACGACCCGCCCGGCGCCGAGGTTCATGTGGCCGACCTCGGAGTTGCCCATCTGACCGGCCGGCAGCCCCACGGCCTCGCCGCTCGCGACCAGCGCCGCGTGCGGATACCGCTCGACGAGCTCGCGGTACGCCGGGGTGCGCGCCAGCGCTATCGCGTTGTGGTCCGGGTTCGTGGAGAGGCCCCACCCGTCGAGCACGACCAGCACGAGGGGGGGCGGCATCTGCGGCATCGGGCGAAGACGGGGCGATGATACCACGGCAGGCGCCGGCGTTACGGGTGCAAACCCATTATTTTCAATAGTTTGGGCCAGTAGCTGGCCGGTTGACTTGGCCCGTGGGGTCGCCTATGATCGACCGGTCGAGACACTGTCCAACGGGTTGAGGAGACCATTCCCCATGCATGAGAGCTACTTTCGTTACGTGGCGGCTGCCGCCTGCGTCGCGCTGGCCGCGTTCCTGTTCGCCGCGCCGGCCGCCGGCCAGGACGAGGCCGCGCGGGAGCTGGAAGACTGGGAGCGCGAGGAGCTCCAGGCGCTGGTCGAGGCCGTCGGCGAGGCGCTGGAGGGTGACGCGCCGACCGAGGCTCCTGTCGGGCTGACGCCGAGCTTCGTGAAGGGGACCGACGGCAACACGTACGTGCCGTTCACGCTGGCCATCGACCCGGGGCGGATCGACTCCGAGACCGTCGTGGTCTACCTGTACGTCGACGACCGGGCGCTGGCCGAGTCGGAGGACGCCGACGACCGCGAGGCGATCTTCGAGGACGCCTACTTCGTCGAGGTCGACCGCGGGGACGACCCGGTCCGTCTCAGCCGCGCCTTCTCGGTCCCCGGCGGAGACTACGACGTGTACGTGGCGGTGCGGGACAGCCTGGGCGAGGACGCGGACGACGACGACCGCGACGCCCGGCCGCTCATGGTCTTCAGGGCCCCGGTCGCGGTCCCCGACCTGTGGACCGCCGACCTCCAGACGAGCACCGTGTTCGTCGGGCAGATCGAGCAGCTCTCGGCCCCGCTGTCGCCGCAGGAGCAGATCGAGCAGCCGTATACGTTCGGCCCGCTGCGCATCACCCCGAAGCACGACAACAGCTTCGGCAAGCAGGAGGAGCTGTCGCTCCTCATGATGGTGTACAACCCGCGGCTCGACAACGACATGCCCAACGTGACGGTCGAGTTCAACTTCCACACGGTGACGGCGGACGGGGAGGAGTTCTTCAACAAGACGACCCCGCAGGAGTTCAACGCCCAGACGCTGCCGCCGGGGTTCAGCGTGGCGGCCGGCCACCAGGTGGTCGCGGGGCAGTCGATTCCGCTCAGGCTGTTTCCTGCCGGCGACTACCGCCTGGAGGTGATCATCACCGACAACGAGGCCGAGTCCAGCGTGACCCGGAACGTGAGCTTCACCGTCCGGGAGACCTAGCAGCACCGCAGAATCGTTGCGAGAAATCCTGCAGCCGGGAGTGCGATGCGAGTATTCCGCCTGGTGGCCGGTCTCCTGGTCGTCGGTCTGGCGTCCGCCGCAGCCCACGCGGAGGAGCCGGATACGGGGCGTCTCCTGGGTCTGGTGACGAGCGATGCGGAGGCGCCCTTCGAGACGCTGCTCGTGACCGCGTCCGGCCCGACCGGGACGACCGTCGCGACGTGCGACGCCGCCGGGCGGTTCGAGTTCAGCAACCTGCATCCCGGCCTGTACCTGTTGCGCGCCCACGCGTCCGGCTTCACGACCGCGGGCCGTCACGTCGTCGAGATCAGCTCCGGTCTGTCCACGCTGCACTCGCTGCGCCTGCGGCGGGTGCTGCCCGCCGGCGCCGGAGCCTCGACGGTGCTGGCGGCGGGCGTGGCGTCAGGGTTGGCCGGGGCCTCCGACTCGGACTGGCTCCATGAGAATGCCGAGGGCGCACAGCCGGACCCGGTCGAACCCGAGGCCCTCGAGCCCCCGGACCGCCTGTCGGCCGCGCCCCACGCGCATACCGAGAAGGCCTGGCGGCTGCGCCGCGCCCGGCGCAGCGTGCTGAAGGACTTGTCGGGCCCGCTGCCGCTGCCAGGTGGCGGCGACCGGCCGCGCGCGGCGGATCGCCCCGTGCTGTCCAGGCACCGTTCCAGCAACCTGCTGAGCGGGTTCGCGCTGTCGGGTCAGTTCCAGTTGCTGGCCCGGACGCAAATCGATTCCCCCGCCAGCCTGTGGTCGTCCAACCAGTTGCCCGGACAGGTCGCCTACGTGGACGTCGGCGCGCCGCCCGGCGAGAGCGGGTGGGGCGTGCGCGGGGCCGTCACCATGGGCGACAGCGGCTCGTGGGTGCTCGCCGGCTCGTACCTGGCCGAGTTGACGGCCGACCACGTGGTCGCGCTCGACGCGTCCTACGGCAAGCAGCGTCCTCTCCAGGAGGATCTCGATCTGGCCGCCGTCGAGCGCAACGCGTCCAACGCCTACGCGAACCGCGAGGCGGGCAGCGTCAGGGCCGACGGTCGATGGACGCTGTCCCGGCGCGTGTCCGTCGGCTACGGCGCCGCGCTTGCGCGCTACGGCTATCTGGAGCAGGGACGGTTGTTCAGCCCGCACGCCGAGGTGGTCGTCGAGCCCGTCGCACGGACCCGCGTGCGCGCCGCGGTCGCCCGCAACATGTCGGCGCCCGGGGCCGAGGAGTTCATGCCCTCGGCAGCGGGGTTCTGGCTGCCCCCGGAACGGACGTTTGCCCCCCTCTCGCCCGGCGAGCCCCTGCAGGCGCAGCGGACGCGACACGTCGAGCTGGCGCTCGAGCGCGACCTGGGCGCGGCGTCGGTCATCAGCGTACGGCGTTTTCAGCAGCGGGTCGCCAACCAGACGATCACCCTCTTCGGCGTGGAGCCTGGTGCGGTGAGGTCGGTGACCGACCACTACTACCTCGCGAGCGCGCGCGGTCTGGACGTCGCCGGGTGGGGCGTGAGCTTCAGCCACGAGCTCGCCGGACGCGTGCGGGGAGCGGTGGAGTACAGCGTGACACGATCGCGTTGGGACCCCTGGGGCGGCACCTGGCTCCTGCCGCAGGCCGCGAGCGCGTGGCGCACGGGGACGGAGAGGTTCCACGACGTGACGACCTCGGTGGAAACGGAGATCCCGGAGACCGCCACGAGCGTCTTCGTCCTGGCGCGCGTCAACACGGCGTTCGCCCGGGCTGCAGCCACGGCGGCGGCTGCTCCCGGGCTGGGCACCCGCTTCGCGTTTCGAGTCAAGCAGACGTTGCCGTTCGCACTGTTCGGAGACAGCGACTGGGAAGGCCTCGTCGACGTGCGGAACCTGCTGCACGAGCAGGCGGTCGGCGCCTCGGTCTAAGACGAGTTGCTGGGCGTCAATCCTCCGAAGCAGTTCGTGGGCGGGCT
>CAYGCV010000080.1:0-14448 GCA_964348425.1 uncultured Vicinamibacteraceae bacterium | reverse complement strand
GCGGAGCCAGAGTCCGCCGGCGTCGATGACGACCGCCGTGAGCGCCGCCCCTGCGTTGACCGCCTCGGGGTCGGTCTTCAGTCCGGCGAGCGCCGCGTTCGCGGCGTCGGTGGCCTCGCGCAGCCGCGCCGCGGGGTCACCCGTTCCGGCCAGGCGGCGCAGGCAGGTGCCGGCGGCGGCTTCGGCCGCCCTGGCGGCCCGGCCGCTGCGGTCGAACCCGCTCGCTGAACCTGGCGATCACTCTCACTCCGGACCCACACCTGATTGAGGAGAGCCGGAATGGAGCGGCTGAAAGGCGGTGGCGTTTCTACCGGGAGTGCCAGTCGGACTTGCTGTGCCCGCGAGAGCGGGACTTGCTGGCTGCCAACCCGGCTGCCGGCTCCGGCGCCCTCGGCGGCTCCGGCGCGTCCTGGCCGAGTTCGACGCTTGGTTTTTTCTGCCCTCGCCGCTCCTGTTCTGGATCGTTTGGTCGGCCGGGCCGAACCTCGTTGGGATGCAACTGCCGCTCTTCGTCTTCAAAGGCTGCGGCAGCTGCGCGTTGGATCTCTGCGGCCGGTTGGTCCTGCGCCGTGTCGAATACCAGTCCCCGTTGGCCCTGGCTGTGGAGTTTGGCGATTCCCAGCGTTGCGATCCCGGCGTGCGTGGCGTGATTCGCTGTCAGGTAACCGTCGATTCCCGTTTGCTGTAATGCGTCGGCCACATTTTGTATCGCGTACTGCGCCGGCGGCTTGCTTTCGTTGCGGGTCTCCCGCTCGATGATGAGATGCCCGGCTGCCAGGGTGATGCGGACCCGCATGTAGCGGCTGTCCTCGACTGCGGCCGCCGACTGCTCGCCCAGCTGGTTGAGGTCGGTCCGAAACTCGTCGGCGATGCCGCGCAGCGCGTTCGGTGCGTCGTTCGCCATGTGCGAGTTCGCGCCTCTGAGGTTTTGGCATACGACCTCGGTTTCCGTTCTGTCGAGTGCGTTGACGGCGGTTTGCAGCGCCTGCCGGTCCGCTCTTGCGGCGCTGATCAGGTCGAACGCGTCGCGGGCTAGCCCGTGGTGCGTTCGGTTGAGTTTTCCGCGCAGAATCTGTGCGGACGAGAGGACTATCTGGTTGTGTCCCTCGATTTCCTCGTTTACTTCAAGTCCTGGCAGTTGTGGCGTGATGGCGGTGACGTCGAGCAACGTCTCGCCGACCTGGACTTTGATCCTGTCTCGGGCCTTGCTGACTACTTCGCCCCCGGTTGCTCGGGCCAGGTCGGTCGGCCCGCCCGGATGCGCGTCCTGCAGTCCGTTGCGATCGGGCACGAGCACGTCGATATCGACGCTTACCCGGTGTTTCCAGCGCGCGGCCAGCGCGGTGCCGCCCCCGAGCAGGAGGCGTCCTGACGGCGCTTCTCTTACGGCGATGGTTACCAACGCCTCGCGGTGCCGGTGCCATGCCTGCCGTGCAGGCTCGGGTAGAGTCATTGCTGCCGTGGTTCGGCGTGGAGGTTGACGTACCGGGCGAGAGTGCCGGTGTAGCGTCCTCTCCGGTGCATCAGGCGTGCCAGCTGCCGCCACGTGAACGCGCCCTGCAGGTACGCCAGCAGGATGTCGTCGGGCGTGGCCTCGGCCAGAAGGGCCCCGCCGACGGCGAGCTGCCGCTGCGTCGGTTCGGCTGCCTGCATCGCCTCGTGCAACTCGTGCGCGTCGGGGCGCCGGCCCCAGCCTGCGCAGGCGCCGGCGAGCACGCCGCGCACCGCGCTTGAGCCGGCGCCTCGAGCGCCCGGCACCCGGGGGTCTTCCGGCGCGTACTCGTCGCTGAAACGCGCGACGGGCAGTAGCCCCGTGTTGGCTGGGGGGTCGTCCTCGAGCCTTCGGCGTTCGAGTTCTCGCTCGAACCATGCGGTGTAGTCGGCGTCCATGCTCACTCTCGTCGTCGCAGTGCAGGCTGATGCGTCCCTCGGCCCGTCGGTTCGGCTTGTCCAGCGTATTTCCTGCGCTTGAGGTTCGTCAACGCGTTGGCGCCTGCTCCGGCGTCGTGGTCTTCCAGCAGCCTGTCCCGCTCCAGGAGCCATTCGCCGGGTTCCCACGAGCTGGTGAAGGCGATCCCCGGCGGCTCGATGACTTTGATGCCCCGTTGGCGCAGATGCGCCGCGGCGGCTTCGCGCAGCCGGGAGCGGGTCTCCATTCAGGTCATCAGCACGGCGGCGGCCAGCGCCTCGTCGCCGCCGTCGATGGCGTCCAGGACGGCGCCCGCCAGCAGCTCGGGCCTGGCCCGGTTGGCGTCGCGGAACCCCTTGACGCGCAGCTTCCGGATGGAGCCGGACAACTGGTTGCGGGCCTTCTTGCTGGCGCCGCCCCGGTCCCGGAGCGCGTCGTCGACCACCGCCGTCTCGTAGCCGCCGGGCAGGACCTGGAAGATCTCGCTGGCCGGGCGTTGCCCGGTCTCGCTGCCGGCGGCTCTGCCCACGTCGTTCTCCTTCTCTGCTGCTCGTCAGTCGCTCTCGCGGCCTTGGCGGCGCCGGTGAGCCCTGGGCGCGCGGGCGCTGTCCCTCATCGTGGTTCCTCGCGGTTGACGTTATACGATTCCGGTTTCAATCCTTGCTCCCGCGCGGGGAGCGACCTGTACCGTGCAAACAGCTGTCAACCGAGCGGAAAGGAGCTTGTTTGCGTGAACCTCCAATCTGTTTTGGGGATTCGGTCTGCCGCGCTGTCGGCTGGCGTTGTGCCTGGCAGTCCTGTTCCCGGCGCCTTCCGCGGTGCGCGAACCGGCCGCCTTGTTCGTGTGCGCTGCCGGTTCGCGCACGCGTCGGCGTCGTTCCTGTCCAACGCGCCCTGCTCGCCGTTGTACGTGCGTGGCCGCCGGCTCGGCCGCGTCGCTGTGTTGATCCGTTAGCGGCGGGCGCGCCCCGCCGGCCGGCGAGCCGCGTCCTGGGGGTGGGCCGCTCTGCCGGCTGCGGCGCCGAGGTGG
This sequence comes from uncultured Vicinamibacteraceae bacterium, assembly GCA_964348425.1. GTDB lineage: Bacteria > Acidobacteriota > Vicinamibacteria > Vicinamibacterales > UBA8438 > JAAXGX01. Next base: position 11,509 of record CAYGCV010000080.1, on the reverse strand, counting down.
CTGCCGGGCCCCGGCGCCAGCTTCAGAAAGGGATGTCGTCCTCGGTCAGCTCGGGGAGAGTCCCGCTCTCGGCGGCCCAGGGCTCGCTGCCGTCTTCCGGCTTCTCGTCGAACGGCTGGCTGTCGTCGTAGTCTGCCGGGCCGTCGGGGCGGGCGTCGCCGTCCCGCAGCCCGGCCTGGCCGACGAGCAGCTTGTCGAGCCGCGGGAACGGCTCCCGGCTGAGCGCGTCGGCGTGGATCTCCCAGTCCTCGCGGACGTTGCCGTCGCGGCCCTCCCAGATGTCGAGCAGCAGCGCCCCGGCCACGTGGAGGCGGTCCCGCCTGCGCAGCGCGTGGAGCTCGTCGGCGAGCTCGCCGAAGGCCTTCACCCGCACGAAGGCGGGCCGCTCGCGCTCGGCGCGCTGGCGGCCGTCGTAGAGCCCGACCAGCAGCGTGGCCTCGGTCCACGGCGTCCCCTGCCGCGAGTAGCGCTTGACGGGGTCGTCGCGCACGATGACGCCGTCGATGAATGCCCCGGATGCGAGTCGGAAGGTCCCGGTCTGCACCTTGGCGCGCCGCGTCGAGGCCGTGGCCTCCTGCCCGGCGGGCTGCTGCCCGCTCCCGGGACCTGGCTGAGTCCAGGCCGATGTCCGGCGAGCCGGGGCCTCCCGCCTGACGGGCTGGTGTCTGCTCTGTTCTTGTGTCACGTCTGTCCCTCTCTCTGCTGTCCTGAAGCCTAGCGGGCCGTGCCGCCCGCGGCGGCGGCGCGTGGGTCCTGCCCCCCGCGGGGGCGGTGCGTCGTCCGGTCTTCCGCGCCCTGCGCGGCGGGCGTGGGCGTTCCGTTCGCACGGCGAACCGGGCGCCGCCGCGCCGTCTGCCTGCTTCCGCCCGTCCTTCCATTTTCCCTCGTATCCCTCTCCCCCCGTGGTACGTCGTCCTTGCGCGCCGAGTCCGCGAGGCGCGCCTGCCCCGCTGGGGCGGGCGTCGTTTCAGGGAGCGGCCGGCCGGCCGCCGGCTGCCGGGATGGATCCTGGATCGCCTGGCAGAGTCCTGGCCGCCCGTGCGGCCCGCTCCGGGGGCCCGCTCCGGGGGCCCGCCCAGGGGGCCCGTCCAGGGGGCCCAGGCAGGGGTGTCACGGCTCGACAAATCTGCTTGCCGGGCCCGCCAAGCAGATTTGTCGATCCGCCGGCCGGATATACCGCGTTCTTGCGGGTCAGTCAAGCTGTTGCTGCTAAACGACTTGAGTTGGGCCATCGGCGTTGGGGACCCCGAATCTGGTGTTCTGGATGCGCCGTTTTCCCTGGCGGCTGGACAGCTTCATGGGAGCGATTTCGGGTCGGGCGCGTTGGGTCGGGCGCCTCGGCGATCCGGACCCTTGCCCCCATGATCCGGGGATCACCGCCTGCGCCCGGCCGCCTCGGCCGCTCGCGGGTTGGCGGTGGCGCGCCGTGCCGCCCGGCGATCCCGATTCCCTCGCCGGGCGCGACGCGAGGCGGATCAGACGGCGCTACTCTTGCCCGGCGATCCTCTTGTGGGGCCGAGGGTCGGAACTGGATTGGAATGCTCGTTGGGTGCCCTCGGGCGTTCCCGGCGCGCGCGGCGGGGTCCCCGTGCGCCCGCGGCGGGGCGCCGGGTCCGTAGACTGTCGCTCTGGCCAGGGCCGCGCGCCGGGTTCGACGTGCGGCGCCGTGTCCCCGTGTTCGTGGAGGTCCGCCCGTGTCATCGAAAGCCGAAGCGCGTGAGTTCTCGGACGTGTGGGGAGAGTTCATCCACTCGGGGCGCTGGTACCGCAGCGTCACCCTGCTGCTCGCCGCGGCCAACGTCGTCCTGCTCTTCCTGGTCGTCGTGATTGCGAGCGAGCCCGACCCGCTCCCGCTCGTTGTCCGCGTCGACGAGGTCGGCCGCGCCGAGGTGGTCGACTACCGGCTCGAGCGTGCCGAGGTCGACCAGAACAGCCCCGTCGTCGGGTTCTTCCTCAACCAGTTCGTCGTCGACCACTACTCGCGGCGCCATGCGCTGCGTGCGGACCGCTGGGAGCGGTCGCTCGTCTTCCTGACGCCGCAGCTCCAGCAGGAGGCGTACACCCGCGACGTTGATGAGCTCAGCGCCTTTCTGAGCGACCCGAGCATCCCGGAGCTGCTGATCCAGGACATCGTCGTGCGCGTGATCCCGCAGCCGGAGCCGCCCTACCGCGCCGAGGTGCTCTTCGAGCGGGTGGAGGTCTTCGGCGGGTCGGAGATATCCCGCGAGCAGCTCACGCTGTCGCTCCAGTTCGTCTTCGCGGAGAACGTCTCCTCCGACGCGATGCTGATCAACCCGATGGGCTTGGTCGTCGTCTTCATGGATATGCAGCGGCAGCTCGTCGGCGTGGGCGACCTGGAGGGCCGCTGAGCCGCGCGGGGCCGGGCCATGGCCGAGGCCGCCGACTACTTCGACCCGGCGCGCCGGCCCCCGGGCGTCCCGCCCGGGGCGGAGGGCGCCCTCGCCGCCCTCTGCGGCGAGGGGATCACTCGCGAGCAGGCCGCCTTCGCGGCCTTCGTCATGTCGGTGGCCGGCGTCTTCACCGGCCCGCAGGCCGACTCCTGGCTCGACACCTTCGTTCCCGGCTGGGCGGCCGACGAGGCCGGGCACGTGCGGCGCGAGTGCCGCAACCGCTTCCTGCGGCCCCTCTTCCACCCGTGCTTCCGCGGCGGCAAGGCGCTGGTGTCGACGCACGGCATTGGCCGCGGGCGCGAGTTCGCGCACTTCCACTACAAGGGGGCGTACCGCGTGCTCGGCAACCCCGACTCGCGCTACCGGCGGCGGCCGGGCCCGGGCGTCATCCTGCAGCGGCTGCTGCTGCTCGACTTCGTGCTCGAGCACCTGCCGGGGCTCACCTGGTACGGCTCGATGCAGCAGAAGCTCGCGCTCTTCGACGCGCTCGGCGTTCCGCGCGACGCGCTTCCCTCCCGCCGCTACGAGTCGGGCGGCGGCGCCCCGCCGACCACGCAGTACTTCGTCGACACGATGCCGATCGGCGTCGGCGACTGGCGGCTGGTCTTCCCCGTCGCGTTCGCCGACGACCGCACGGTCGCCTCGGCGCTGAAGCGTCTCGAGTCGTACGCGGCGCTCTGGCGGGAGCTGCGCCGGCTGGGGCTGCTGGTCGAGGTCGGCGTCGTGCTCCAGCGCATCGACGCCGGCGAGTGGTCCCGGCGGGCCGGCACGTACGCCCACGGCGAGACCCCGGCCGACCGCGAGCGGCTGCTCGACCAGGTCGAGCGCTACCTGATCGAGCGGCTCTCGAAGAACGGCGAGCCGGCGGTCGAGCGCACGTATGGCGGCGCGGCCGGCGTGAGCCGGCGGCTCGCGGACCTGCGCGCGAACCTCGGCGCACCCGCGCCCCGGGGGGAGCCGATGGCGACCGACGTGTGGTTCGCCGACCGCTTCTCGACCGGGGCCTGGGGCGTCCCCATTCCACTCGGCACCCAGGTGACCTGACGATGAGCATCACCCTGCGCCTGATCGTCGCGGCTGGCGTCTCGGTCGTCTCGCTCTACTGGTTCCCGCTGTCGGTCGGCCAGGCCGCGAGCTTCGAGGTCCGGGACGGCGGCCTCGTCCGCGTGGTGCCGCCCGACGTGTCGGTAGCCCTCCACGACCTGCGCGTGCGGATCGGGTCGGCGGCGCCGGACCCGGAGAACGACTCGGTGCTCGTCGTCGTGCAGGCGACGACGCCGCGTTTCTTCGCGGTCTTCGCGGCGCTCTCGTTGCTCGCCCCCGGGCTGGTCTTCTTCATCGGCTCGTCGATTGCCGAGTCGGTCGGGAGCGTCTGGCTGCGCAGCCTGCTGCTGCGCCGCACGCGCGGGAAGCTCCCGCCGTGGCCCCTCGACCCGAAGGCCAAAGGGCCCTCGATTTGCATCGGCGAGGTGCACCACAAGCTGAAGATGGCCGAGGCGCCCCACCCGCGCTGGCTCGTCATGCCGGAGAAGGGGCTGTTCACCGGACTCGCCATCTTCGGGGCCATCGGCACGGGCAAGACCACGAGCTGCATGAAGCCGTTCTGCGAGCAGCTGCTCGAGTGGCAGGCCGGCGACGAGGAGAAGCGTGTCGCCATGCTGGTCCTCGAGGTCAAGGGCGACTTCTGCTACGCCGTGCAGGAGATGCTCGAGAAGCACGACCGGATGGGCGACTACATGGAGCTGACCATGTCGCCCGATTCCCGGTACGCCTGCCAGTGGAACCCGCTCAACGCGCACTGGCTCGACACCTACTCGCTGGCCTACACCGTCGCGTCGCTCGTCAACCAGCTGTTCGGGAAGTCCAAGGAGCCGTTCTGGCAGCAGGCCTACACGAACGTGATCCGCTGGATCATCGCGGCCTACCGCTCGTTCCCGGACCCGTGGTTCACGTTCAAGGACATCTACGTCTGCATGCTCGACAGGAAGGAGCTTGCCGGCCTCATCGACCGGCAGACGTCGTACGTCTACGGCAAGTACACCTACGAGTTCCACATCTCGGACGCGGATTACCAGGCGGACCGCGACCGCTTCGACCGGATCGTCGTCACCCGGGAGGACGTCGACGAGTCGATCAAGAACGAGGGACAGCCGGTCGCGGGCGGCGGCGTCACCCGCGCCCTCAGCGGCCGCTGCGTCCATCCGGACGGCTCGCCCCGGACCTACGAGTTCCAGTGGGAGCTGCAGGGCGATCACCGCGTCGCGGTCCTGCGGGACACGGAGTACGTGGTGATGCTCCGGGAGTGCTGCAAGCCGGGCTCGGAGGTCAAGTACGGCCTCGTCGGCCTGACCGAGCCGCCGGAGGAGGAGCTGGAGCTGAACACGGAGATCAACCGCTGGTACAACGAGGACTGGCTGGGTCTCGACGAGAAGCTGCGCTCGTCGATCGTCGAGGGCATGAGCGTCTTCCTCGGGATCTTTGCCACGCCTGAGGTGGCGAAGGTCTTCTGTCCGAAGAACCCGAAGGAGATGACCCCGAAGGAGCGTGCGCGGCTGATGCCGCCGCTCGACGAGCTGATCGAGGACGGCAAGGTCCTGGCGCTGAACATGCCGGCCGGGACGAACCCGGCGCTCGCCCGCGCGGCGGGGGTCATGCTCAAGACCAGCTGGCTGTCGACGCTGCTGCTGCGGCCGAAGCGGATGGCCGAGGCGCCGAAGGACAAGTTCTGGCGGCCGGCCGTGTTCGTGTGCGACGAGTACCAGACCTTCGTCACGACCGGCGAGGACGACCCGGGCGGCGACGAGAAGGCGTTCGCGCTGACGCGGCAGAGCCGCTGCATCCCGATCGTGGCCACGCAGTCGATCAGCTCGCTCAAGTCGGTGCTGGGCGAGGGCGACTCGTGGCGGGCGCTGCTCCAGACGCTCCGCTCGCGGATTTTCCTGAGCCTGGCCGACGACTTCTCGCAGAAGACGGCCAGCGAGCTGCTCGGGCAGGTCACGCGGATGGCCGCGTCGTACTCGATCTCGGAGAACACGGGCAAGGCGTCGGCGTCGCTGCTGACCGGGCGCATGGGCGGCGGCACGGCGTCGGCCGGCGTGTCGAAGAGCTGGCAGGAGCGCCGCGAGGCGCTGTTCCATCCGCGCGACCTGTCGCTCCTGGGGACCTGCCAGGCCGTCGCGCAGATCTTCGACGGGGCGACCGTGCGCGACGCCACGCGCGTGTACCTCAAGCCGGCCTACCGGCCCCGCAACGAGCCGTACTGGGAGTGGTACCGCAAGGAGCTCGCGCCGGACCGGGAGGCGGCCTGACGCCGTGCCCGGCCCTGCCGCCGACGGCCAGCAGTTGTCGCTGAGATCGCTGCGGGTGATCTTTCCGTGGATCGCGGCGCTGATCGACGACGACTCCGTCACCGAGATCATGGTGCTCTGCGCCCGCCCGGGCGCCGCCGGCGACCAGGTGCTGCTCTTCTACGAGCAGGCGGGCGAACTGCACCGGCGGCCCGTCGACGCGCGTCCGCGGGACGTCGAGCGGCTGGTGATGGGGGTCACGCGCCCGCTGGGCCTCGACCCGCTGGCGATGCCGCTGTGCGACGCGCGCCTGGTCGACGGCTCGCGCGTCGCGCTGTGCGTGGCGCCGGCCACGGACGCGCCGGCGGTCACGATCCGCCGCTTCTCGAAGGTCGCGCTCACGCCGGCGAAGCTGGTCTCGTCGGGCTCGCTGCCGCAGCGCGTCCTCGACCTGCTGGGCGAGGCGCTGGCCGGCGGCGGCAACGTGCTGGTGTCGGGCGGCACCGGCAGCGGCAAGACGACGCTGCTCAATGCGCTGATCCAGATGTTTCCCGGGAACCGGCGGATCGTGGTCATCGAGGACACGCTCGAGCTGCGGGTCTCGCAGCTGAACACGCTGCGCCTCGAGGCGCGCCGGCTTGGCGCGTTCGATCTGACGGTCCGCGACATGGTCAAGCACGCGCTGCGCCAGCGGCCGGACCACATCGTGGTCGGGGAGATCCGGGGCGCGGAGGCGCAGGACGTGCTTCAGGCGCTCAACACGGGGCACGGCGGCAGCCTGACGACGGTCCACGCCAACACGGCGCGGGACGCGCTCACGCGCATGGCCTCGTGCGCGATGCAGGCCGAGGACCGGCTGCCGTGGGACGTGCTCTGCCAGCAGGTGGCGAGCGCGTTCTCGCTGGTCGTCCATCAGGCGCGCCTTGCCGACGGCCGCCGCGGGGTGAGCGAGCTGATCTCGGTCGACGGCTACGACGCGCGGACGGCCGAGTGGCGGGTCGAGCCGGTCTGGCAGCGCGGGGCGGGGCGCGCGAGGGCGGCGCTGCCGCCGGTGGCCGTGCGCACGGTGGGCGGCAAGGCGATGGCGGCCCCGGCCGGGCGCGGGCCGCGCGCCCCGGTGCCGGTCGACGCCTCGGACCCGGCGACGCTGGCGCGGCCCCCGGTGCGCGGCCGGCCGTCGTCGTCGGTGATGGCGCTCTGGCGGCGCCGGCACGTGGTCGTCGACGAGCGCTCGGCGGCGGCCGTTCCCGGCGCCGGGCCGGTCGTGCTCGGCTATCCTGACGGCGCGCCCGTCGCGCCGGCGGACGATGCGGCCGGTTCCCCCGGTGGTGCTTCCTGATGCCCGAGCCCGAAGACGATCCTCTTGACGCAGTCCTTGATGATGTTGCCGGCGAGGCCGGCCGGGGCGTGGATCCCGGCGAGCCGTGGGCCGCTGCGGATGGCCGCCGGGCCGGGCCGTCCGATACCCCGTCCGGTGCGGGGTCTGAAGGGTCTGACGCCGCGCCGGCGGCCGGTGATGCCGACGAGGCGCGCACCGGCGCGGCTGCCGAGGAGAACGGCGGTGAGCCGGACGACGCGGACACGAGTGAAGATGGCCGCGGCCCCGGGTCTGGCGAGGACGGCCGCGCGCGCTGTGGCGGTGTCCCCCATCGGAGTCTGTCGTTCTTCGGCGATCAGCTGGCCGATCCGGGCTCGGACGGCGCCCGCCTTACGGTCCTTGACCAGGACCGCGTCCCGGGAGGGCCTTCCAGGCCGGTGAGGCCCGGCGGGAAGGCTGCGGTCGAGGCCGCCGTGAGCCGCGACCCGGAGCGGTACGTCGCCGAGAGCCTGGCGCACGCCTTCGGCTACCTGCAGCCGGACCAACCGCCGGACGCCGACCTCGAGGCGCAGCTCATCGAGGAGCTGCGCAACGCCGGCGTCGACCTCGAGCGCGTGCGGGTGGCCTACGAGACGCTGCCGAAGAACGTCCAGGCCGAGTTCCGGCTCATCGAGCTGCAGGTGGCCCTGCGCCACACGCTCGAGAACATCGAGGAGCTGACCCGTGCGGCGCACGGCCGCGTCCGGGCGCAGCTCGAGACGACCGACAAGGTCCGGCTTGACCTGCTCAAGCAGGCCCAGGCCGTGTTCCTGTACTTCGAGAGCGCGGAGGTCCGCGTGGGCGGCGTGCTCGACCGCATCGGCGAGCAGGGCGAGGCGGCCGAGAAGCGCCTGGAGGACATTGTCGACAAGGTCGCCGGGCACGCCAAGTCGGTGGACGAGCTGTACTCGGCGCTGAAGGTCAAGTTCGACCGGCTCGACCAGGTGGTCTACGACCTGCAGGAGCGGTCCTCGGCGATGCGCGAGGAGATCCGCGCCGCGGGCGCCGACATCCGGGGCGCCGGCCCGTCCGTGCAGCGGCTCGCGCTTGGCGGCGGCTTCCTCGGCGCGCTGGCCGGCGGCTTCATTGGCTTGGTGGCGATGCTGTCGCTCTGGCTGGTCCTCGCCTGACCCGGCCGGATCCAAACGCGTTGGGTTCAGTCGGGCGGGCCCGCCTGTCGGGGTCCCCGCGGGTCCCCTCTCCTTCGCATGTCCGATACTTCCTTCGTGGTGTCGACTCCCCCGGCTTCGGCGGCCGCCCCGCTGATCGATATCGACGTCGGCCTCGAGTGGGCGCAGGCGGCGGCCGCGCGCTGGGGGACGGGGGACCTGCTCGCCGGGCTTGCTGCCGATTCGGACCCGGCCGTGGTCCGTGCGGCCGTGGAGGGCACGATCGCGCGTACGGCCGGCGTGATGGCCCGCGCCGCCGCGGCGGCTCGCACGCGCGTTCCGTGCAGCAGCGACGAGGCCGAGGTGGGCCGGTGGCTGGCCGCGTGCGTGGACGCCGTGGCGGAGCCCGACGCGCGCAGTGATGCGGGCCGGGCGGTGGTGGGGTTCGGGACCGGCGGCGCGTCGGCGGCGGCGGCCGGCCTGCGGCCCCTGCGGCGCTGGACCGGCGCCCTGCGCGAGAACACGCAGGCGGCGGGCGTCCGCTGGGTGCGCGGGCATCCCGACGGCGGGTGCCGGTTCACCGTTGTGCGCCTGGGCGGCGTGTGGACGGTCATCGAGCACGGGTGGAGCCGTGACGAGGAGGAGCTCAGGGACCGGATGGTGCCGGCCGCCGCCGCGGCGCTGGTACGCCAGGCCCGCGCGGCGGGGAAGCGGCCGGCCCCGGAGGAGCTGCTCACCGATCAGCTCGCCGCGGATGCGGATTCCTACTGCGTCAGCCCGGATGCGCAGTCGCCGCTGTGGAGCCTCCACGCGGGCGGGGGGAGCGGGCGGCCGTGAAGGGCCTGCCGGACGATCGGCTCGGTGCTGGCCGCAGGACGTGGGGTGGGTTGACCCGCGAAGAGCGCGAGATTGTTTTGGAGAGAGCGCCCGAGCACGTCCGCGAGGCTTTGTTGCGGCAGTGGCGGGGAGCGCCCGGGTACGAGAGTGATCAGAGCGGGCGCGCCGGGCAGGAGCCGGGGCTCTCCGGGCGCGAGGGGGCAGCGGAGGACCCGCGGCGGTCGTCTCTGCGGAGGATGTCGCTGCCGGACGGACGGAAGTTGCCGGACGAGCGGCCGGACGTGTCCGGCAGTGGACGTTCTGGCGAGGGTGGTGACCGGCCTGCCGGCAATCGGTTCCTCGACTGGGCGACCAGGACGGTCGGCCGTCGGATTGCGACTGTTGGCGCCTCGCTTGCCATCATCGGGACGTTGACGGGTCTGGGACCGGAAGACCACCTCTACAAGCCGTGGCGTTCGCTCGCGGCGCGAACTGCCGCCATCTCCCAGCAGGTGGGCGGCGTCTACCAGCAGGTGGGCGGCGCGGTCGAGCGGGCCGTGGATGGCGCGGTCGACCAGATCTGCGCCGCGGAGCGGCGGAGCACTTCGGATGCGCATCTGGACACGCTCCTTGACAGCGTGCTGATCACGCCGGGCGTGCCGCCGGGTGTGCCCTTCGAGGAGCGCATCGGTCATGTGGACGACCCTCGCATCAAGGTTGAGATGGAGTCGATTGACTTCGTGCTCGGCGGGCGGATCGAGTGGCCCGACGTCCATGTAGTCGATAGCCTCCCCGGGCATTTGCAGAAAGACCTGGTAATAGGGGCGTATGTGTACCCGCCGGGCGGCGATGGCGGGCATGGCGGGCCTGCCGGCGGCGCGGGTGCTTCCGGGTTCGACGCGGGTCGTTCCCCCGGCGAGGTCTACGGCATCCTGCTTGACAAGTCCTTCGTCGATCGCGAGTTCGACGAAGGGCGGCCCGTGAATCAGAGTGTGCGGAGCCTGCTCGTGCACGAGCTGCAGCACGCCGTGTCGGCGGACAATGCCGATGCCCTTGTTGCCGCCGCGGAGCGCGATGGCTGGCCGTACGATCCGCCGGACGCGCCGTTCTCGCAGGGCCGCGCGGACTTGGCTCAGCTTGTTGTGCAGGAGATGACTGCGCGGTACTTCGCCGTGCCGAAGGCGCGGTTCACCACGGTGGAAAGGGATGAGGACGGGTCCCTGACAACGCAGAGATCGGTGACGGCCGAGCGGGGGCCGCGGCTCAACGAGCTGTCGGCGGAGGACCGCCGCGTCGTCTTGCGCGAGGTGCTAACGCAGTTCGTGACCCCGATTGACGAGCCGGCGCGTGAGCATGCCGACGACCGGTTGTTGGCGGCGCTTCGCGATGACAGCTACCTGCATGACCGGGACGGTCTGGCGCGCGGACTGATCGGTGATCCCGAGGTGGTCCGGTACGCGGACGGCGTCGAGCCGTACCATTTGGACGCGACTCCGTACGTGACGTTGGTGCCGAAGGGCATGGACGAGTCCGAGCGGTTCCGTGAACTGATGACGCCGCTCGACGAGCTGGCGCAGGAGTGGCGGGAGGAGCGCGCCGGCCGGGTCGAGACCCACGCGGAGTGGCTGCGGCAGCGGGCGGGCGCGCCGCCGGCCGGCGGTTCCGAGGATCGCTCGGATGCGTCTCCGCCGCAGCGCCGGGCTGCCGGCCTGGAGCCCGGCGGTGGTGCGGAGGGTGCCGCGGCGCGCCCGCGGCCGGGCGAGTCGGCCGGTCCGGTTCGGCAGGGAGACGCCGGGGCACGGCCAGGCGCGCCGGCGCAGGCTGGGCGGGGCGGCGGCGCGGCGGAAGTTCCCCTCTCCTTTGGTGGGCAGGGCGCCCCGGAGCCGCCGGCCGGGCCAGCGCCCGCCAGCCATGCGCGTGAGGACCGCTCGGTTGCGTCTCCGTCGCAGAGCCGGGCTGTCGGCTCGGCGCTCGGCGGCGGCGCTGACGGCGCTGTGGCGCGCGTGCGGCTGGGTGGGTCGCCCGCCCACGTCCGGCGGGAAGATGCCGGGGCGAGGTCAGGCGCGCCCGCGCACGCCCCGCGGGGCGCCGGGGAGGGGCAGGTCTCGCTGTCCTTCGGCGGGCACGGCGCCCCCGAGCCGCCGGCCGCGCCGGCGCCCGCCAGCCACGCGCATCTCGCCCACGAGCGCAGCCGCGACCGCGTCGGCGGGCCGCAGCGGTAGGCCCGCCGGCGGCTCCCAACGCGTTGGACTTCCCTCGCTGGGTCGCCGGGGCCTGCCTCTTTTGGGGTCCCCGCCGGCCATCCTCTTCCCGCATGCCTGATATTTCGTCCGTGGCGTGGTTCTCCGGGGAGGTGTCCGCGGCATGGCCAAGGTAGCTGCCGAGTTCCACGAGTCGGTCGAGCACTACGAGGGCACCGTCGCGGCCCCCCCGGCGGGGTTCGGGCACCGGCGGAGCGTTCCGCACGCGGCCTCGCGCGGGGGCGCCTCGCAGGCCCCGCTGGCCGCGCCCTTCGAGAGCTCCCCCCAC
>CAYGCV010000079.1:0-14682 GCA_964348425.1 uncultured Vicinamibacteraceae bacterium | reverse complement strand
AGTGGTACAACCCGTTCGGCGCCGTCAAGGACCGCGTGGCGGCCAACCTCGTCGACGACGGCGAGGCGCGCCGCACGGTGCAGGCCGACCAGAAGCTGGTGGAGCCGACCTCCGGGAACACCGGCATGGCGCTGGCCATGATCGCGAACGCGAAAGGCTACACGCTCACCACGCCGCTGTCGAGCGAGATCCCGCTCGAGAAGCGCACCATGCTGCGCTTCTTCGGCGCGGACGTCATGGAGCTCGAGGACACGCTGTGCCCGGCTCCCGGAGCGCCCGAGGGCGCCATCGCCAAGGCGATGGAGATTGCCGACCGGCCCGACTTCCACATGCTGAACCAGTACGCCAACGAGGCGAATCCGGAGGCGCACTACAAGACGACGGGCCCCGAGATCTGGCGCCAGACCGAGGGCCGGGTGACGCACTTCGTGGCCGGCCTCGGCACCTGCGGCACCATCACGGGTACGGGGCGCTTCCTCAAGGCGCGGCGTCCGTCGATCCAGGTGCTCGGCGTGCACCCGGCCGAGGGCCACGACATCCCCGGCGTCCGCAGTCTCCGCCAGTTGCAGCAGACGAAGCTGTTCTTCCCCGACGAGTACGACGGGCTGGTCGAGGTGCAGAACCAGACTGCCTTCGACCTCTGCCTGCGCCTGAACCGGGAGGAGAGCATCGTCGCCGGACCCAGCTCGGCCATGGCCCTGCAGGGCGCCTTCGAGCTCGTGCCCGATGCGCCCGGCAACGTCGTGGTCGTGATCTTTCCGGACAACGCCTTCAAGTACGCGTCGTCGGTGGTCAAGCATCTGCCGGGGCTCGCGGCGCAGCCGGCCAGGCCGGCGGCACGCGACCCGCTGCTCGAGGCGATGCGGGAGAACGTGCGCGGCAACGCCGACCTGACGGTCGACGTCGAGGCCGCGCATGCGCAACTGCAGAACGGCAAGCCGTTCGTCATGGACGTGCGGCCGCGGGAACAGTATCTGGAGGCGCACATTCCCGGCGCCGTCAGCATGCCCCTCGCCGAGCTCGGCGGCGATCATGCGGCGCTCCCGGCCGATCGCGACGCGCCGATTCTCAGTGTCTGCCAGCGCGGGAACGCCTCGCTCTCGGGCCTGCTGTTTCTCAAGTCGCTGGGCTATCGCAACGTCCGCAGCATCACGGGGGGCACGCTGGCCTGGCGCGAGAAGGGGTTCGCCACCGACTCGGGTGCGTAGCCCATGGCGCAGCCGACGCTCACGCTGCGGGCCGCGGCCGACAGCGGCATTCGCCGGCACGGCCGCGAGACGTACCCCCACGAGTGCTGCGGGGCCCTCATCGGCCGCGGCCGGCGGGTGCTGGAGGCGCTGGCCCTGCCCAACGTCACCGAGGAGAGCTCCCGGCGGCGGTTTCGGGTCCGGCCGTCCGACTATCTGGCGGCCGAGCGCCGCGCGAGCGAGCTGGGCGCGGAGCTGCTGGGGTTCTATCACTCGCATCCGGACCACCCCGCACGTCCGTCGCAATACGATCTGGACCACGCGTGGCCCGTGTTCGCCTACGTGATCGTGGCGGTCGAGGCGGGGCAGCCGGGGACGATGACCTCGTGGCGCTTGCGCGAGGATCGGTCGGCGTTCGACGAGGAGCCAGTCGCGGTGGAGCCGGTCGGCCCGCCGCGGAGCGAGACAGGCGAGAGACCATGCCAACCAGGATTCTGATTCCGACGCCGTTGCGCGTCTACACGGGCAAGCAGGACGTCGTCGAGGCCGAGGGCGGCACGGTCGGCGAGCTGCTGGCGAACATGACCGATACCTATACCGACCTGCGCAAGCACCTGTACACGGATGACGGCCGGCTGCGCAGCTTCGTGGCGATCTACGTCAACGACGACGACATCCGCTTCCTCGACAGGGAGGCGACGCCGGTCAAGGAAGGCGATACGGTCAGCATCATCCCGTCGGTGGCGGGCGGGAGGCTGTCGTGACGGTCGCCGCCGCGCCGCCGGCGCTGAGCAACGCGGAGGTCGCCCGCTACAGCCGGCATCTGATCATGCCGGAGGTCGGCATGGACGGCCAGCTCAAGCTGAAGGCGGCCAGCGTGCTCTGCATCGGGGCCGGCGGGCTGGGCTCGCCCGTGGCGATGTATCTGGCCGCGGCCGGCGTCGGCCGGCTCGGCATCGTCGACTTCGACGTGGTCGACTACAGCAACCTGCAGCGGCAGGTGATTCACGGGACGCCGGACGTGGGGCGGCCGAAGCTCGATTCGGCGCGCGACACCCTGCACGCGATCAATCCCGAGGTGCACGTCGAGACCCACGAGGTCGCGCTCTCGTCGGGCAACGCGCTCGACGTGCTGGGCGGCTACGACGTCATCGTCGACGGCACCGACAACTTCCCGACGCGGTACCTCGTGAACGACGCCTGCGTGCTGCTCGGCAAGCCCAACGCCTACGGCAGCATCTTCCGCTTCGAGGGGCAGGCCTCGGTGTTCGCCGCCAAGGACGGCCCGTGCTACCGCTGCCTCTATCCCGAGCCCCCGCCGCCGGGGCTCGTGCCGAGCTGCGCCGAGGGGGGCGTGCTCGGGATACTGCCCGGCGTGGTCGGCACCATCCAGGCGACCGAGGCGGTCAAGCTCATCATGGGTGTCGGCGAGCCGCTCGTCGGCCGCTTCCTCGTCTACGACGCGCTCCGCATGCGCTTCCGCGAGCTGAAGCTCCGCAGGGACCCCGACTGCCCCGTCTGCGGCGACAACCCGACCGTCACGGCATTGATCGACTACGAGCAGTTCTGCGGCGTGACGCCCGCGGCCCCGGCCGCCGACTCGCCGGCGGGGGCGGACGACGACGCGACCGTCGAGCAGCTCAAGGCGCGCATCGACCGCCAGGACGGCGTCTTCATCCTCGACGTCCGCGAGCCGCAGGAGTACCAGATCTGCGCCATCCCCGGCTCGACCCTCATTCCGCTCGGCGAGCTCCCCAGCCGTCTCCACGAGCTCGAGGGACGCAGCGAGATGATCGTCCACTGCAAGTCGGGCGCCCGCAGCGCCAGGGCGGTCAAGCTGCTCCGCGACGCCGGCTTCGCCCGGGCGAAGAACCTGCGCGGCGGCATCCTGCGCTGGATCGACGCCGTCGACCCGTCGCTGCCGAAGTACTGACGCCGTTGTCGGAGACGCGCGCCGCCGGCGCGGGGGAGCCACTGGTGTCCCGGCGTGCGCCGGCTCCGTCCCGCCGGGCGATCGAATCTCAAGCCATTTGGTACATGTGCTCCTGATTGGTCGGTCCAGACGGGAGCACGGTCCTGATAGGTCCAGGCTCACATCGTTCCGGGTTCGACGTAGACCATTTCCATCCGCAGCCCGGCACGGTCCTCTTGCGGCTGTGGCGGCAGGGTCCTCAGCACGGCCGCTGGCGCCGACGCCGTCAGCGCTACGGCCAGCGCATCGACAACGTCGTCGCGGGCAACTTCCCGCCGCTTGAATCGCCGCAGCCTCTCAGCTACTTCCTGCTCGGCAGAAGGCCGAATCCGCGTGAGCAGCTCGATGCGTTCCCGGAAACCTTCCTCCGTCTTCTTGTTGTGCTCCATCGGGCGCCGCCCGGCGAACGCCCAGAAACAGACTTCCGGGTGGACCTCACGGACGATCCGGCGTGCCTTCGCGTCGCCGCGCAGCAGTCGATCGACCTCCTGGCACCTGTGGAGGATGGCGAATGCCTGCCTGCTGAGGGCCTTGCCGGTCGCTTCGCGGCTGCGGCGCTTCGCATCCTCATAGTCCACGGCAGCCAGCACAGGCCGCGCTGGCGCCGGGAACACACTGCTCGCGCGGCGGGCGCCGAGTGCCCGGCGGGCCATTCGGTCGCACTCCCGCGGTCCAGGTCCGTCCAGCAGTCCGATCGGGATGTCGACGAAGACGCGAGCGGGCTCGCTTGTTTCGCCGACCAGGTCGGCGAGCGTGCGAACGATGCCCCAACGGGATCGACCTGACGGCTCCAGAGCAACGAAGAACCAGCCCGCGCGACACCCGTCGACACCGATGGTGACAATTGGCGTGCCGACGGCGGCGGCCGGGTGCGGGTTCGTCGATTCCGGCTCGACCGCCGCGACGACCCACCGCTCGACGTGTCCGGCGAACTCCTCGAAGTCGCCGAGCGGGGGGCCGAGTGCGGCGGCTATGCGGTCGACGTCGATGTCGAGATACCCGTGCACCAGCACGTTGCGGAAGCCGGCGACGCCGCGGAACCGCTTGCCGAAGGCGGGCGGCAAGACGGTCGCCTCGACCAGGCAATCGATGGATGACCCGTAGTTGGCCGGGTCGAGCCCTGCGGCGGAGCTGAGATGGCTCGCGATGTCGAGGGCGTTCTGCGCGCAGAGCTGGAGGCCGCGTTCGATGGCCCACAGTCGGTCGGAATCGATGCGGAGTGCCTCTGGCGACACCCCGGCGTGCTTGCGCAGGCCGGCAAGGGCCTTGCGCAGCGCGACGAGGTGCCGGTCCACCACCCGCCGATCGGGCCGGCCCGGCGTCAAGACCGGTCCTCTCCGGCCGCGAAGCGTCGGGCGGCGTCCATCTTGTCGAGCTGCGGCAGGAAATCGAAGTAGCGCGAGAGCGCGTAGCCGGCGCGCGTCGTCGTTGCCTGCAGGTCCCGGGTGACGAGCCGGATGCCGTCGCGCAGGACCCGGTGGTAGAGCAGCGGCGGCGCCTCGTTCAGCACGACGACGTCGACGTCGTTCGTGCCGAGCGCGTCCATCAGGACCGTCGTCAGCTCCGCGCGGTAGCCCCAGTGGCCTTCGTCCGCGAGCGACCTGTCGATGTAGACCGCCACATCGACGTCGCTCTGGCCGTGCGCATCGCCGCGCGCCTGCGAGCCGAACAGATAGGCCTCGAGGATCTCCGTCCGCGGTTCGAGAGCACGTGTCAGGCGTGTGACGAGCTCTGCCGAATCGCGGCTCGGGCGGCCCATTCCGCTCATCATGCCATCATGTGGCATTGGGCGGCGGCGGGCAACAATCGCGGCTCGGCCGCGACCCGTCGAGGCGGCGGTCGCGTATCGCGCCGTGTCTCCGGGGCCGCTTCCGGTGCTTGGAGGCCGTCGGCTTAGCGGGATAAAATGACGTCTGCGAACTCCTTCCACCGTGAGGGGGCGGGATGCTGCGACTGTCGAAGAAGGCCGACTACGCCCTGATCGCGTTGAAGGACCTGGCGTCGAGTCCGCACGGCACGTCGTCCAGCGCGCGCGAGATCGCTGCGCGCTACAAGATTCCGGTGGAGTTGATGGCCAAGGTCCTGCAGCGGCTCGCCAAGCGCGGGCTGCTTGCCTCCCACCAGGGGACGCGCGGCGGCTACCACCTCGCCCGGCCCGCGGCCCACATCTCGGTGGCGGATGTCGTGCAGGCCATCGACGGGCCGGTCATGGTGACCGCCTGCTCCGACATCGACGAGAGCTGCGAGCAGTACCTGACGTGCAACGTGCGCGACCCGCTGTGGCGGCTCAAGGAGCGCATCGTGCACACGCTGGCGGAGTTCACCATCGACGAGCTCGCGCGCGACGACCTGCGGGCGCCGCTTCCGCTCGGTGCGAGCCGCGCGCCCACCGCACCGGTGGGCTGGAGCCCGCCGCCCGATCACTAGGAGTCTGCGCCGTGGAACGGCGCGGACTCCGCAAGGCGCGCACAGCGCGCCCTGACCATGCCCGAGCTGCCCATCTATCTCGACTACCACGCCACGACACCGGTCGACCCGCGCGTGGTCGACGCGATGGTCCCGTACTTCACCGAGCGCTTCGGCAACGCCTCGAGTCGGCACCACTCGTTCGGGTGGGCGGCGCGCGATGCCGTGTCGGCCGCGCGGCGCCGGATCGCCGAGTTGATCGGTGCCGATTCCCGCGAGATCTGCCTGACCAGCGGCGCCACCGAGTCGAACAACCTGGCCGTCAGGGGCATCGTGAACGCCGCTGCCCGCCGGCCGCTGCACGTCGTGACGATGACGACCGAGCACCACGCCGTGCTCGATCCCTGCCGCCGGCTGGAGCGCGAGGGCGTCGAGGTGACGTACGTCGCGCCGGGTCCGGACGGGCTCTGCGACGTGGCCGACGTCGAGCAGGCCCTGTTGCCGCACACCCGCCTCGTCTCGATCATGGCGGCCAACAACGAGATTGGCGTCCTGCAGCCGATTGCCCGCATTGCCGAGCTGACGCGCCCGCGCGGCATCGTCCTGCACACGGACGCCGCGCAGGCAGTCGGCAAGGTGCCCGTCGACGTCGGGGAGCTCGGCGTCGACCTGCTGTCGGCCACGGCGCACAAGCTGTACGGCCCGAAGGGCATCGGCGTGCTGTACGTGCGGCGGCGGCGTCCGCGGCTGGCCATCGAGCCGCTGCTGGACGGCGGCGGCCACGAGCAGGGCCTCCGCTCCGGCACCCTGAACGTGCCCGGCATCGTGGGCTTCGGCGCGGCGGCCGAGATCTGTCGGACCGAGCAGCAGGCCGAGGCGGAGCGGGTCGGTGCGCTGCGCGACCGCCTGCTCGCGGGCCTCTCCGAAGGTGCCGGCGGCGTGACCGTCAACGGCTCGACGACCGCGCGTCTGCCGCACAACCTGAACGTCAGCTTCGACCGGCTGGAGGGCGAGTCGCTGCTCGTCGGGCTCGACGACATCGCCGTCTCGTCGGGCGCCGCGTGCACCTCGGTGAACCCCGAGCCGTCGCACGTGCTGCGGGCCATCGGCGTGCCCGACGATCTCGCGCGGGCATCGCTCCGCTTCGGGCTCGGACGGTGGACGACCGCCGGGGAGATCGACTACGCCATCGAGAAGGTGAGCAGCCTGGTGGCTCGCCTGCGCGAGTTGTCGCCGGTCGGCCACCCGTCCTGACAGCGCCCGCGGCGATCGGGTACACTGGCTGTCGAGCAACCGTACCGATGATCGAAATCACCGCGGCGGCGTCCCGGAGAATCCGGACCGCGATGGTCGACGAGGGCATGGCCGACGGTGGCCTCCGCGTCGGCGTGAAGGCCGGCGGCTGCTCGGGCCTCAGCTACGTCTTCAGGTGGGAGGCGGCGCCGAGGCCCGGCGACGAGGTATTCGCGAGTCCCGACGGCACGCGCATCTTCGTGGACAGCAAGAGCTACAGGTATCTCGACGGCACGGTGCTCGACTGCGACGCCAACATGCTTGGCCAGTCGCTGATTTTTCGCAATCCCAACGCCAAGAGCGAGTGCGGTTGCGGCCTCTCGTTCCAGGTCTAGCAACCCGTGGCGCCACCCCGCTGCGGGGTCGCGCCCGGGGCCTATCCGCGCGCGCTTGCCGCCGGGCAGCAGAGACGGTGCGCGTTGCCCACTGAACGAATGACACCCATCGATCCAGACTCGCCTGCCGACCGGCCGGTGGTCATCGTCTCCAACCGGGAGCCGTACCAGCACTTTCGGAAGGACGACGGGACCGTCGGCTGGTCGCCGACGACGGGCGGGGTCGCGGTGGCCCTCGACGCCCTGATGCGCGAGCGGGGCGGCGTCTGGATCGCCCATGGATCGGGCGACGCCGACCGCGCCGTCGTCGACGCCGGCGATCGGGTGCGCGTTCCGCCCGACAACCCGACGTACCCGCTGCGACGCCTCTGGCTCTCGCCGGAAGAGGAGGGTCACTACTACGAAGGGTTCGCCAACGAAGGGCTCTGGCCCCTGTGCCACGAGGCGCACGTCCGGCCGGTGTTCCGCGCGGTCGACTGGGAGCACTACCAGCGCGTGAACGAGCGCTTTGCCGCGGTCATCGAGCAGGAGCTTCCCGATCATTCCGCCCCCGTCTTCATCCAGGACTATCACCTGGCGCTGGTGGCGCCGGCCCTGCGCGCCCGTTGCCCGCACGCCAGGACCGCCCTGTTCTGGCACATTCCCTGGCCGCACCAGGACCGACTCCGCATCTGTCCCTGGCGCAAGGAGCTGCTGGCCGGGCTGCTGGCCAACGATCTGCTCGCATTCCAGCTCGCGCGTGACCGCCGCAACTTCATCGCGGCCGCGCGCGACGAGCTGGGCGCGGACGTGGGGCGCGGGACCGTGCGCCTGGCGGGCCACGTCACGACCGTCGAGGCCGTACCCATCGGCATCGACTACGACCGGATCCAGAAGATTGCACGCGACTCCGCGCTGCCGGACGACATGCACCGCCTGGCCGCGGAGCTCCAGATCAGGACGCCGGTCCTGGGCGTCGGCGTCGACCGCCTGGACTATACGAAGGGGATACCGGAGCGGCTCGACGCGCTGGACCTGCTCCTGTCGCGGCGCCCCGACCTGCGGGGCAGGTTGACCTTCGTGCAGATCGGCGTGCCGTCGCGTTCGACCATCGACAGCTACGCGGCGGTGGAGGTTGCCATCGACCGGCGGGTCGAGGAGCTCAATCGCCGTTACCCGCAGGCGGGCGGACCGATTCGGTACCGGAAGTCGGCGCTCAAGATCAAGCGCCTGGTCGCGCTGTTCCGTCTCGCCAACTTCTGCGTCGTCAGCTCGCTCCACGACGGGATGAACCTGGTGGCGAAGGAGTTCGTGGCGGCGCGCGAGGACCTCGACGGCGTCCTGGTCCTGAGCGAGCTGGCCGGGGCCGCCCAGGAGCTCCACGATGCGCTCGCCATCAACCCCTATGACGTCGAAGGGTTCGCCCGGGCCCTGGAGCATGCCATCGACATGCCCGCCGACGAACGCCAGCGGCGCATGCGGGCGCTGCGGCGCGTCGTGGCCGGCCGGGACGTCTTCCGCTGGGCGTCCGACATTCTCGAAGGGCTGGACAGTCTCGACCCGTCCGCCCGGCGCCCGGCGCCCGGCCGCGCGCTGCCGACGCGGCGCCGCGCGTCGGCGTTCCGGGCGTCGCCCGGCGTCCTCGAGCGGTCCTGACCGGCGTGCTAGACTGCCTCCCCATGTCGTTGCGCGATGCCGTGAGCGGCGCCCTGCGGCACAGCATGCGGGCGTACTACCTGCCGCTGGCGGCGGGGATGGTGCTCGCGGCGAGTGCCTTCATGCCCTGGATGCTGATGGGCGACCTGCGCTTCCGCGGCGTGCCGGGCGTCGCCGGGCTGTGGGTGCTCGGGCTGGGGCTGCTGGCGGTGGCCCTCGCCGTGCTCAGCTTCATCACCCGCAAGAACTCGCGGCACCCGCTGCTGCTGGTCGGCCTGGCCGCGTTCGCCGTCCTGCTGGTATCCGAGCGGCTGATGGAGCGGCGCGTGTCCGAGCAGGCGTGGGCCCGTTCGCAGGCGCGCGCCATCGTGGCCGGCGGGCAGCCGGACGCGGTGCCGGAGCCGGCCATGGCCCCCGGCGCCTATGTCGGCCTGTCGGCGGCCGCCGTGATCGCGATGTTCGGCCTGACCATCGTCGTGCGGCGGGCGGCGCAGCCGTACGCCGAGCCGGAAGACGACGATGTCTGACACCCCGACCGCGCCGATTCGCATCACCGTGGCGCACAGTCCCGATTCCGACGATGCCTTCATGTTCTACGGCTTCGCCTGCGGGGCCGTGGCGACGGAGCGGTTCGCGATCGACCAGGTCCTGGCCGACATCGAGAGCCTCAACCGCGCCGCGTTCGAGGGCCGCTACGAGGTGACCGCGGTGTCGTTCCACGCCTACGCGCACCTGCACGAGCGGTACGCCCTGCTGCCGCACGGCGCGAGCATGGGCGACCGCTACGGGCCGATCGTCGTCACGCGCTCCGACGGGCCGACGTCGCTGGCCGGCGTGACCGTGGCCATCCCCGGCGAGCTGACGACCGCGTACCTCGCGTTGCAGTTGTTTCACCCGGACGTCGCCTACCGCGTCATGCCGTTCGACGCGATTCAGCCGGCGGTCGTCGACGGCACCGTGGCGGCCGGCCTGCTGATCCACGAAGGGCAGTTGACCTACGGCGACGAGGGGCTGCGCTGCCTGGTCGACCTGGGCGTCTGGTGGGCCGAGCGGACCGCCGGCCTGCCGCTGCCGCTCGGGTGCAACGTCATTCGCCGCGACCTCGGCGGCGAGACGATGCTGGAGGTGTCGCGCCTGCTCCACGCCAGCATCGCGCACGCCCTCGACCACCGGAAGGACGCCATCGCCTACGCGCTGGACTTCGGGCGCGGCCTCGACGTAGACCGCACCGACCGCTTCGTGGGCATGTACGTCAACGAGCTGACGCTCGACTACGGCGACCGCGGGCGCGCCGCGGTGGAGCGGCTGTTCGCCGACGCCTACGACCGGCGGCTCATCCCGCGGCCCGTGGCCGTCGAGTTCGTCGGCTGAGAGCGGGTCGCCGACGCCCCGTCGATTGCCTGTGCTCGCCCGCCGGCATAACATGCGCTGAGGGGATCGAGGGGTCGACCGATGTACGCCCGACTTGCCGCCGGAGGCCTGCGCGACGTGGCCGACAAGCTCGATGCGGGCGTCCGCCTCGAGCTCGACGACGGCGTGCGCCTGTTCGAGTGTCCCGATCTGCTCGCCGTCGGGTGGCTCGCGAACCGCGAGCGCGAGCGGCGTCACGGCCCGCAGGCGTTCTTCAACCACAACATCCGCCTCGAGGCGACGAACGTCTGCGTCGCGAGCTGCCTGTTCTGCGCCTTCGCCCGCCTGCAGCCGGGCGACGACGGCGCCTACACGATGACGCTCGAGCAGGCGTGGGACAAGCTGCGGGTCCGGGCCGACCAGCCGCTCACGGAGGTGCACGTCGTCAACGGCCTGCACCCCGACCTGCCCTGGGACTACTACCTGGAGCTGCTGCGCGGCTTCAAGCGGATCAAGCCGGACATTCGCCTGAAGTGCTTCACGGCCGTCGAGATCGCCTTCTTCGCGGAGCTGTACGGGAAGACCGACGAGCAGGTGCTCCGCGAGCTGATGGAAGCCGGGCTCGACTCGCTGCCCGGCGGGGGCGCCGAGGTGTTCGCCGAGCGCGTCCGCCGCAAGATCTGCCACGACAAGTGCGACGGGACGCGCTGGCTCGAGATTCATCGTCTCGCGCACCGGCTCGGTCTGCGCTCGAACGTCACGATGCTCTACGGCCACATCGAGACGCACGCCGAGCGCGTCGACCACATGCTGCGGGCCAGGGCGCTGCAGGACGACACCGGCGGCTTCCAGGCCTTCATCCCGCTCGCGTTCCACCCCGACAACAACCGGATGGAGAAGCTGCCCGCGCCGAGCGCCGCCGACACGCTGCGCGTCCACGCGGTCGCCCGGCTGATGCTCGACAACATCCCGCACGTCAAGGCGTTCTGGATCGCCACCGGCGTCGAGGTGGCCCAGACCGCGTTGTGGTTCGGCGTGGACGACCTCGACGGCACGGTGCAGGAGGAGCGCATCTACCACATGGCGGGCGCCCCGACGCCCGAGGCGATGACGCCGGCCGAGATCAGCCGGCTCATCCGCGCCGCCGGCCGCACGCCGATCGAGCGCGACACGCTGTACAACGTCGTGTCGCAGCCAGCCTGAACGCCGGGTGTGGTAGTATCACGAGAGAGTCAGGTTCTCCCGCGCGGGGCCTGGCTTTTTTAATGTCCGGGGCTTGGGAAATGTTTCACAAGGCGTGGACCCGGGGATCGGGTCCGCGCTTTTTCTTGTCGCCAGATTGAGAAAAGTTTCACAGGTGATGCGCCCGGGCGCACGGAAAGGAGAAGGCGGATGGACGTCGAGCTCCTGACCCGCTTCGAAAGCGAGCAGATCGGCCAGCGGCAGCCGTTGCCGGACCGCTACCTCGGCCTGTCGGACGAGGAGATGGAGGAGCGCATCGCCCGCGCCCGCGCCGACCTGGGCGCGCGGCTGCTCATCCTGGGCCACCACTACCAGCGGGACGAGGTCATCCGGTTCGCGGACTGCACGGGCGATTCGTTCAAGCTCGCGCGGCAGGCGGCCGAGCGCCGCGACGCCGACTACATCGTGTTCTGCGGCGTCCACTTCATGGCCGAGAGCGCGGACGTCCTGAGCGCGCCGCACCAGCAGGTGGTGCTGCCCGATCTGGCCGCCGGGTGCTCGATGGCCGACATGGCGGAGGCCGACCAGCTCGAGGTCTGCTGGGACGAGCTGCAGGCGCTGGGCGCGACCGACGTCGTGCCGGTCACGTACATCAATTCGGCGGCTGCCATCAAGGCGTTCTGCGGCGAGCGGGGCGGGGTGGTCTGCACGTCGAGCAACGCGGGGCCCACGCTCGAGTGGGCCTGGAAGCGCGGGCGGCGGATCCTGTTCCTCCCCGATCAGCATCTGGGCCGCAACACCGCCTACAAGATGGGCGTGCCGCTCGACGAGATGGTGGTCTGGGATCCGGACCTGGCGTACGGCGGCGTGTCGCCCGATCGCCTGCAGGCCGCCCGCATGCTGCTCTGGAAGGGGCATTGCTCCGTCCACACGCGCTTCAACGTCAAGCAGGTCGAGCATCTGCGGCGCGCGCATCCGGGCATCCGGGTCATCGTCCACCCAGAGTGCACGTGGGACGTCGTGCAGGCGGCCGACGACAGCGGCTCCACGGAGTCCATCATCCGGGCGGTGAAGAGCAGCCCGGCCGGCTCCAGGTGGGCGATCGGCACCGAGATACACCTCGTCAACCGGCTGGCGCAGGAGCTCGCGCCCGAGCGGACGGTGATGACGCTCGACCCCATCGGGTGCCTCTGCTCGACCATGTTCCGCGTGTCGCCCAACCACCTGCTGTGGGTGCTCGAGGGGCTGCGCGACGGGGTCGTGCACAACCGCATCGTCGTGCCGGAACGCGAGAAGCACTGGACGCGCGTGGCTCTCGACCGCATGTTGGAGATCCACTAGACTTCGTTGACTTTCTGGCTGCATTCGATTCGAAGGAGAGGCGCCGATGGCCCATGAACTGCCCCCGCTCCCGTACGACTACAACGCGCTCGAGCCGCACATCGACGAGCAGACGATGCGGATCCACCACACCAAGCACCACCAGACGTACGTCACCAAGCTGAACGGTGCGCTCGAGAAGCATCCGGAGCTGGCCGGCAAGAGCGTCGACGATCTCATCGCCGATCTCGCGAGCGTGCCGGACGACATCCGGACGGCGGTGCGGAACAACGGCGGGGGGCACGCCAACCACACGTTCTTCTGGCAGGTGATGAAGCCGAACGGCGGCGGCGCGCCGACCGGCAAGGTGGCGGGGGCAATCGATACCGCGTTCGGCTCGTTCGACGCGTTCAAGGAGCAGTTCGCCGCCGCCGGGGCCGGCCGCTTCGGCAGCGGCTGGGTGTGGCTGGTCAGCACGGGCGGCGTGCTCAGCATCGAGAGCTCGCCCAACCAGGACAGCCCGATGATGGACGGCAAGACGGCCATCCTCGGCCTCGACGTCTGGGAGCATGCCTACTACCTGAAGTACCAGAACCGGCGGCCCGACTACATGGCGGCCTGGTTCAACACCATCAACTGGGACGAGGTGAACCGCAGGCTCGGATAGGGACTGAGCGGGCTGGATGTCGTCGGTCCTGTTCCTGTTCCTGGCCCATCTCGGCCTCGGCATCGCCGGCACGCTGCTGCTCGTCGACGCGGCGGCCGGCGTGAAGTTCTTCCGCTTCAACGCCGGGCTGGCGGCGGTCCTGCTGCTGGTCGCGCTCGCGTTTCGCCCCGAGACGGCGGCTCCGGCGCCCGCGGCGACCGTCGGCCTGTGGGCGCTCGGCGTGTCCGCGGGCGCGCTGCTGGTCTACTGGGCTACCGTCGGGCGCACCCTGGCCCGCATCCGCCCGCTCCTGCTCTGGACGACCGCCGTAGCCGGCGCCGTGGCCCTCGCGGGGCAGGGCCTGGCGGCAGCCGCCGTCGAGAGCGGGCCGTCGGCCGCGCTGACCATCGCCAGCTTCGTCTCGTCGGCCGCGCTCCTCGGCGGCGCCTGCACCGCGATGATCCTCGGCCACTGGTACCTGGTGCTGCCGTCGATGGACGTCTCGCTGCTGCAATCGATCGTCCGGTTCCACATCGGCTCGACCGTGCTGCGCGTAGCGGTCGTCGCCGTCGTGCTCTGGGTCGCCCTGGCGACGTGGGAGTCGCCGTCCGGCGCCGGGTACGCGCGTTACATCCGGTCGCTCGACGGCGTTTTCCTGTGGCAGCGCGTGCTGTTCGGCCTGCTCGGGCCGGTCGTCCTCGCGTATCTGACCTGGGAGACGGCGAAGATCCGCTCGACCCAGTCGGCGACCGGCATCCTCTACGTGGACTTCTTCACCGTCATCGTGGGCGAGGTGCTCGCCAAGTACCTCCTGGTCTCGACCCGGGTGCCGCTGTGAACCTCACCCTCGTCTGTCCCGACTGCGCCGGCCGCCTGCCGGTGGCGGCGGCCGACGCGCCGCCGGCCGTGCGCTGCGGGGGCTGCGGCCGCACCATCCCGCTGGCCGTGAGCGCCAGGGTCCGCGCCGACGAGGAGGCCGACGTCTGCCCCGTCTGCGAGGGCCGCGAGCTGTACGTCCGCAAGGACTTCGATCCGAAGCTGGGACTGGCGGTGATCGTCACCGGCGCGCTCATCAGCGCCGGCTTCTACTGGTTCGGGATGGACCTCGTCGCCTACGGCGTGCTCGGGGCCGCCGCGCTGCTCGACCTGATCGTCTACGGCCGGCTGCGCGACCTGTCGGTCTGCTACCGCTGCCACACCGAGTTCCGCGGCAGCTACCGCCGCACCGCGCCGATCTTCGACCTCCACACGGCGGACGAGCTCGAGCTGGAGTGGGCGCGGCGGATCGGCAAGCGGTAGCCGAGCTTCAATCAGACGGGGCTGCGCCCCGAACCCCCGGCGTCCGCTTGCGGGGAC
>CAYGCV010000078.1:0-14693 GCA_964348425.1 uncultured Vicinamibacteraceae bacterium | reverse complement strand
GGCCAGCTCGGCGATGCGGTCGCCGAGCGTGTCGACGCCGGGTGCGGTCTCGTCCGCACCGTCAGGCGGAGCAGCGGGCGGCCCGGCCGCGGCGGGTGTGGCGGAAACCGGGGCTGGCGAGGCGGACGAAACGGCCGGATCGAGACTGGAGTCAGCAGACATGAATCCATCATAAACCCCATTATTTCAACTGCTTGTACGGCTCCAGGGCGGCCGTTCTGGCGGCCGGGTGACGTCTTCCATGCCGCGGCTGGCGACGGGCCACCAGTGCGTGGCCAGGGCGGTAGAAGGGGCAAGGCTTGCGGGCGTCTGCACCCGAAGCAGTCGGCCTCGACGGGGGCTGTCAAGTTGCCCACGCCCGCCCGCGGCGGACACCCTGAAGGATGAAACGAGTTTCTTCGTAGCAGAAAATGCAGGCAGGACGAAATAAAGTGGCGCGGCCCGGCGCGGTGCGCTTCGGCAACCCGGACGCTGGGTGGTTTCGTTGCTCCGCTCGCCGCGCGACCAACCCCGCGAGAGCGCCGTTACACGGCGCCGGCCCCTGGCAGCCGGCCGGGCAGGCCTACTCCCGCAGCAGCTTGCGCAGGTAGGCGCCCGCCTTCTCGTTCTCGTACGTCACCGTGTTGAGGAACAGGCTCTCGATCAGGTACGCGCGCCGATCGGCGTCGGTCATCTGGTCGATGAGGTGATTGATCTCGCGCATCATGTCCTCGAACGTGCGGTCGAGCCCGTGCCGGCTGGTCAGCTCCTTGTCGAGCGCCTCGATGACGGCCAGCAGGTCGCCGTCGAGTCGGACCTCCAGCCCGGAGTGGGTCGTGATGCTGCGCATGACTACTCCCCGAAGCTCTCGACGGCGCTCGAATCGTCGGCGTGCAGCTCGATGAACTTCGGGACGCCCGTCATCGTCAGCATCGTCTCGACCCGCCTCTGGACGCCCGCGAGCTTCACCGT
This sequence comes from uncultured Vicinamibacteraceae bacterium, assembly GCA_964348425.1. Classification (GTDB taxonomy): domain Bacteria; phylum Acidobacteriota; class Vicinamibacteria; order Vicinamibacterales; family UBA8438; genus JAAXGX01. The sequence goes on along the minus strand of CAYGCV010000078.1, from coordinate 13,742 downwards.
GCCGCCCGCCTGCGAGGCCCGCCGGTACAGGTCCATCAGACAACCTATCGAGGCGCTGTCGATGTAGACGACCCGCGACATGTCGATGACCACCTTCGGCGCGTCGCCGCGCAGGAGCGGCGCGACGGTATCCGCGAAGGCTGTCAGCAGCGGGTAGATCAGGCGGGTCTCGCCGACGCGGACGATGTCGATGCCGTCGGCGCGATCGGTTGCAACGTTCATTCGCGAGCTCCATTGGCGGAAGTGTTCAGCAGCGCGGTTCGCGGCTCGCCGGCCGGGGACTGCTCCCTCAACTTGGCGATCTGGCGGGCCAGCTCGCGCCGGCCGCGGCTGATCCGCGATTTCACCGTGCCGACCGGCAGCCCCAGGCGCCGGGCGATCTCGTCGTACGTGAGCTCCTGGATGTCCCGCAGGACCACCGCTTCGCGCAGCACGGCCGGCACCTCCCGCAGCGCCAGGCGCAGCAGCTCGCGCCGGTCGACGTGCTGGAGCCGTGCAACGGGGTCCGGGCCCGTCGCGGCGGGCGCCAGGTCGGCCACGTCGACGCCCCGGTCGAACGTCTCGCGCTCCTTGCGAACACGCCGGTAGTGGTCGATGCAGAGGTTGCGGGCGACGCTGACGAGCCAGGTCTGGAAGTTCGCCCGCCGGTCGAACGTGCTCAGGGCCTTGAACACCTTCAGAAAGATTTCCTGGGTCAGGTCCTCCGCCTCCTCGTGCCGTCCCACGAACGTGTACGCCACGTGGAAGACCTTGTGCCGGTATCTTCGCACGATCAGGTCCCATGCTCCCTGGTCGCCGCCGAGACAGGCTGCGACCAGCTCGTCCGTCGTCGGCGACGGGGGGACGCTGGACATGCCGGGCGAGTGTACGCCACGTGCTGGATTGCGTCCACGCGTTGCACGTACAATGGCCCGTTTTGCGCACCAGAACCGCGACGGAGAGGTTCCGTGGCTGATTCGCCCGCCGCCCTCTCGCCGGCGGCGCAGCGGGCCGTTTCGCTCGCCGCGATCGCCCGGCGCGTGGGCACGCCCGTGTACGTCTACCGGGCGGCGGAGATCGCGGAACGCTACGCCGCGTTCGAGGCGGCATTCGGCGGCTATCCGCACCGGGTGCACTACGCGCTGAAGGCGAACTCGACGCTGGCCGTCGCCCGCCTCGTGCGGTCGCTGGGCGGGGGGGTGGACGCCAACTCGGGAGGCGAGATCGACGTGGCCCTGCGGGCCGGCTTCACGCCGCGCGACATCGTCTTCACCGGCGTCGGCAAGACCGCGTCCGAGCTGGCGCAGGCGGTCGAGCTCGGCCTGCACGCCGTCAACGCGGAGAGCGCGGGCGAGCTCGAGCGCATCGACCGGCTGGCGCGTGCGCGCGGCGTGCGCACGCGCGTGGCGCTGCGCGTGAATCCGGATGTCGCGGCCGGCGGTCACCCGCACATCTCCACCGGCCGGCGGGCGCACAAGTTCGGCGTGCCCCTCGCGGCGGCGCGCGAGGTCTGCGACCGCGCGCTGGCCTGCGCCGGATTGCAGCTCGTCGGCCTGCACGTGCACATCGGATCGCAGGTGGCCGCCCGGGCGCCGATTCGCGACGCGCTGGCCGCCGTCGTCCTGCTGGCGGCGGACCTGCTGGGCGCCGGCTGCCCGCTCGAGCACATCGACGTCGGCGGCGGCCTCGGCATCTCCTACGACGGCTCCGAGACCCTGGATGTCGGTCTGTACGCGCGCACCGTCATCGACGCGGTGAGACCGACCGGGCTCGCGATCATCGCCGAGCCGGGGCGGTGGATCGTGGGTCCCGCCGGCGTGCTCGTGGCGAGCGTGGTCGACGTGAAGCCGCAGGACGCAGAGCGCTGCTTCGTGGTCCTCGACAGCGGGATGAGCGAGCTGCTGCGTCCGGCCCTCTACGGCGCGTATCACCGCATCGAGCCGCTGGAGCCGCGGCCCGGCCGGCCGCTGGTCTGCGACGTCGTCGGGCCGATCTGCGAGACCGGCGACGTCGTCGGGGCCGCGCGCTCGATGCCGCGTCCCGAGGTCGGCGATCTCGTCGCGATATTCGATGCCGGCGCCTACGGCGCCGCGATGGCGTCGAACTACAATCGTCATCCGCTCCCGGCCGAGGTGCTGATCGACCAGCGGGACGCCTGGCGCATCGTCCGCCGGCGCCAGACCAGCGACGACATGGTCGCGCTCGAGACCTGATCCCCGCCGATGCTGATTGCCATCGAAGGCCTCGACCAGAGCGGCAAGGAGACCCAGGCCCGCCTGCTGCGCGACCGCATCCGGGCCGCCGGCTACAAGGCCCGGGTGGTCTCGTTTCCCGACTACGGGACCGCCATTGGCGAGGAGATCGCGCGGGCGCTGCAGGGCGAGCGCGAGTACGGGCCGGAGGTGATGCAGTTGCTGTACATCGCGAACCGCTACGAGCGGCGGCCGGACCTCGATCGCTGGCAGGCGGCGGGGATCGCGCTGGTCTGCGACCGGTACGTCGCGTCGAGCGTCGCGTACGGCGAGGCGCACGGGCTCGACCCGGCCTGGCTCGGGGAGCTCCAGCGCTTTCTGCCGCAGCCCGATCTGACGATCCTCCTCGACATCGCGCCGGCGACGTCACTGAGCCGCAAGGCGGTCGGCCGGGACCGCTACGAGGACGATCTCGCGCTGCAGGAGCGGGTCAGGGAGAGCTACCTGCGCCAGGCGCAGCAGCCCGCCTGGCTGCGGGTGGACGGCGAGCGCCCCGTACCCGACGTGGCGGCGGCGCTTGCCGCGGTGGTCGATCCGCGACTCGAGCAGCCGTGAGGCCGGCTACCTCGCGGGCCCCGGCCGCGCGCAGCACCCGCGCGCAGGCGGCCAGCGTCGCGCCGGTCGTCAGCACGTCGTCGGCCACGACGATGGCCTTGCCGGCTACCGTGGCGCGGGCCTGGAGCCAGGCCCGCCCGGTCAGCTCGAACGCTCCCTGCACGTTCGCCTGCCGCCGCCCCGCGGCCAGCGTGGCCTGCGGGGGCGTGTGCCGGATGCGAACCAGGATGTCCGCGAGCGGCGGGCCCAGCTTGGCGGCCAGGTCCCGCGACTGGTTGAAGCCCCGCTCCCAGCGGCGCCGCGGATGCAGCGGCACCGGGACGACCAGGTCGGCCGCGGCGAGCAGCTCCCCGCCGGCCTCGCGCATCAGCGCGGCCAGCGGCGCCGCCAGCGACTGGCGGCCCTGGTACTTGAACGCCTGGATGATCGCGCGCAGCGCGCCGTCGTACCAGCCGGCCGCGCGGCAGCGTGCGACCGGCCGCAGGCGTCCAGCCGGGCAGCGCCGGCAAGGGACGGCTGCGCCGCGCGGGGGCGGTTGCGCATCGAGCGGGGCGCCGCAGACATCGCACAGCGGCGGCCGGATGCGCGCGACGCCCCGCCAGCAGTCGGCGCACACGACGGCGGCCGTCGGCCGCGGCAGCACCGTGTCGCAGGCTGCGCAGCAGGGGGCCCAGGCGACGCTGAGCAGGCCGTCCGCCAGGCGGCGCAGCGCGGCAGTCGTCGTCATGCCGCGCGCCCGCAACGCTCAGGGGAGCTCGGATACCGGGATGCGCGCGGCGTTGCCCCACAGCCGCTCGAGGTCGTAGAAGCGGCGGGTGTCCGGCGTGAAGACGTGGACCACGAAATCGAAGCAGTCCATGAGGACCCATTCGCCGTGGTCGTAGCCTTCGACATGCGAGGGTGCGTCCTGCGCTGCACGCAGTTGCCGGCGGATCTCGTCGGCGACGGCGCGCACCTGCCGCGCGCTCCGGGCCGAGCAGACGACGAAGTAGTCCGTGAAGGCGTGCGAGCCGCCGAGAAACAGGACGACGACGTCGAAGGCCTTCTTGGCCCGCGCCGCACGGACGGCGCTCCGCACTCCCTCCGGCAGCGTGTCGAACGTCCGCGCCGGCCGGGCGTCGTGCTCATTCACGCAAGCTGCTTGCCGGCGACACGCGCGCATACAGCGCGTGCTTCGCGATATGGCGCGCCACGGCATCCGGCACCAGGCCGTCGATCGACTCGCCGCCCGTCAGGCGGCGGCGCAGAACCGACGACGAGACCGTGCGGGTGGACGCCTCGACGAGCCAGACGGCGGGCCGTCGCGTGCCGGCAGCGGTTCCACCTGCCGGCTCGCGCATCCGTTCGCGGAGATCGGTCAGCCGCTCGCGCAGGGCGGCAAGGGGACAGCCCGGCCGGGAGACCGCGACGAAGTGACTGCGATCGAGCACGGCGGGGTAGTCGTACCAGGACGCGATTTCTGCAAACGCATCGGTGCCGATGATGAAGAAGAGCTGCCCGGGGGGGATGCCCCCCTGCGCCAGGCGCGCCAGCGTCACGGAGGTGAACGAGGGGCCGTCCCACGCCAGCTCGATGTCGGATGCCGCGAGCTCGTCCCGGCCGTCCGACGCCAGCACCGCCATCGCGAAGCGATGGTAGGCCGACGCCCGGGGCGCACGGCTGCGGTGCGGCGGGGTGCGGGCCGGAACGAGCAGCACCGTGTCGAGGCCGCACGCGCGGCGCGCGGCGTCGGCGGCGTCCAGGTGGCCGTAGTGGATCGGGTCGAAGGTGCCGCCGAGCACGCCGATTCTGCCCTGCAGCTTCACGCGCGGGGTACCTCGGGCGATTCGGAGACGCCCGCGTCGGCCGCCGCGAGCGCCTGCCAGACCGCTTCCCGAAGTGGGCCGAGGCCGGCGCCCGTCGCGGCCGAGATCGGGTGCAACGCGATCGAGCGCGGCTCCAGCCAGCCCCGCAGGCGCTCGAGCCGCGCCGCGTCGTCGAGCGCGTCGATCTTGTTCGCAGCGACGACCTGGGGCCGGGCTCCCAGGGCCTGCGCGCCCGGTGCGTCGGGGTCTGGCAGCGTGCTCGCGTAGGACGCCAGCTCGCGGCACACGATCTCGAAGTCCTGCACCGGATCGCGGCCTGACGCGGACGAGACGTCGATGACGTGCACGAGCACCCGGGTCCGCTCCAGGTGGCTCAGAAACCGCAGGCCGACGCCGTGCCCCTCGTGCGCGCCGGCAATGAGCCCCGGCACGTCGGCCAGCACGAAGCTGCGGTCCTCGTCGAGTCGCACGACGCCGAGATGGGGCGTCAGCGTGGTGAACGGATAGTCGGCAATCCTGGGACGGGCGGCGGAGAGACGTGCGATCAACGTGGACTTGCCGACGTTCGGGAACCCCACCAGCCCGACGTCGGCCAGCAGCCTGAGCGAGAGCCTGAGCCGCCGCATCTCGCCCGGGGCGCCCGGGTCGGCGCGCCGCGGCGCCCGGTTCGTCGAGGTCGCGAACCGCTCGTTGCCGCGGCCGCCGCGCCCCCCCTGCGCGACGAGGACCTGCTGGCCCCCCGTCTTCAGGTCCGCGAGCGGCGCAAGCCGCTCGTCGCGCCACTCGTGGACGAGCGTCCCGGGCGGCACGTCTAGCCGCAGGTCGCGGCCGGCCCGTCCGGTGCGGCTCGACCCCTCGCCATGCGCACCGCGCGGGGCCCGGAACTGCCGGTGGAAGCGGTAGTCGACCAGGGTGTTGCGATGCGCGCTGGCGCGCAGGTAGACGGAACCGCCGTGCCCGCCGTCGCCGCCGTTCGGGCCTCCCCGCGGCACGAACTTCTCCCGGCGAAAGCTCACGCAGCCGTTGCCGCCGTCCCCCGCCTGCACCTGGATGTCGACCTGGTCGACGAACATACGCTGCGCTGACGCACACGCGCGGGAGTGGAGTTGTGCCGGGTGTCAGGGGGAGCCGTCCGGCGCGCCGGCGAGGGGCTGGACGCTGATGACCCGCCCGCGCCCGCCGTGGTCCTCGAAGGTGACCCGTCCGGCAGCGGTGGCGAACAGGGTGTCGTCCTTGCCCAGGCCCACGTTCAGGCCGGGACGGAACCGCCGGCCCCGCTGGCGAACGAGAATGGCGCCGCCCTTGACGATATTCCCGTCGAAGCGCTTGACGCCGAGCCTCTGGGCCTGGCTGTCGCGCCCGTTCCGCGAGCTGCCCTGTCCCTTCTTATGTGCCATGCGACGCGTCCGTTTCGATGCCGGTGATGCGCACGCGCGTCAAGGCCGTCCGGTGGCCCAGCGTGCGCCGCCTCCCCTTGCGGCGCTTCTTGCGGAACACGCGGATCTTCGGCCCGCGCTCGGGGCCGTCGACGATGCCCGTCACGCGCGCACCGGCGACGAGAGGCGTGCCGGCGATGAAGCTGCCGTCGTCGCCGGCCACGAACAGCACCTGTCTGGAGGTGATCTGCTCGCCGGCCGGCAGCGCGATGTGATCGACCGTGACGACCGACCCGGGCTCGACCCGGACCTGCCGCCCTCCGCTCTGGATGACTGCGTACACGCTTCCGTCCTCTTCCAACCGCACAGCCTACTACCGCGGCGGGTCGTCTGTAAAGCGCCCGGGGGGCTCCCTACTTGAGGAGGACGCGGGTGCCCCTGATGGTCTCCGCGCTCAGCGTGCCCAGAAACGAGGGGATCAGGCGGTCCATCAGCTCGAAGTACGACGACAGCGCCGGCGTGCTTCGCGCCGCGTCGTACAGGACCTCCTCCCGGTGGCGCTCCGTGTACAGCGTGGCTCCCGTGCGGCCGTCGATGAAGATGAACTTCGGGCTCAGCACGTAGCCGCGGCGGTCGCGGTACGCGCGCACGGGAGCCACCTGCCGGCGGCCGAACTCATCGTAGATCTCCCGTTGCCGCGTGACCATGCCGGACCGCTGGTGCGGGGTGAAGTAGACCGTCCCCGTCACGATCAGCGGGCTCTGGTACTCCTCGCCCAACTGCTGCCAGTAGCTGGTGTTGGCGAAGATGTGCTCGAGCAGCTCGAGGTCCTCTTCCGAATACCGCTCCCGGTCTTCCTCGTCTCCGTCGCCGTTGCCGTTGCCGGCCGCACCGCCGCCGTTTCCGCCGTTGCCGAAGCCCGCCGAGCCGCCCTGCTCCTCGGCGACCGCGGTCAGCTCGAGCACGTCGGTGTCGATCACCTGGAACTCCGAGTTGCTCCGGAGCTGGCTCTTCAGCAGCCGCGCCGTCTCGAGATTCGTGTCCACGTCGTCGCTGCCGCCCGTCACGAAGCCGGCTACCAGCACGCGCTGGAACCCGGAGACGTCGAGCTTCGGCCGCAACGGCGTCTCGACGGGGATCTCGTAGTAGTTCATGCAGGCGGTGGCCATGACGGCCGCCGCCGCGACGCTACCGACCGCTCTCGTTGATACGGTCATTGATTTCCCTGAAGAGATCGTAGTTCTGCTGGATCATCAGGTTGTCCGGCTCGAGATCCAGCGCCCGCTCGTAGGCCTCGCGGGCCTTGTCGAACAGGCCCTCGTGCTCGTAGGCGATGCCGAGGTTGTTCCAGGCCGCCGCGTAGTCCGGATCGATCGCCACCGCCCGTTCCCAGCGGTAGATGGCTTCCTGCCACAGCCCCCGGTGCACGACCTCGATGCCGAACTCGACCTGCGCCTTGGCATCGGAGCGTTCGTCGGCGGCCGCGTCCGCCCCCCCGGCTGCCGCCAGCGCGCACGCGACGACCAGCATCCTGCTGAGCATGTGGTTGATCCTCACTATAGCCAGCACGCCCGGTGCACGCAAGCACGGGACGCTTCGTGCGACAATGGGGTCAGGCGCGGGGTCGGGCCGGCCGCCGAGGGCAGGGGTGTCACCGGCTGCGACCGACGCGCTGCCCCGCCGGCCGGGCCGCCCGCCTTCCCGACGACCGGAACGTGGATCTTCTCGACGCCGTCATTCTGGCGGAGCTGCTCGCCATGCCGCGCGGGCGGCGTGTCCTGCAGCCGCGCGGCGCGGGCCGGGGGGACGGCGACCAGCGGGTGCTCCCCGGTCCCGAGCAGTTGCTCGCCCGACTGGACGCGGCGGGTGCGGCGTTGCGGGACGAGCTCGGACAGGCCGCGCGCCGGGCGGTGCGGCTGCTGCGCCGGGCCGGGGAGCACGGCGTCGCCCCGCTGGTCTTCGGCGCGCCGGACTATCCCGCGGCGCTGGCGGCGATTCCCGATCCGCCCCCGGTGCTGTGGTGCCGGGGGCGGTCGGCGGCGCTCGCCGCGCCGGCGGTCGCGATCGTCGGAGCCCGCAGCGGTTCGCCCTATGCGCGGGAGGTCGCGGCACGTCTGGGAGCCGACCTGGCCGGCCGCGGCGTGGCCGTGGTGAGCGGCTTGGCGCGGGGCGTCGACGCCGCCGCCCACCGCGGCGCCCTCGCCGCGGGAGGCGTCACCATCGCAGTGCTGGGCTGCGGCGCCGATATCGTCTATCCGCCCGAACACGGCCCGCTGCTCGCGCAGCTTGCGGCGCATGGGGCCGCCGTCAGCGAGCTCGCCCCCGGCGCGCCGCCGCGGCCGTTTCACTTTCCGCGGCGCAACCGGATCATCAGCGGCCTGTCGCTGGCCGTCGTGGTCGTCGAAGCGTCCGAGCGCAGCGGCTCGCTCATCACCGCCCGCTGCGCGGCCGAGCAGGGCAGGGAGGTCATGGCCGTCCCGGGCAACGTGCTGAGCGGCCGCTGCCGCGGCGGCCACGCCCTGATCAAGGACGGCGCGAAGGTGGTCGAGACCGCGGACGATATCGTGGAGGAGATCCGCCTCCAGGTCGGCGAGCGCGGCCCTCGGCCGGAGGAGCCGGACGAGCCGGAGGAGGCGGATTGCCTGCTGCGGCGGATGGATCCGGGCGAGAGCTACGATCTCGACGAGCTGGCGGGCCTGTCGGGGCTCAGCCGCTCGGCGCTTGCGACGCACGTGCTGGAGCTGGAGCTCGCCGGCCGCATCACCCGCCTCGACGGGGGGCGCTTCAGCCGGTCTTGAAGAGGGTCTTGAGGATGGTGGTAGGGTAGGGAGGGAGTCGAGAGGGAGTATGGCGAAATCGCTGGTCATCGTCGAATCGCCGGCCAAGGCCCGGACGATAAACAAGTACCTGGGCTCGGGCTTCCGGGTCGTGGCCTCGATGGGACACATCCGCGACCTTCCCAAGAACAAGCTCGGCGTCGACGTCGAGGCGGGTTTCAGCCCGGAGTACGTGGCGATTCCGGCGCGCAAGAAAGTGATCAAGGAGCTCCGCGACGCCGCGCGGGGCGTCAGCGACGTCTACGTGGCGACCGACCCCGACCGGGAGGGCGAGGCGATCGGCTGGCATCTGGCCCGGGAGCTCGGCGCCGGCAAGCGGCGCGTCAGCCGCCTCATGTTCAACGAGATCACGCGCGACGCGGTGCGCGCGGCGCTGGAGCACCCGGTGGCGATCGACCAGCGCATGGTCGATGCGCAGCAGGCGCGGCGGGTGCTGGACCGGCTGGTGGGCTACAAGCTGAGCCCGCTGCTGTGGGACAAGGTGCGGCGCGGGCTGTCGGCGGGCCGCGTCCAGTCCGTGGCGCTGAAGCTGGTCTGCGACCGCGAAGGCGAGATCGAGCGGTTCGTCTCCGAGGAGTACTGGCACGTCAAGGCCCGCCTGGCGGCGGACGCGCCCCCGGAGTTCACCGCGCGGCTCGTCAAGAAGGGCAAGGACGCGGTCAAGATCGGCAGCGAGGCCGAGTCGAAGGCGGTGCTCGCCGAGCTGGACGGGGCGGCCTACGTGGTCGAGTCGGTGGTCACGAAGGAACGCCGGCGGAACGCCGCGCCGCCGTTCATCACCAGCAAGCTGCAGCAGGCCTCGCGGTTTCCCGTCAAGCGCACGATGCAGATTGCCCAGCAGCTCTACGAGGGCGTCGAGCTGCCGGACGAGGGATCCGTCGGCCTGATCACCTACATGCGGACCGATTCCACGCGGGTGGCGGAGCAGGCGCTGGGCGAGGTGCGGGCGCACATCGCCGAGGCCTTCGGCCCGGACTACCTGCCGGCGAAGCCGAACCGGTACCGCACGAAGAAGGACGCGCAGGACGCGCACGAGGCCATCCGGCCGACAGCCGTCAGCCGCACCCCCGAGCAGGTGCGGCCGCACCTGAGCCGCGAGCAGCACTACCTGTACCGCCTCATCTGGAGCCGCTTCGTCGCCTCGCAGATGCCGCCGGCCACCTTCGACGACACGACGGTGGAGATCGGCGCCGCCGGCTATCGGTTCCGGGCGAAGGGGTCGGTGCCCAAGTTCAACGGCTGGATGGCGGTCTACGGCGGCACGGACCTCGAGGCCGCGACGGCTCCGGCCGCCGCGGCCGAGAAGGACGACGAGCCCGCGTCGGGGCTGCTGCCGCCGCTGGCCAAGGGCGCGCGGCTGGCGCTGAAGGCGCTCACCCCGGAGCAGAAGTTCACGCAGCCCCCGCCGCGCTTCAGCGAGGCGTCGCTGGTCAAGGAGCTCGAGGAGAACGGCATCGGCCGGCCCAGCACCTACGCCTCGATCATCGGGGTGCTCCAGCAGCGCGAGTACGCCACGAAGACGGAGGGCCGGTTCACGCCGACCCCGCTCGGCCGGCTGGTCACCGACCTGCTGGCCAAGAGCTTCGACGCGATCATCCAGGTCGCCTACACGCGGGCGATGGAGGAGCGCCTCGATCGCATCGAGGAGGGCGCCGCCGACTACCAGGGCACGATAGACGGCTTCTACAAGACCTTCGCCACCGATCTCGAGAAGGCGGTCGAGGCGATGCCCGACGTCAAGGCGAACGGGCTGCCGAGCGACGAGACGTGCGACAAGTGCGGGAAGCCGATGCTCGTCAAGATCGGCAGGTTCGGCATGTTCCTGGCCTGCTCGGGCTATCCCGACTGCCGCAACACCCGCGAGCTCGAGAAGACGGACGAGGCGGTCGACGAGGCGGAGGCGACGTGCGACAACTGCGGGCGCCCGATGGTGGTCAAGCGCGGCCGGTTCGGCCAGTTCCTGGCCTGCTCGGGCTATCCGGAGTGCAAGACGACGCGCAAGCTGATCTCGACGTCGCAGGGGTTGGCCAAGGCCAAGCCGGACCGGCCGCTCGACGAGTCCTGTCCGCAGTGCGGCAAGCCACTGGTCGTCAAGCAGGGGCGGTTCGGCGAGTTCACGGCCTGCTCCAGCTATCCGGCGTGCCGCTACCTGAAGCTCGAGAGCACCGGCGTGGCCTGTCCGCGCGACGGCGGCGACATCGTGGTGCGGAAGTCGCGGCGCGGCCGGGTCTTCTACGGCTGCGCCAACTATCCCGATTGCGATTTCACCGTCTGGAACAAACCGCTGCCGGAAGCGTGCCCCGCGTGCGGAGCGCCGTTCCTGCTCGAGAAGGTGACCAAGCGCCACGGGCGTCAGCTCCTGTGCCACAACGACGCCTGCGACTACGTCCGCAGCGAGGAGCTGGCGGCCGTCTAGGAGTTTACGCCGTAGAACGGCGTAGACTCCTGGTGAGGGGTGGTTGGGCGGCAACCGGAGCCGGAGGCGGCGATTGCCGGGCTAGCGGCGTCCGGCCGCCGGCAACGATGATTCAGATTATCGGGGGCGGGCTGGCCGGCTGCGAGGCGGCCTGGCAGATTGCCGCGCGGGGCGTGCCGGTCGCGCTCCACGAGATGCGGCCGGTGCGCGGTACGCGGGTCCACAGGACCGACCGCCTGGCCGAGCTCGTCTGCAGCAACTCCTTTCGTGGCGCCAAGCTCGAGAACGCCGTCGGGCTGCTGAAGGAGGAGATGCGGCGGCTCGGCTCGCTGATCATGCGCGTGGCGGGCGAGACGAGCGTGCCGGCCGGCGGCGCGCTCGCCGTGGACCGCGAGCGCTTCGCGGCCGGCGTCACCGGCGCCATCGAGGGCCACCCGCTCATCACCGTCTCCCGCCGGGAGGTGGCGCGCATTCCCGCGGCCGGCGCGGCGCCGGTGATCATCGCGACCGGGCCGCTGACGTCCGACCCGCTGTCCGCCGAGATCGCGGCGCTGGTGGGCCAGGACCACCTGTACTTCCACGATGCAATCAGTCCGGTCGTTGCGGCCGATACGATCGATCGATCGAAGGTGTTCCGCGCTTCGCGCTGGGACGCGTCGGCCGCCGGGGACTATCTCAACTGCCCCCTGGACGAGCAGGAGTACGGGATGCTGCACGAGGCGCTGGTGACCGCCGAGCTCGCGGAGGTGCACGACATCGATCGGGCGCGGTTCTTCGAAGGCTGCCTGCCGATCGAGGTGATGGCCCGGCGGGGGCCGGACACGCTGCGTTTCGGCCCGCTGAAGCCGGTCGGGTTGACCGATCCCGCGACCGGACGCCGGCCCCACGCCGTCGTGCAGCTCAGGCAGGACAACCTCGCCGCGGACCACTACAGCCTGGTGGGCTTCCAGACGCAGCTCAAGTGGGGCGAGCAACGCCGTGTGCTGCGGATGATCCCGGGCCTGGAGCAGGGCGAGTTCGTACGCTACGGCATGATTCATCGCAACACCTACATCAACGCCCCGCTCGTGCTGCTCGACACGTGGCAGACGCGGGCGCGCCCGGACCTGTTCTTCGCGGGCCAGATATCGGGCGTCGAGGGCTACGTGGAGTCGGCGGCGTCGGGGCTCATGGCCGGTCTCAACGCGGCGGCCCTGGTCCGGGACCGGCCGGTCGTTCCGCCGCCCCGCACCACGGCGATGGGCGCGCTCGCCTACTACGTCTCGCACGCGGATGCGGCCGACTACCAGCCGACGAACATGACGTTCGGCCTCATCCCGTCGGCGGAGCGGTCGCCGCGCAAGCGGCGCGCGCGGCGGCAGGCGCTGGCCGAGCGGGCGCTGAACGACCTGGCGGCGTGGGCCGCCGCCTGCCTGGCGCCCTGCGCCGTCGCGGCACAGCCGTCATGAAGGACCAACTGGACGCGTTCCTCGACTACCTGCGCTACAACCGCAACGCCTCGCGCCACACCGTGGCGGCGTACCGCAGCGATCTGCGGCAGTTCCTGGCGTTTCTCGAGGGCCGCGCGGAGGGCGGGCGCGGGCTGGGTCCGGCCGACTTCGATCACCGCGGCATCCGCGCGTTCCTCGGCGAGCTGCACCGCCGCGGCGACTCGAGCACGTCGTCCGCGCGACGGCTGGCCGCCATCCGCTCCTTCGGCCGCTACCTGTGCCGGGCCGGGTACCTGCAGCAGGACCCCGGCGCGCTCGTCGCCGCGCCCCGCGTGCACCGCAGGATGCCGGCGCACCTCGACACGGTCGAGATGGACGAGCTGCTCGCCGCGCCCGATGCCGGCACGCCGCTCGGCCGGCGCGACCGGGCCATGCTGGAGCTGTTCTACGCGTCGGGCCTGCGCCTGAGCGAGCTGGTCGGCCTGAATCTCGAAGACCTCAACCTCAGCGGTCGGATGCTGCGCGTGCACGGCAAGGGCGGCAAGCAGCGCATGGTGCCGTTCAACCGGACGGCGGCCGCGGCGCTGCGCAGGTACCTGCAGGATCGGCGCACGCTGCTGGCGGCCGCACCCGATCGGGGCCGGTCCTGGGGCAGGCGGGCCGCCGGCGATCCCCTCTTCCTCAACTATCGCGGCGGGCGGCTGTCCGCGCGCAGCGTCGACCGGCTCGTGCGGCGCTACGTGCTGCAGACGAGCGCGAAGATGGGCATCAGCCCGCACGCGCTGCGGCACTCGTTCGCCACCCATCTGCTCGAGTGGGGCGCCGACCTGCGGGCGATTCAGGAGCTGCTCGGACACTCCCGCGTGAGCACGACCCAGCGCTACACCCACGTGAACGCCGCGCAGCTCACCAGGCTCTATCGCCAGACGCATCCGCGGGCATAGATTTGACGGGGCTGCGCCCCGCACCCCCGGCGTCGGCTTCCTCCTGATGGGGCTGCGCCCCAAGCCCGCGGCGTCCGCTTGCGGGGGCCCCTTCGCCCCATAGGCGCTAACTTGTTAACGCCACGTGCTCCGGCGGCTGCTCGGCCCA
>CAYGCV010000077.1:0-14755 GCA_964348425.1 uncultured Vicinamibacteraceae bacterium | reverse complement strand
GCGGGGACCCCACAGCCCCGCGCCGCTCCCGCCGAGGCGCGCTGTGCGCGCCTTGTCAGACGACGCCGGCGGCGCGCCAGGCGGCGACGGCGTCGGGCTCGTAGCCCAGATCCGCGAGGATCGCGTCGGTGTGCTCGCCGAGCGCCGGGATGCGGTCCATGCGCGGCTCGACGCCGTCGATGGTGGCCGGGGGAATCAACGCCCGCACCGGCCCGGGGCTCGACTCGACCTCGCGCCAGCGGCCGCGCGCCGCGAGCTGCGGGTGCGCCCCGAACTGCTCGACCGTGTTCAGCCGGGCGTTGGCGATGCCGGCCGCTTCCAGGCGCTCGATGATCGCCGCCGCGGACAGCCCGGCGAACGCCGCCTCGATCTCGCGATCGAGCGCCGCGCGATTGGCGATCCGCTGCTTGCCGGTGTCGAAGCGCGGGTCGGACGCGAGCGCCGGCCGCTCGATCACCTCCGCGCAGAAGCGCGCCCACTCGCGCTCGTTCTGGATGCCGAGAAAGACCATCTCGCCCCCGGCGCCCGCGAACGGGCCGTACGGCGCGATGGTGGCGTGCCGCGCGCCGCTGCGCGGCGGCGGCGCGCCGCCGTACAGCGTGTAGGTGAGCGGAAAGCCCATCCACTCCCCCAGCGCCTCGAGCATCGACACCTCGACGGACGCTCCCTCGCCGTACCGCTCGCGGGCAAGGAGCGCCGTGAGGATGCCGCTGTAGGCGTACATGCCGGCCGCGAGATCCGCAACCGGGATGGCCAGCTTGACCTGCTCCTCGGGCGTGCCGGTGATGGAAATCACGCCCGACTCGGCCTGCACGAGCAGGTCGTACGCCTTCCGGTCGCGGTACGGGCCGGTGGATCCGTACCCGGACAGCCCGCAGACGATCAGCCGCGGGTGGGCGGCCCGCAGGCCCGCGGCGCCCAGGCCGAGGCGCTCGGCCGCGCCGGGGGCGAGGTTCTGGACGAACACGTCCGCCCGCGCCAGCAGCCGGCTCAGCACGCCGGCCGCCTCCGGCCGCTTGAGATCGAGCGTCAGCGACTCCTTCGACCGGTTCAGCCAGACGAAGTGGCTCGACTGCCCGTGGACGACCCCGTCGTAGACCCGGGCGAAGTCCCCGACGCCGGGCCGCTCCACCTTGATCACGCGCGCGCCCAGGTCCGCGAGCTGCCGCGTGGCGAAGGGCGCCGCCACCGCCTGCTCCAGCGACACGACGGTGACCCCGTCCAGCGGGCGCGGCGGCATCAGAACGACCGCGGCAGGCCGAGCACGTGCTCGCCGATGTAGGACAGGATGAGGTTGGTCGAGATCGGCGCCACCTGGTACAGCCGGCACTCGCGAAACTTGCGCTCCACGTCGTATTCCTCCGCGAACCCGTACCCGCCGTGCGTCTGCACGGCGACGTTCGCCGCCTCCCACGCGGCATCGGCCGCCAGCAGCTTCGCCATGTTCGCCTCCGCCCCGCAGGGCTGGCCGGCGTCGAAGAGCGTGGCCGCCTTGATCCGCATCAGGTCGGCGCTCTCGACGTTGACGTACGCCCGCGCGAGCGGGAACTGGACGCCCTGGTTCTTGCCGATCGGCCGCTCGAAGACGACCCGCTCGTTGGCGTAGCGCACCGCGCGCTCGATGAACCAGCGCCCGTCGCCGACGCACTCGGCCGCAATCAGGATGCGCTCGGCGTTCAGGCCGTCGAGCAGGTAGCGGAAGCCGCGGCCCTCCTCGCCGATGCGGTTCTCCGCGGGCACCTCGAGGTCGTCGAAGAAGAGCTCCGTGGTGGCGTGGTTCATCATCGTCCGGACGGGCCGGATGGTGAGGCCGTTGCCGACCGCGGCGCGCAGATCGACCAGGAAGACCGAGAGCCCGTCGGTCTTGCGCCGCACCTCGTCGAGCGGGGTGGTGCGGGCGAGGAGCAGCATGAGGTCGGAGTGCTCGGCGCGCGAGATCCAGACCTTCTGCCCGTTGACGACGTAGCGGTCGCCGCGGCGCACCGCCATGGTCTGGAGCCGCGTCGTATCGGTGCCGCTCGTCGGCTCGGTGACGCCGAACGCCTGCAGGCGCAACTCGCCGCTGGCGATGCGCGGGAGGTACTCGCGCTGCTGCGCCTCCGAGCCGTGCCGCAGCAGCGTCCCCATGATGTACATCTGGGCATGGCAGGCGGCCGCATTGCCCCCGGAGCGGTTGACCTCCTCCAGGATGATCGACGCCTCCTGCACGCCCAGCCCCGCGCCGCCGAACGCTTCGGGGATCAGCGCGGCGAGATAGCCGGCCTCCGTCAGCGTCCTGACGAACTCCTCGGGGTACGCCTCGCGGCGATCGAGATCGCGCCAGTAGCTGTCCGGAAACCGGCGGCAGAGGTCGGCGACCGCCTGGCGGAGATCACGGTGCAGATCGGGGTCGGATGCGGCTGACAAACGGGCCTCGGCGCTGCAATACTATAGCGATGCGCATCCTGAATTGCTGGCTGGCGCTCGGACTCGTCGCGGCGCTGGCCGCGGCAGCCATCGCGGGCGAGAAACCGACGGCCGAGTACGCCGCCGCCATGCGCACCCTCGACGCCGCGGCGCGCGGACTCCGCGAGGCGCTCGACGCGCGGGACCACGCGACGATGAACGAGCACGTCATCCTCGCGCGGCCCGCGATCGAGCTCGTGCAGCAGTACTGGCGCGACCGGGCGGGCCCCGACCGCGATCAGGTCGAGGACGCCGTCGAGGCCATCCGCGCGGTGTCCAAGTCCGTGTCCGAAATCAGCGTCGCCGTCCACCTCATGACCCTGTCGCCCAACCCGCTGGCGGTCGAGGGGGCCGAGATCGCCCTGACCAACCTCCACGCGGCGTGCGCGGCCTGCCACGCGGCCTACCGCGAGCAGCAGCCCGACGGCGGCTATCTGATCAGGTAGGCGTCCGGCGCGCCGGCGCCGGCAGGCTTCACCTGGCCCCGGCCGCCGCCCGCTCGGCGGCGCGCTCCCCCGCCAGCATGTTGGGCATGCTGTAGTTGCCCTCGTGGCAGGCGTACTCGTACAGCGGCTGGTCGCTGCGCCGCATCGGGATCGACACCGTCCACGGGCGGCTCCACGTCTCCGGATCGTCCACCGTGGCCTCGTACTCCAGCGTGTCGGCATCGACGCGGGTGAAGCGCTCCGTCAGGCGCAGGCTCCCGGTCGTCGCCAGGCGGCCCATCGGGTTGGCGGACGTCCACCACCGATCGGGAACGAAGTTCGACGTCTCCACGACCAGGGTGTCGCCCTCCCAGCGTCCGCGGGCGTCGCCCGCCCACTGCCGAACGTGGTCCGGCAGCGCCGGCCGTCCGTCGAGCGGGATGACACGCACGGTGTGGATCATCTCCGCCACGAGCAGCACCCACTCCGCGTTCTGCACCACCAGCAGGTTCTGGTTGTAGGCGGCCGGGAGGATCGGCGGGCCGTTGTTCACGCCCACGAGGCAGCGGTCCGTCGCATCGAAGTCCAGCCACGAGTCCGCGGGGTGCTCCCGGCGATAGGCCTGGTTGCGTTCGATCCGGCGCTGCGCGCTCTCGAGCAGCGCCGGCAGCCGCCCGTTCGGCGGATCGATCACCAGCGACGTGCGCCGGGTGCCGACCGCGCGCGTGCCGTTGTCGAGCCAGAAGTCGTTGTAGAACCCGGGCGTCCCGTCCGCGCGCCGGTCGACGTTGCCGCCGGCCGTCGTCGTCTCGGGCGGCCGGTTGAGCAGGTACTCGGCACGGTCCACGGCTGCCTGCTCGAGGCTCGCCGCCTCCTCCGCGGTGAGGAACTCGCGATCCGCGAGCTCCGCCGGCCGCTCGAGCGGGGTGATCGTCCGATGGTCCCAGACGCCCTGCAGGTCGGGATGACCCCACGGCGTCCGCGGGGCGTCGCCCTGGGCCAGCGCGGGCACGGCCGCCGCCGCGCCCAGCCACAGGACCGACGCGGCTGCGGCAGCCGCCAGACGAGCTCGTCGATGCATCTCCATTCCCTCCAACCTTCCCTTCAGCGCGGGCGTCAGCGGCTCGCGCCGGCGGCCTGCCCGGCCTCCTCGGCGCGGGCGCCCAGCAGGATGTTCAGCAGGCCGTAGTTGCCTTCGTGACAGGCGTACTCGTAGAGCGGCAGATCGCTGCGCTGCATCGGCAGGCGGGCGGTCAGCGGCCGCGTGAACGTCACCGGATCGTCGATGGTGAACTCGTACTGCAACGTGTCCGCGTCGACCCGCGTGAAGCGCTCGACGAGGCGCAGCGAGTCGCCCGTGCCCAGCGCCAGGGACCCGAAGCCGCCCCGCTCCCGGTCGAACGCCATCGGGCTGAAGCTGGCGATCTTGTCCGTGAAGTTGGTCGTCTCGACCACCAGGGTGTCGCCCTCCCAGCGCCCGCGCGAGTCGCCGAGCCACTGGCGGATGCCGGGCGGGAGGTGCGGCCGTCCGTCCACCGGCACCACGCGGACGTCGTGGACCATCTCGGCGAGCAGCACGACGTAGCCCGGCGCCTGGAACACCTGGATGTTGTTGTTGTAGCCGCCGGGCAGCATCGGCGGCCCGGTGCTGAAGCCGACGAGGCAACGCTCGGCCAGCCCCCGGTCCTCGGGACCGTCGGCGCCGATCCCCGTCGCGCGCAGGCGGACCGGCCGCTGGCCGGCCGCGCGGTGCGCCGCGGCGCGCCGCTGCTCCCCCTGCGTCAGCGGCGGAATCCGCCCGTCGGGCGGATCAATCAGCAGCGACGGCTGGGTCAGCGCCGTGGGGCGCGAGCGCTCGGTCCAGAACGACTGGTTGTAGCCGCCGGTCTGACCCGCGGCGGGCCGCGTATCGTCGCGTCCCACGGCCTCGTCGCTGAGCCGCTGCCCGATGGCGGCCGCCTCCTCCTCCGTCAGCACGTCGCGGTCGGCCAGCTCGGGCGGCCGTTCGAGCGGCGTGAACGTCCAGTACTCCCAGACCCCCTGCAGGTCCGGGTCGCCCCACGGTGTCGCCGGCGCCTCCTGCCCGGCGGCCGCCGTCCAGGCGCCAGCCGCCAGCACCGCGGCCGCCGCGATCGAGCCGACCATCCGCTGCCTCATCTGACTGCCTCCAGCTTCAATCCAACGGGCTGCGCCCCGAACCCCCGGCGTCGGCCTCCTCCAGATGGGGCTGCGCCCCAAGCCCCCGGCGGCCGCTTGCGGGGCCCCCTTCGCCCCGCGCCGCTCCCGCCGAGGCGCGCCGTGCGCGCCTTGCGGCGTCTGCACCGTTCTGCGGCGCAGGCTCCTGGCCTGAAATCGTCGCGGTCGGCTCCGGTATATACCCGATCCGCCGGGGAGGTCAACCGCGCGCGGCGATTGGCAGGACGGGGCCGATGAACCGCCGGTAGAGGTCGTAGTTGTAGAGGGCGAACCACGCGCACAGGATGAAGCCGCTCAGGCCGGCGGTGGGATTGGCGGCGGAGATCGGCTCGTTCAGGATGCGGAACACGCCGACCGAGTAGCCGGCGAGCAGACCGATCTGCACGAACAGCCCCAGCCCGCGATCGAGGGCGGCCGCGCGGTTGCGCGCGACGAGGACCAGATACGCCAGGGCAACGGCGACGATGTAGAAGTGCAGCGGCCCGACGTACGCCTCGAACCAGACCCGCGCCGGGTAGTCGAGCTCCTCGACGATGAGCGTCTTGAGGCCGACCGCCAGACCGTTGGTCGCCAGGAAGCAGAGGCCGAAGTACGCCGCCAGCCAGACCGCCCGCCACCGTCGGGCGGCGAGGCTTCCGTTCCGGTCGAGCGTCCTGACGAGACGCCGGAACAGCCCCACCGACAGGACGGTCATGACGGGTATGTAGACGTACCACTCGAAGAATCCGAGTGCGCGCAGGAACAGCAGGAGGGGAGCAAGCGCCTCGCCCAGGCCGTTGGCGAACGTGACCTGTGGAGCCATACCTCATTAGACCACGCGGCCCGCGCACCGGTTCCGTGGAATCCGGCACGACGCCGCGCCCATCCGGGCGGCGTCTGATAACATTCGGGGACGCTGTAGAAAGGACTTCATGACCCGCCTCACCGCCGCCGACATCATGGCGCGATCCGAGATCACGCTGCCCCCCGACATGGACATCTTCGAGGCGCTGCACGAGCTGCTCGACCGCAAGCTGACCGGGGCGCCGGTCGTCGGCGGCGACGGGACGCTGCTCGGCATGCTGACCGAGCGGGACTGCCTGAAGGTCGTGGTGGGGGGCGAGCTGCACGGCTGGCCCGGCGGCAAGGTCAGCGACTACATGAGCGGGTCGGTGGAGTCGATCAGCCCGGGCACCTCCCTGTACGACATCGTGCACCTGTTTCTCACCAGGACGCACCGCAAGCTGCCCGTCGTCGACGAGCGCGGGCAGGTCGTCGGCCAGGTGAGCCGGCGCGACGCGCTCACGGCGTTCGAGTCCGCCCGCGACAACCCGCGGCTCTTCGGCAGCAAGGAGGAGCCCGTCCCCGACGGGTCGGGCGTGGACTCCGCCATGCGGCTCGCGCGCGCCCGGAAGTAGCGCCGCCACGGGCGTTACCGGGCAGGCGCCGGCGACAGTCCCGTGTAGATGAAGCGCTGCACCCGCGAGCCCACCGGCCGGGGCTGCGTTTCCGCCGTGTAGAGATTGCCGCGCGAGTCGACGGCCAGCGCGTGCAGGCCGCGGAAGTTGCCCGGCTCCCCGCCGCGCTCCCCGAACGACGCCACCGTCGCGAGCGTCTGCCGATCGACGACCGCGATGTGCGAGTTGCCGTAGTCGGCGACGTAGATGAACCGCTGCTCGGGATCGGGCGAGAAGGCCAGGGCGCAGACCGTCATGAAGTCCGCCCCTTCGCGGTTGACGAACGCCTGGGTCACGTACGTGCCGTCCAGGCGGAACACCTGGATGCGCCGGTAGTTGCGGTCGGCCACGTAGACCAGGCCGTCGTTCGACACCTTCACGCCGTGCACGCTGTTGAACTGGTCCGGCCCGGCCGGGTCGTCGGTCAGGATCATCCCCAGGCGGTTCTCGGTGGCGTCCCGTCCCAGCTCCGCCGGCGGCTGCGCCCCGAACGCGCCCCACATCCGCTTGAAGGCCAGCGTCCGCGCGTCGAGGACCAGGACGCGGCGGTTCGCGTAGCCGTCGGCGACGAACACCTCGCCGGTCGCGGGATGGACGACCGCCTCCGTCGCCAGGTGCACGCCGGCGGTGTCGGCGTTGCCGCCGCGCGCCAGCGGATGCCGGTCGCGCCCCCCGAACTGGCCCAGCAGCGCCCCGTCGCGCGTGAGCTTGAGCAGCATGTCGTCGGTGCGCTGCGTCGGATCCGTGTAGGCCCGCTCGAGCGGGTTGAGCCCGGTGATCCAGACGTTGTCCTCGTGATCGACGAACAGCCCGTGCTCGGTATCCGGCCAGTCGTAGCCGGCGGCCGGGCCGCCCCAGCCCTGCACGAAGTTGCCGGCGGCATCGAGCTCCAGCACCGGCGGCGCGGCCCGCTCCCGCACCTCGGGCAGCACCTGCCGCGCCCTGTGCAGGACCCAGACGTGGTCGCCGCGGTCGACCGCGACCGAGGACACGACGCCCACCACCTGGTCGTCCGGCAGGCTCGGCGGCCACTCCCACGCCGTGTCGACGCGGAACGTGGGCACCGACGCGGTCTGCATCGCCGCCGCCTCGGCGGGCGGGCGGGCGTCGAGCAGCAACTCGCCGCAAATGCCCACGGCGAGCGCGATCAATCCGAGACCGATCCAGGGTCGGGTCGTCATGGCAGGACCTCCGTCAGTAGGCGAGGAACCGATCGCCCGTGCACAGCACCATAGTCTCGGTCCTGCCCATCGTGGCTGCCGACGGGATAGGTGTAGTCCTGCAGAAAGGGCGGCTCGCACCGCCCGGTCGCTCACGGCACGAGCCGCCGGATGACCCCGTCGCGCTTGTTGAGCAGGAACAGTTGCCCCTCGGGCCCGGTTCCGAAGCGAAGATCGGCGCGAGTGGCCGGCATCCGCCCCTGGGCGGCGACCTTCCGCTGTATCACCTGCAGGAAGGTCCTCGTCTCACCGTCGTGGCGGAACAGCACGCGGCGCAGCGCCGTCTGGCCGCCGTCCGGGAGGTCGTCGGCGGAGACGTGGAATACCTCCCCGCTCGGGCTGTCGCCGAAGAGGAGCAGGTCGGTCAGTTGCGGGACGGCGGCGTCACGGTAGACGACCACGCCCGTGGCGGCGGAGCGGGGCTGCAGCAACGGGTCGAGCTGGCCGTACTCGACGACCGGATAGATGAGGCCGGGCTCGCCGCGCGGGTCGACCAGGCTGACGGCGCTGCGGCTGAGAAAGCGGAAGCTCCCTTCCCAGTCGTTCCATCCGAGGTTGGCGCCGGCGGTGACCAGGCTCACCTCCTCGACGATGTTCTGGCCGATGTCGGCCACGAACAGGCTGCCGTCGCGCATGTCCCAGGCGAAGCGCTGCGGGTTGCGGACGCCGTAGGCGTAGATCTCCCCGAGCGTGCCGGGGTCGCCGTCGCCGGCGAACGGGTTGTCGGGCGGGATGCCGTAGCGGCCGTTGGCGCTGTCGTTGCCGAGCGGGTCGATACGCAGCATCTTGCCGAGGATTGACGCAAGATTCTGGGAGACGTCGAGCGGATCGCCGCCGCTCCCGCCGTCGCCGGAACCGACATAGAGGAGGCCGAAGTCGGAGTCGCCGGGGGCCGCGCGGGGGTTGAAGGCGAGCTGCCCGCCGTTGTGGTTGCCGAAGGGCTGCTCCATCCGCAGCAGCTCGCGCGGCGGTCCCCCGTCGTAGTCGGCGGCTGCGGCGTCCTCGGCCGTCCACTCGAGCAGGATGGTGTCGTGCGTGTCGCCCCCGCCTCCCGGCACGAAGTCCGCGGGCGGGGCAGTATTGCTCGTGTCGGTGTAGGTGTAGAGCTTGCCGTAGCCGGGCGCGCCCGGCTCGCCGAACTGCGGGTGGAGGGCGAAGCTCTGGAAGCCGAGCTCCCGGCGCGAGGCCTCGACGTCGAGCATCCAGCGCGGCTCCCGCAGGTCGAGGTACCGCGTGACCGTGGCGCCGTCGTAGCTCACGGCGTAGACGATGCCGTGCATGTCGTTCACGAACAGGCGGCCCGTCCCCGGCTCGTCTACCAGCAGCATCATGCGCGCCGCCACGCCGTCGGCGTCGGGGAGCGACGCGAACTCTTCGATGCCTACCGTGATGACGCCGTCGGTCGCGGGAATGGGCGCGGGGAACGGGTCGTTGGTGGTCTGGGCAGCAGGCGTCGTGCCGGCAAGCGCCAGCGCGACGGTCAGGGCTGCCGTGGCCGCCGATGCCGACGAGACGAGGGGACCGGCCGGAATCCCGAGGGCCGTGAAGTGTCTCATCGATCGTCCTCCCCTGGCGTCGGAATCCCGAACGGTCGCCACCGGGACCGTGGCGTCATTCTAGCCCGAGTAGAATCGCATGTGGGCGCATGCCGCATCGCGCCGCCGCCACGCCACGGGGAGCCCCGACATGGAGCGACAGCGACTGACCACGATTCGCAGGCGACACTTCCCGCGGGCGGCGCTGATGCCGCTGGCGTTGACGCTGGTCGTGCCGGCCCTGGTCCCGCTCGTGGCGGTGCAGGACGACGCGCGGTTCGATGTCATCATCCGCGGCGGCCAGGTCGTCGACGGCACGGGGAATCCGTGGGTGCGCGCCGACGTCGCGGTACGGGGCGATCGCATCGCCCGCATCGGGCGCCTTCCCGGTGCGGCGGCCGAGCGCGTCATCGACGCCGAGGGTCTGGTGGTGACGCCCGGCTTCATCGATCCGCACACGCACGCGGTGCGCGGCATCTTCGAGGTGCCGACCGCCGACAACTACCTGCTGCAAGGGGTGACGACGCTCACCGAGGGTAACGACGGGGCGTCGCCGTGGCCGATTGGGGAGCATCTGGCCCGGATCGCCGAGACGCGCATCAGCCCCAACTGGGCGGTCTTCGCCGGGCAGGGAACCATCCGCCGCCGCGTGATGGGGAGCGACGATCGGGAGCCGACGCCGGACGAGCTCGACCGGATGCGCGGCCTCGTCGCGCGGGCGATGGAGGAGGGCGCGTTCGGCCTCTCGACGGGTCTGTTCTACGTCCCGGGGAGCTTCACCGGAACCGATGAGGTCATCGCCCTGGCCGCGGTGGCGGCGCGCTACGGCGGCATCTACATCTCCCACATGCGCGACGAGGCGCTCCGGCTGCTCGACTCCGTGCGCGAGACGATCCGCATCGGCGAGGAGGCCGGCATCCCGGTGCAGATGACCCACCACAAGGTGATTGGCCGCGACATGTGGGGCGCGAGCGTCGAGAGCCTGGCGCTGGTCGACGCCGCCCGCGCGCGCGGGATCGACATCACCATCGACCAGTACCCCTACGCGGCGTCCCAGACATCGATCACCGCCGTCGTCCCCCAATGGGCGCAGGCCGGGGGCGAGAGGGAGCTCATCGCGCGGCTGCGGGACGCGGAGGCACGGCGGCGCATCCGCGAGGAGATCGTCTACCGCATCGAACACGACCGGGGCGGCGGCGACCCTGCCAACATCGTCATCGGTCTCTGCCCCTGGGACCCCTCGCTCGAGGGGCAGAGCCTGGCGGACATCCTCGCCGGCCACGGCCGGGAGGCAACTTCCGTCAACGCCGCCGACCTCGTCATGGAGATCGTCGAGCGGGGCGGCGCCCGCGCCATCTACCACGCGATGGACGAGGCCGACGTGGACCGGATCATGCAGCACCCGGCGACGGCCATCGGCTCGGACGGCGGCGTGTCGGTCTTCGGTGCGAGCATGCCCCACCCGCGCGAGTACGGCACGTTCGCCCGCGTCCTCGGCCGCTACGTCCGGGAGCGCGGCGTGCTGACCCTCGAGGAGGCGGTGCGCAAGATGAGCGGCGCCACCGCGCAGCGGCTCGGCCTCCAGGACCGCGGCCTGCTCCGCGAGGGCTTCTTCGCGGACGTCGCCGTCTTCGACGCCGCGCGCATCGTCGACCGCGCCACCTTCGAGCAGCCTCACCAGTACGCCGAGGGCGTGGCCTACGTCCTGGTCAACGGCGAGCTCGTGGTCGACGGAGGCAAGCATGCCGGGGCGCGCCCCGGCCGCGTGCTCTACGGGCCCGGCTACCGCGCGCCCTGACGGGCGCGCTTCAAGACCGTCCATGGCGGGTTTGCCACGATCACTCGACACATCCCGCTCCCACACATCCTCGGCTCGCGCTGCAGCACCCAGTCTCCGCCCACGACGGGGGTGCGGCGGTGCTACGATGGAGCAGAGAGGCGGTAACAACGGAGGCTCGAGCGGTCTCGCCCTGACGCGCGGGGCGCAGGCGCCCCGTTGACGGGTGGGGCGTCGCAAACAAAAAACGGCGGGAAATTGGGCAGGAACGAGCCTGCCCACCGGATGAATCGGAGGGCGCCCCAGGCACCGGAGGGTCAGCTTCTGGAGCGGTCATGACGCAGACCGGTTTTTGGCGCAGTGACGAGCATGGGGTCGCATGCCCAGCGTCATCCAGAATCTCGCCCCGACCAAGGCTGGGCCGTGCCAGCGCTGGGTAAGGCCTACTGCGTAGGTTGCACCCAGAGGATGTGACTCCCATGAAGAGTCTGCGGGTCACGCCGGAGCCTGAACAGATCGAGCTCAGCATCAAACTGCGACACTTCATCACGGACTGGCCGTCTGCTCAGCACAGATTCGTCGCCGGGATCACGCGCCGGCTCCACGACCTGACGGCGATTCAGCCGCACGATCTCAGCATGAGCTACGGGAACTCGTTGGGCGACGCGTCATGCACCTGTCGACTGTTCGGGGGCGCAGCGAGCGTCGTCCTCAACGCGGATACGCTCAAGCTGAGTTTCGCAAACGTAACGCGGCCAGCGTACGAGGTCATATTCGAGGCCGTTCGACGAGGCTGGGAGTTCGTGACGGCAGAGTTTCCCGAAAACGGAGTTGCCTGGTTCTCGCTGCACTCGAGTCAGGATGTAACCGCTTCAGATGACGCCGCGGTCGACACGTACCTTGGGCAATTTGCACACGAAGGTGCACTTGCAGTCGCGGAACAGGAGGCGGGAATCAGGTACCGGCCGTCGATACGGGTGACATTCAAGGAACACGACCGGCATTGGCAACTGCACCGCTCAGTGGAAGAGTCCACGTCTCTTGAGAATGGGCTGTTCGTAACAACGAGCATTTACGTGCCCGAGTCGGAACTCGAAGCGCTCGGCGGTTTGGAGCAGGCTGTCGCCCGGTTGCACGAGATGGCGGATCGGGCCATCGGACTGCACAGGGGAGACTGATGCTGATGGTTCCGTCAATGCCCGGGAACGTGGCGCAAGACCCGTACGCGCTGCCGCCGGCACGCGAGCATGCGTGGCCCGATCCTTTCCCGGTTGGCGGAAGGCTCCGAACGCTGATGCCGTCGACGGCGGCATCAGCGTTCGGACCGAAACTGGAGAATCCGTTTCGCACTGGCGTCGATCCCGCCGCCGCGGAATCAGCAATTTCCGTTCTTCGCGCTATTTGGATTCAGCATCTGGACAACAGTATGCTGCGGACGTGGGGTGAGCCCAGACAGCCTGCTACGACTTGGCTCCCAAGCGCCCTGGAGGAATTGGAAGAAATTGACCGTGAAGTCCTCGAGGATGGCCTGCCTGCGATCAAGGCGGAAACGAAGGGCGAAGCGGCGAGGATCCTGCGGGAACTCGCCGGACGAACGATTCAGCCGACGATTTACCCCACGGACGACGGAGAAATCGTCATGCATTTCCAGTCGCCGGGCGTGCCGGCGGCCGTGTTGATCGAACTGAGCAATGACGGACAGGGGGCATGG
Source organism: uncultured Vicinamibacteraceae bacterium (assembly GCA_964348425.1). Taxonomy (GTDB): domain Bacteria; phylum Acidobacteriota; class Vicinamibacteria; order Vicinamibacterales; family UBA8438; genus JAAXGX01. Next base: position 2,010 of record CAYGCV010000077.1, on the reverse strand, counting down.
TTTTCGTGCGTGGGCGGAACGAACCGGAGGGCCCGCTCCGAGGACTCATCCGATCTGCCGGACGCGGTCGTGATGGCGCAACTGAAGGCGTTGGCGGCACAGGGCGGGGCATGATGCCGCTCCCGCCACGGGAAGCTCTACCCGAGCTCGGGCAGAACGAGCGGCTGGGCAGGAGCATTGTGGCAAGCCGAGCCGCGAAGAGGGCGCGGACGAAGGGCGTGATCATCCGGGACGTTTTTCTCGAGGCGGAGCAGGCTCCGTCCCTGTCTGTCGACCGCATGGACCACGCAACCCTCCACGATATGGCCGTTCTGGGCCGAGAGCGGGCGCGGAACAGGATACCGCCACGGCAGCTTCACGGGTGGGCGGTCATAGCCGTACGCAAGGCAGCGTCCGGGAAGAGGACGGTCGAGGCCACGCCGAGGCCGGACAACATCTATCGCGCAGACATCTTCTTGAACATCGTCGGAGATGAGTTGCGGGACCGGCAGAAAGGGCATGCGACCGAGCTGGCAGCACGGTCACGATGGCTCGACCTGCCGTGACCGTCCTGCTCAAGATCGTCACGTTTGACGTTTCTCCTCTGCGATCTGGATCAAGTTGCCGCACGAATCGTCGAATACCGCAGCAACGACAGTCCCGAGGTCTGTCGGCGGCTGTACGAATCGCACACCTCTTGCCAACGCTCCGCGATGACCCGGCCCAAGCGGAAATCTCGCACAGGCGCTACGGAGCACTGCCACTGCCAGGCAGCGTTAGTTGGTAAAAAGCCCCTAAGTCATTCTAGCTAAATGACTTGCTGTGGCTCACCCCACCCTGATTCCCTCGTCGATTCCCCCATCCGGCGCGGGAATCGATGGGACGATCGAAGCCGTCTGCGGACCGCGCCGCACTTGGCATGCTCGCCGCCGGCCCGCGTTCTGAGCCACAAGTCTGGCCTCAGATCCCGTTCCGGACGCGGCGGAAATCGACCGCCACGTACTTCTCGAATTGTGGCTTCGTGGGCTCGACGTACTGACATGTGACCTTGTTGCGACGTTTTCCATTGAACCAAATGGTCCGCTTGCCGACATTCTTGCCCGTCTTGTTCTGGTTACTGCTGTTGATGAACTCGTTGGAAGTCATGATCCACATAACGTCCATTCGCTCGGAATAGAACACGAACCAGTAGTCTGCGCGCTCCTCCGGGTGATCGATGGCGGCGAAGAGTGCGGCGTCGCCCAGTTTCACGTCCTGTGACCGCGCCTTGATCTGCACCAAAGCGACTGATCCGTCCGGTCGGCGGATGAGAGCATCCACGGCGTCGTCGTCCACCAAGGGCAGGTAGACATCAAGACCCTCCTTGAGCATCCGCCCGACGATCCAGTATTCTATTCGTTTGCCGAAGCCCGCCAGAGTGCGGAATGGCCTTCTCGACATTTCGTATTGAAGCCCCCGACACCTTCGCGCCTCGGTAGAGCGTCGGCATCGGATGTTAGGGCGCTCGCGAACATCCGGCTCCTCCTCAGCAACTGCCGCCCGCCGGTACCGCGCGCCCACATGCGATCCGATCAGCCCCCTGGGAGTATTCAATGATAGTCGATGCTGACCCAGCACCCGCTGGCCAGTGCGGCCCCGCTGGCGAGCGGACGGTGTTCTCATCCGCCGGCGGCATCGTCGGGCCAGCAGCGTGCGCGTGTGCTCGCCGCCGTCCAGGCTCTCCGCTGCGCTCCGACCCCGCTCCGCGGGGCTACGGCCTTGACGCCGGCTCCGCGCACGCCTGTCTGGATTGGCCCTTAACGACGATGCCCCCTCCTACGCCCCGCCCGAATTAGCGCCCTGGCGGGCGACCGTTGAACACGTCCGCTCACCAGAGGCGGGCCACCGCGTGTCGTCCGCCTCGACCTCGTTCCGGATCATGCCGCCCGCCGTCTGGACGACGCGGGCCGAGTGCCCCTCGTCGGCTCTGAGGTTGCTGCGTATTTCGGTGAAGTGGAACAGCGATTCCGGGGATCTGGAACACGGATTCCG
>CAYGCV010000076.1:0-14804 GCA_964348425.1 uncultured Vicinamibacteraceae bacterium | reverse complement strand
CGCTCCCGCCGAGGCGCGCCGTGCGCGCCTTGGACTGCTAGACCCGGCCAGTCCAGGCGCCGATCGCGGCGTTTCCGCCGCCGTACGCGTGCATCACGGTCAGTGCGTCCGCGGCGAGCGCCTCGCTCTCGACGCCGACCAGCACCCCGCCGCGGGCCGTGAGCGTTTCGAAAATGAAGCCGTCGTGGGCCTGGAAGCCGGCCCGGCGAATCGTGGCGGCGATGCCGGTCTTGCCGAAACCTCCGTCGGCCCCCTGCAGGGCGGCGACGAGCGGGCCGCTCGCAACGGCAGACCCGAGACCGCTGACGTCGACCGGCGTCGTCTCGGCCGCCAGCGCGCGCTCCACCAGCTCGGCGACGCCGGGGCTGTGCTTCGCCACAATCGACAGCGAGTCGGCGCCGAACCCGCGCCGCTTCAGGGCCTCGAGCCCGCGCTCGGCCCACGCGGCGTCCTGGAAGACGCCGACCGTGAAGATGCTGCGTTCCTCGTTCTCTGCCATTCCGAACCTCACGCAGACGGGGCTGCGCCCTGCACCGCTCTGCGGCTCAGACTCCAGACTGCAGGTCCAGTGTACACCAGCGCGCCGCCTCGCCGGCGACGCCCCGCCCCCTCACAGCACCAGCCTGACGTCACCCACGCGGCGCGTGATCCGTTCGCGGTCGAGATAGCCGAGCAGCGGGATGGCGTACTTGCGCGTGACCCCGAACCGCTCCTTGAACATGCCGACGTCGATGCGCGCCGGCCCCGAGGCCTCGGACTTCAGACCCGTCACGTCCGCGCGCAGGCGGGACAGGTGCTCCGCATGAAAGAACAGCGCTTCGACCTTGACGAGCGTGCCCTCGCGGACGAGCAGCTTGAGCAGGCGTTCGGCCAGCTCCGCGCCGACGCCCGCGGCCGTCGCCGCGCTCCCCGCAGCGGGCGGCATCAAGCCGGACGCCCGGAACAGCTCGGCCAGGCTGTCCCGGGCCCGCGTCTCCTCGGCCGACAGCGCGACCTCGTGCGAGGCGAGCGCCAGATGATCGGTCGCCACGAGGACGCCCGCGGCGACCAGCTCGGCCACGACGTGGTCGAACACCGCGGCGGCCGCCCGATCACCCAACCGCTCTCGCGCCTCCTCCCGGGGCAGTCCGGGCTCGAGGGGGTGCGCGGCATGGAACTCGGCAGCCAGCGCCAGCAGGCGCCGCCGCACGGCGTGCAACTCGTCCGGCGCCAGCAGCAGCTCGCCCACGACGGCGACCTGTCCGGCCGCCACGGCGCGGGCGACCGTGCGGTCCAGCACCGCCGCGCCGACCCCCAGGCGCGGGACCAGCGCCGCGCGCGATACGCCGCGCCCGGCGCCCTCCTCGGCCACGACCGCGAGGCAGCCGGCGAGGCCGCCCCCGCTGCTCAGGCGCTGCAGTCTGGCCACGCCGCGCCGCGACCGCAGGCGCCCGCGCGGCGGCGACGGGTCGAGCACCTGCCCGCCGGCGATCGTTATCGGGGGCGAATAGGCGCGCAGCACGAAGCGGTCGCCGCGTGTCAGGGCCAGCGGCTCCTCGAGCCGGACGCGGACGAACGCCTCCGCGCCCGGCTCGAGGGCCGTCGGGAACACCGGCTCCTCCGTGCCGACCGTCATCGTCGTCGGCCCGCACAACGACACGCGCGCCAGCGCCTCCGCCGTGCCGTGGTGACACCGGACCCGGGCGCCGTGCCTGACCGCGCGCGCGCTCGCCAGGACGGTGAGCACCGCATCGAAGCGCCGCGTCCGCTCGAGGCTGCCCCGCTCGACGAGCGTGTCGCCGCGGCCGAGGTCGCCAACCTCCACGCCCTGCAGGTTGACCGCGACCCGTTGTCCGGGACCGGCCGCGTGCGCCTGCCGGCCGTGCACCTGCAGCCCGCGGACCTTGACGCGCCGGCCGCCCGGCAGCACGTCCAGATCCATGTCGAGGTCCAGCGTCCCGGACACGAGCGTGCCGGTCACGACGGTGCCGAACCCCCGCACCGTGAACACCCGGTCGATCGGCAGCCGCGCGGCGCCGTCCGCCGCACGGGCCGGGAGCGAGGCCGCCACGTCGCGCAGCGCCGCCCGCAGCCGGTCGAGCCCGGCGCCGGAGCGTGCCGACACGGCGACGACCGGCGCGTCGGCGAGGGGAGTTCCCTCCAGCAGCTCGCGGGTCTCGAGCTGCACGAGCTCGACCATCTCGCCGTCGACCAGATCGCACTTGCTCAGCGCGACCACGCCCGTCGTCACCCCGAGCAGCCGGCAGATGTCGAAGTGCTCGCGGGTCTGGGGCATGACGGATTCGTTTGCCGCCACGACCAGCAGCACGGCATCGATGCCGCTCGCGCCGGCCAGCATGTTCCTCACGAACCGCTCGTGGCCCGGCACGTCCACGAAGGCGATGTTCACGTCGCCTTGCGCGTAGTGCGCGAACCCGAGATCGATCGTGATCCCGCGGACCTTCTCCTCCTGCAGGCGGTCGGGATCGACCCCGGTCAGCGCCCGCACCAGGGCGCTCTTCCCATGGTCTATGTGACCCGCGGTACCGACGACCACATGCCTCATGGCACCCTTCTCCGAGCCTCAACGGCGTCGGCGGCGCGGGCGCGGGCCGGCCGCCGACGCGCCGCCGCGGCCGCTCCGGCGCCGGGTCCGTCCGGGACGCCCCTCCGCCCGCCGCACGCTGTCGAGGATCTCGACCACCGCCAGCTCGAGCTGGCGGTGGTCGCGGTCCACCCTCACGAGTTGCACGTGCACGGGATCGCCCAGCCGGTAGACCTTCCGCGTGTTCTCGCCGCGCAGCGCGTGCTGGCTCTCGACGTAGCGGTAGTAGTCGTCCGCCATGCTGGAAATGTGCACGAGCCCCTCGACGAAGTGCTCGACGAGCTCGACGAAGAGACCGAACGCGGCCACGCCGGTCACGTATCCGGTGAACTCGTCGCCGACCTTGTCCACCATGAAGCGCACCTTCTTCCACTGCACGATCTCGCGCTCGGCTTCCTCCGCGCGACGCTCCCTGGCCGACGTGTGGCGGGCCAGCTCCGGCAGATCCTCCCGCCAGCCTTCCCGCACGTCCGCGGCGGGTGGGCGGGCCCGCGACTCGCGCAGCGCCCGGTGCACGAGCAGGTCGGGATAGCGCCGGATGGGCGACGTGAAGTGCGTGTAGGTGGCGGCGGCCAGCCCGAAATGACCGAGGTTGGCCGGGTCGTAGCGGGCCTGCCGCATCGCGCGCAGCATGAGGAACGCCACCGGCCGCTCGGCAGGCTCGCCCCGCAGGCGTTCGAGCAGGCGCCGGAAGTCCCCGGGCGCGACGCGGTCGGCAGGCACGCCGAGGCTGAAGCCGAGCGACGCCGTGAACGCCTCGAACTCGGCGATCTTCGACGGATCCGGCGCCTCGTGCACGCGGAACAGGACGGGGACGCGGCAGCGCTCCAGATGGCCCGCCACCGTCTCGTTCGCCACGAGCATGAACTCCTCGATCAGTCGATGGGCGAGGTTGCGCTCCGCGGCGACGATCGCCTCCACGCGTCCCTCGTCGTCGAGGAGGAACTCGGCCGCCGGCAGGTCGAAGTCGATCGAGCCCCGTCTGCGGCGCCGGGCGTGCAGCGCCTCGAAGAGCTCGGCCATCGACTCCAGGAGCGGCACCAGCGGCTCGCGGGCCGCGCGGACCGCGGGATCGCGGTCGGTCAGGATGGCGTTCACCTCGCCGTAGGTCAGGCGCGCGTCACTGCGGATCACGCCGTCGTGAAACTCGTATCTCAGCACCGTCCCGCGCGCATCGATCTCCATCAGGCACGACTGCACGAGCCGATCGACGGCGGGTCGCAGGCTGCACACGCCGGTGGCGAGCGCCGCCGGAAACATGTGGATGGCGCGGTCCGGAAAATAGACGGACGTGCCGCGCTCGAGCGCCGCGGCGTCGAGGGCGCTCCCCTCCGGCACGTAGTGCGCGACGTCCGCGATATGCACGCCGAGCCAGTAGTTGCCGTTCGGCAGGCGCTCGAGCGTCACGGCGTCGTCGAAGTCGCGAGCCGTCTCGCCGTCGATCGTCACGGTCTGCCAGCCGCGGAAGTCGCGCCGCCCGACGATGTCGCCCGCCCGCACCGCGTCGCCGGCGCGCGCGGCCTCGGCGGCGGCCGCGGGATCGTGCCCGTCGGGCAGGTGATGCTTGCGGATGATCAGCCGGGTGTCCACGCCCGGTGCGTCGATGTCGCCGAGCACCTCGCTGACGCGCCCGACCGGGCCGCGGGCGGCGGTCGGCCAGCGGGTCAGCTCGACGGCAACCATGTCGCCGGGCGCGGCGGTCGCCGCCTCGCCGGCCGGGACGTGCACGTCCATGACGAGCCGCCGATCGAACGGAAGCACGTAGGCCAGCCCTGCCCGGTCGACGTCGTAGCGGCCGACGAGACGCTCGGCGGCCCGCTCGAGAATGCGCACGATGCGTCCCTCGGCCCGGTCGGCCGCCGGGCGGCTGTCGATGCGCGCGACGACCCGGTCGCCGTGCATGGCCTGGTTCAGATTGACGCCGGCGATGTAGAGGTCGCCGGCCAGGCCGTCGACGGGATGGTCCGGCTTGACGAACCCGAACCCGCGCGGATGCACGTGCGTGCGCCCCGTCACCAAGCGCATCCGCCCCGGCAGGCCGTAGCGGTTGCCGCGCACCTTGATCAGCGCGCCGGCGTCGACCAGGGCCGCCAGCCGCCGCCGCAGGCTGACGCGCTGCTCGCGCGGCACCCCCAGCTTCTGCATGAGCTCGCGGACCGTCGCCGGATGGTCGAGCTTCGCACGGATGTCCTCGAGGACCCGTTCGGGTGTCAGCATCGTCACGCGATCAGCAGCACCTGCAGGTCGCCGACGTTGGCGCGTGTCGGACCGAGACGCACCAGGTCGCCCAACCGGTCCAGGAACGGATACGCATCGTTGCGCTCGAGGTGGCTCCGCAATGCCGGGGCCGCTGCGGGGCCGGCCCGCGCGACGGTCGTCGTATCGACGATCGCGCCGGCGGCATCCGTCGGCCCGTCGACGCCGTCGGTGCCGACGCTAGCCAACGCCGCGCGGTCGAACAGCTCCCCCAGCAGCGGCGCCGCGGCGAGCGCGAACTCCTGGTTGCGCCCCCCGCGGCCGCTCCCCTTCACCTCCACGGTCGTCTCGCCCGCGGACACCACGCACGCCGGGCGCGGAAGCGTTGCCCCGGCCGCCGCGGCGCGCCGCACGTGCGCCTCGCCCGCGACGCGGGCCTCCCCGATCACCGGTTCGGTCAGCATCTCGACGTGATATCCGAGGCCGGCAGCCTTCCGGGCCGCGGCCTCCAGCGCGTCCCGGCGGCTACCGATGACGTGGACGCGCGACCGCGCCAGGCGCGGGTCGCCGGGCTTCGGCGTCTCCGGAATCAGCCCCTGCCGTCCGCGCGCGAGCGCCAGCCGGGCCGCCGGCGGGAACGTCGCGCGCACCGGGCGCGCGTCCGCCACGTCGAGCGCGTCGGCGAAGCTGGTCGGATCGGGGGCCGTCGGGCCGGAGCCGATGACCGCCGGGTCGTCGGCAACGGGGCCGACGACGTCCGAGACGGCCAGGGTGACGACATCCCCGGACGCGGCCGCCGCCAGCCGGCCGCCCTTGATTGCCGACAGGTGCTTGCGGACGCAATTGATCCGGTCGATGGCAACCCCGCCGGCCAGCAGCGAGCGCGTGGCCTCCATCTTGTCGTCGAGGGTGAGACCCGTGACGGGGACCGCCAGCGCGGCCGACGCCCCGCCCGACAGCAGCACGACCAGCAGCTCGCCGGCGGCGGTACGACCCGCGAGTTCCAGGGCGCGCCGCCCCGCGGCCACGCTCCCGGCGTCCGGGACGGGATGCCCGACCCGCTGCCGCTCGAGCCGACCGAGCGGTTCGCTGCCGGTCGGCGCCGCGACGAGGCCGGCCGTCACGGACCGGGGGTAGAGGCGCAGGAAGGCCGCGGCCATCGGCTCCGCCACCTTGCCGGCGGCGACCAGCGTCAGCGCGCGACCGCCAAGCTCCGCGCCCAGCCGGGTGCCCGCCAGCGCCCGCGCGACCAGCCGCTCCCCGGATACGGCGGCGATGCCGGCGTCGACGATGTCGAGGAGATGGCGGCGCAGGGCGCCGGTCGCGTTCTTCAGTGGGACTTCTTCTGGTCGGGCCAATCCGAGAGGCGTGTGACGCCGTCGATCCTGCGCAGCAGCCGACTCACCAGCAGCGCCCCGTTCTCACGCTCGCACAGGCGGTCGACCTCGGCTATCAGGCGCGTGAGCGCCGCCTCGACGTCACCGATGGTCTTTTCCGAATAGTACTCGCGTTGCCGTTCGAGACACCGGCGGTGCTTGACCAGCTCCTCCCGGTAGAAGTTGCTGCGACCGGCGACGACCCGGAAATCGACCGGGCGCCGGGGCTCGGGCCCGAGCAGGCCGTCACGGTTCGATGGCGGCATCGATCTCGGTCGCACAGTGTAGCCGTCAGCCTCCGGCGGTGTCAATTTCGGCCGCATCCAGCGCGCTCTGCACCAGCGCACGCACCCGCCGCGGGTTGGCCTGGCCGCGGGTCTGCCGCATGACCTGGCCGACCAGGAACCCGAGCGTGCCCGTCTTGCCGGCGCGGTAGCTGGCAACCGCCTGCGGATTGGCTTCCATGGCCGTCTTCACGGCGGCGCCCAGCACCGCCGCGTCATCGATCTGCGCGAGCCCCTCCGACTCGACGACAGCCTGCGCCGACGCGCCCGACTCCGCCATCCGCTCGAAGACGGTCTTGGCCGCCGAGCCGCTGATGGCGCCGCCGTCCACCAGCTCGATCAGGCCGCACAGGCCGGCGGGGTCGACCCGCAACTGCCCGATGCCGATGCCGTGCTCGTTCAGGTGCCGGCCGACGGGCCCCATGATCCAGTTGCTGGCGGCGCGCGGGTTCCCCGACTTCCGCGCGGTCTCCTCGAAGTACCCGGCGACGGCCTCCGACTGGGACAGCCACCCCGCTTCCTGCTCGCTGAGACCGTAGTCGCTCAGGAAGCGGCGCTTGCGCTGCTCGGGCAGCTCCGGCAGCGTCGCGCGGATGGCCGCGACCCAGCTCTCGGGCACCTCGAGGGGCGGCAGGTCGGGCTCGGGAAAGTAGCGGTAGTCGTGCGCCTCCTCCTTGGTCCGCATGGGCAGCGTCGAGCCGGTGGCCGTGTCCCAGAGGCGGGTTTCCTGGACGACGGTGCCGCCGCGCCGCAGCACGTCGGCCTGCCGCTCGAACTCGTAGTCGAGCGCGCGCTGGAGAAAGCGGAAGGAGTTGATGTTCTTCACCTCCACCTTCACGCCGAGCCCCTGCGTCCCGGCCGGCCGCATCGAGACGTTCGCGTCGCAGCGCAGGCTCCCCTCCTCCATGTTGCCGTCGTTGACGGCAATCGCCCGGAACAGCGCCCGCAGCCGGCTGAAGAAGTCGGCCGCCCCCGCGCTCGAGCGCAGGTCGGGGTGGGTGACGATCTCGATCAGCGGGACGCCGCTGCGGTTGAAGTCCAGGTGGGTGGCGCGGCCCGCGCCGGAGAGACCTTCGTGCAGCGACTTGCCCGCATCCTCCTCGAGGTGCACGCGGATGATGCGGACCGCGACGGCCTGCCCCCCGGACTCGTACTCGACGCGGCCGTCGGTGGCCAGCGGCTGCTCGTACTGCGAGATCTGATAGCCCTTCGGGAGATCCGGGTAGAAGTAGTTCTTGCGCGCGAACAGCGACGCCGGCTGGATCGTGCACCCCAGGGCCAGCCCGGCGCGCACGGCCAGCTCCACGGCCCGCCGGTTGAGCACGGGCAGCGCGCCGGGCAGTCCCAGGCAGACGGGACAGACGTGCGAGTTCGGCGGGCCGCCGAACTCGGCGCTGCAGCCGCAGAAGATCTTCGTCTCGGTGAGGAGCTGGGCGTGTATCTCGAGTCCGATGACCGGTTCGAAATCCATGGCGCGGACGCCCCGGCAAACCGTCACGCGCGGGGGCCGGCAGTCCTGATGTCGTCGGCGGCCTCGGCCTCGAAGCGCTTGAAGTTCTCGGCGAACATGCCCGCGAGCTTGCCGGCCTGGGCGTCGTAGTCCGCCGCGTTGTCCCACGTCGCACGGGGGGTCAGCACCCCGGCCGGCACGTCCGGGCAACTGAGCGGCACGTCGACGTTGAACCGCGTGTCGGTCTCGTACGCCACGTCGTCGAGCGCCCCCGACAGCGCCGCCGTGATCATCGCGCGGGTGTGCCCGATCGGCATCCGGTGGCCGACGCCGTACGCGCCGCCGGTCCAGCCGGTGTTGATGAGCCAGACCTTCGAGCGGTGGGTCGCGATGCGCTCGCCGAGCAGCTTGGCGTAGACGGTCGGGTGCCACACCATGAACGGCGCGCCGAAGCAGGTGCTGAAGGTGGCCTGCGGCTCGGTGACCCCCTTCTCCGTCCCGGCCACCTTCGCGGTGTAGCCGGCCAGGAAGTGGTACTTGGCGCCCGCCGAGCTGAGCCGGGAAATCGGCGGCAGGACACCGAAGGCATCCGCGGTCAGCATGACGATGTTCGCGGGATGCCCGCCCTGCCCCGACGGCACCCAGTTGTCGATGAAGGATATCGGGTACGCGCCGCGCGTGTTCTCGGTCAGCGAGCCGTCGTCGAGGTCCAGCCGGCGCGTCTGCGGGTCGAGCACGACGTTCTCGAGCACCGTGCCGAAGCGGCGGGTCGTCGCGTAGATCTCGGGCTCGGCCTCCGCGGACAACTTGATCGTCTTCGCGTAGCAGCCGCCCTCGAAGTTGAACACGCCCCGCTCGCTCCAGCCGTGCTCGTCGTCGCCGATAAGCCGGCGCAGCGGGTCGCTCGACAGCGTGGTCTTGCCGGTGCCCGACAGGCCGAAGAAGAGGGCCGTGTCGCCCGCCGCGCCGATGTTGGCCGAGCAGTGCATCGGCAGGACGTTGCGCAGCGGCAGGAGATAGTTCATCACCGAGAAGATCGATTTCTTGGTCTCGCCGGCGTAGCTGGTCCCGCCGACCAGCACGAGGCGCTCGGCCAGGTTCACCAGGATGAACACGCCGGAGCGCGTCCCGTGGACCGCGGGATCGGCCTCCATCGACGGCGAGTTGATCACCGTGAACTCCGGGGCATGCTCCGGGTCCACGGCGCCGGCCGGCCCCGACAGGAACATGGTTCGCGCGAACAGGCTGTGCCACGCCAGCTCGGTGATGATCCGGACCGGCAGCCGGTACTCGCGATCGGCCCCGGCGTAGCAATCCTGAACGAACAGGTCCTTGCCCCGCAGCGACGCCAGCATCTTCTGCTTCACGGCCTGGAACTGGCCCGGCTCGATGGCCTTGTTGACGGGGCCCCACCACACGTTGCCTGCGCTCGACGGCTCGCGGACCAGGAACCGGTCGTTCGGCGAGCGCCCGGTATGGACGCCGGTGAGGCATACGAGGGGACCGTGCTCGGCCAGCACCCCTTCGGAGCGTCGAATCGCGTGTTCGTACAGAGCCGCCGTGCCTAGGTTGCGGTACACGTTGCGGGGCTCGGTAATGCCGTGGGCGGCGAGGCTGAACGTGGGCGCGGCGTCTTGCATGTCTGCTATGGTCATATCGGGGTGGTCGGGTGCCGGACGAACGAAAAATCGTAAACGCCGGTGCTCCGGAAAGTCAAACGCGGCGGGGCTTTCCGGGACTGGCGGCGGGTTGCTCTCGTGCCGATACCTCCTGCAGCAACGGTATCGATACCCGTCCACGGTGACTCGACGAATGACTATCCACATCCCGCCCCGCTCCGCACGCACCCTGGCCCTGACCTGTCTCGTCGCCGGCATCGCGCTGCTCGCGGCCGCCTGCGGCGGCGGCCCGCGGCCGGTCGCGCGCCCGGACTTCGCTCCCGGCGCGGACCTCTCCGGCATCGAGCTGCGGATCCGCACGCACGACGGCAAGCGCCGGCGCATGGCGCTGGACGACTACGTGCGGGGCGCCATACTGCCCGAGGCGGCGCTCTCGAACCTCGATTCCGGCGCCGCCCTCCGTGTGGCCCAGGTCCAGGCGATTCTCGCGCGCACCTACGCGCTCTCGAACCTGGACCGGCATGCCCACGAGGGCTTCGACCTGTGCGCGTCGACGCATTGCCAGGTCTACCGCGACCTCGAGGACTGGCCGGCGCACCTCGTGCGGCTCGCCGAGGACGCCGTGAGCTCCACCCGGAACGTCCTCGTCACCTATGCCGGCCGTCCCATCAACGCGGTCTTCCATGCCGATTGCGGGGGGCATACCAGCGCCGCCGACGTCGTCTGGTCCGGCGCGGCGCCGGCCTACCTGCGCGGGACGCCGGATGCCTTCTGCGTCCGGGACGGCTCGGCGCCGTGGCGCTTCGAGACCACGGTGTCCGCGCTGCGCCGGGAGCTCAACCGCAACGTCCGCACGCGGGTCGGCAGGCGCCTCGACGAGCTGGTGGTGACCCACCGCGATCCGGCCGGGCGGGCCCAGCGCGTCGTGCTGCGCGGCGAGCACACGGTCGAGGTGCGCGGGGAGCAACTGCGCGCCGCGGTGGTGCCCCGCTTCGGGGCCCGCTCGGTCAAGAGCACGCGGTTCAACGTGCGGCGCGCGGGCGACACGGTCGTGTTCGAGGGCCTCGGCTTCGGCCACGGCGTCGGACTCTGCCAGATCGGCGCGCGGGCGCGCGCGCACGCGGGTCACTCGCCGCGCGCCATCCTGGAGCACTACTACCACGGGGCGGCCGTCGGCACGCCTCGCAGCCGCCTCACCCAGGCGCGCTGACCGCGGCGCGGGGCGCCCGCGGCCGGCGCCCCGGCCGTCTGCGCCCGTCCGCCCGCCCCGCCCCGGCGGGTCACGCCGCGGGCGACTGGTCTATCATTGAAATCGGACCATGAGCGACGTGCGCCACGCGGCCAGCGCGCAACCTGCCGGCGAGCCGAGCAACGCGGAGCTCGTCCGGGACGTCAAGGCGCGGCTGGCGAGCGGCGACTCCGCCGCGGCGCAACGGCTCTTCGGCATGCTGGTCGAGCGCTACCAGCGGCGCGCCGCCCGGATCGCGTACCACTACCTGCGCGACCCCGTGGAGGTCGAGGAAGCCGTGCAGGACGCGTTCCTGAAGGTGTTCACGCACCTGCCTGCATGTCGCGCCGAGCTGCGGTTCGACCTCTGGTTCACGCGCATCGTCGTCAACGGCTGCCTGGATCGGCTGAAGGCGCGCACGCGACGGCGCCGGCTGCTGGTGGCGGCCAACGCCGAGGGGCGCAGCCTGCAGGAGCAGCGCCAGGCGGACGGCCGGTCCCCCGAGGGCGCGCTGCTCGCCCGCGAGACGCGCCGCCGCCTGCTGGCGGCCGTCGAGCGCTTGCCGGATCGGCAGCGGGCAGCCGTGCTGCTCACGCGCTTCGAGGGACATTCGCCCCGGGAGGCCGGTGCGATCCTCGGGCTGAACGAGGCCACCGTGCGCGTGCACCTGTTTCGCGCCGTGCAGACGCTGCGGACGCGGCTGCGCGGAGGAGGCCTGCGGTCCGCCGGGCGCAGGCGGGCGGAGAGCGCATGACGAGGTGGCCCCTGCCCGGCTCCCGGCACCTGACCGACGCGGACGTGCTGGCCGTCCTGTTTCCGTCCGGCGCCGCCGGCCGACGCCAGTCCGTCGCCGCCGCGCTTCACGTGCGCCGCTGCGCGGCGTGCGCCGCCCGCCGGGCGGAGCTGGAGCGGCTGCTCGACGACCTCGCCGCGGCTCACGACGACGCGTTCGAGACCGCCTTCCCGGCCCCGCGGCTGGCCGCCCTCGAGGACCGTATCCTGCGCAGGCTGGAGCGGGCCGGCAACGCGCGCCCGCCGCGGGCGCGCGTTCTGCGCTTCCCCGACAAGCGGCGGCGCCCCGCGCGAGCCGCGTCGGCGCGGCGGCTGCTGGCGGGCAACCCGGGGCTGCTCGGCGCCACTGCCGCGGCCGCGCTGCTGATCGCGCTGGGCCTGATGCACCTGCCGCGCCCCGCGCCGCCGCCCGCGGCGACGGCGCCCGCGGCGCGGGCCGGGGCCGCCGCGGCAGCGGGCGGCGTGTCCGACGAGGCGTTCATGGACGCGGTCGAGCGGGCGCTGCACGGCCCGCGCGTGCCCGAGCTCGCCGCCCTCGACACCCTGACGCCGCCAGTGCGCGAAGCGGCAATCGAACTCTGGTGACAGCGCTCGGCCCATGTCCGGAACCATCTATCGCAAGGGACTGGATCTGAAGCAGGACGTCGCCGGCGCCATTGCGAGCGACTACCACAGCCGGCTGATCGACACGATCAGGGAGGCGGGGCACGCCTCGCGGGCCGGGCGCCTGACCGTCCGCCTGCCGCGCGAGTTCGGCTTCTGCTACGGCGTCGACCGCGCGGTCGACTACGCGTATCAGACCCGGCAGCGGTTCCCGGAGCGGCGCGTCTTCCTGGCCGGCGAGATCATCCACAACCCCAACGTCAACGGCCGGCTGCGTGCGGCCGGCGTCCGTTTCCTCGGCGACCTCGGCGCGTCCATCGACCGCCTCGACGCCGCCGACGTCGTCATCATTCCCGCGTTCGGCGTGACGGTGGAGGTTCTCCAGCGCCTGCAGCGCCGGGGCTGCACCCTGGTCGACACGACCTGCGGGTCGGTGCTCAACGTCTGGAAGAACGTCCGCAAGTACGCGCGCGACGGCTACACGGCCGTCATCCACGGCAAGGCGCACCACGAGGAGACGCGGGCGACCGCATCGCAGGCCGCGGACTTCAACGCCGGGAGCTACCTCATCGTCCTCGACCGGCCGCAGGCGGAGATCCTGTGCGGGCGGATCCGCGGCACGATCGACCGCGATCGCTTCCTGGCAACGTTCGGGGACGCCTGCTCGCCGGGATTCGATCCGGACCGCGACCTCGAGCGCGTCGGACTCGCCAATCAGACGACGATGCTGATGTCCGAATCGATCGCGATCGGCGAGATGATTCGGCGGGCGATGGTCGATCGATACGGCGCGGCGGCGCTGGCCGGGCACTACCGGGCGTTCGAGACGATCTGCAGCGCGACCCAGGACCGCCAGGATGCCGTCATCGAGCTGCTCGCCGGGCACCCGCTCGACCTCGCCCTCGTGATCGGCGGCTACAACAGCAGCAACACGCGCAACCTGGCCCGGATCTGCGCGGAACGGATCCCGACCTATCACATCGCCGATCCGGCGTGCCTCGTGTCGGCCGCCGAGCTCCGGCACCGCCCCCTGTCGGTGGCTGCCGGCCCGGCGGCTGCCGGCCCGGCAGCCGAGCAGGCCACGGCCCGCGCCTGGCTCCCGCCGCGCGGCCCGGTTGCGGTTGCGGTGACCGCCGGCGCGTCGACTCCCGACAGCATCGTGGGCGAGGTCATCGAGCGGCTCGTCGCCTTCACGGCCGACCCGTAGTCGACGACGCCGGTAAACGAGATTGCGGCGCGCGCCGTCTCCAGAGCACAGGCACGCTACGACGGAGGAACCCGCATGCATCGACGTCTCACGGCTGCCCTTGCCTGCCTGGTCCTCGTGCTGGCCGCAATCGACGCGGCCGCCGCTCAACGGCGGCACAAGTGGTGGCAGTCGGACGAGGTGAAGGCCGAGCTGCAACTGACCGACGAAACCTCGGCGGCGCTCGAAGCCATCTTTCAGGCCGCGCGACCGGAGCAGCGCGAGCTCATGCGGGAGCTCCGCCGGGAAGAGCAAGCCCTCTCGCGCGTCATCCGGGCGCCGGAGGCCGGCGAGGCGGCGGTCATACGACAGATCGACCAGGTGGAGACGGTGCGCAGCGCGTTGAGCCGGGCGAGGATCCTGATGCTCTACCGCATGCGCCGCGAGTTGTCGGCCGAGCAGCGGGACGCACTGCGCGAGTGGATGCGCCGGCACCGCCGCCATCGGCCACCATCGGCGTGCCGCTGACAGGCGGGTGACAACGCAACCGCCGGCCGGCCACGCGGCGCGGGCGGCCGACGTGGGGGACGTGAGGGGACATGAGGAGGATGGAGAGGCAATGATCGCAACACGAGGGCGTCTCTTGTCAGTGGGCCTGCTGGTGCTACTGGAAACCGCTCGCGGGGCGGCGCAAGCCCCGACCTTCGATCTGGCGCGCCTGAGTGCAGGGGGCCCACCGCTGCAGGCGCACCGGGTGTTCGACCTGACGGTGGACGATGCGATCGAGCGCGCCCTCGACCGGAATCTCGACATTGCCGTCGAGCGCCTCAACCCCCAGCTTCAGGACCTGTCGATCGCGGAGGCGAACGCCGCCTTCGCGCCCAACCTCAGCTCCAACTTCGACCTCGGCCGCAGCGTGACCCCCTCGCGGTCCCAGCTCGACGGGCGCCTGTCCCAGTTGCCCGTCAACACGGAAACCGGGGCGGCCGGCATCGGGATCGAGCAGGCGACCCGGTGGTACGGCGGCCGGTACACCCTCAACTGGGACAACGGGCGCACCGAAACCAACAACGTGTTCTTCAGCTACAACCCGAGCTTCCGGAGCTTCGTGGCCCTCGGCTACACGCAGCCGCTGCTGCGCGGGCGGCGGATCGACGCGCCGCGGCGCCAACTCCTGGTCAGCCAGCTCAACCGCGACATCTCCGACATCGACCTGCGCGAGACGGTGACCAACACCGTGGCGGAGGTGCGCCGCGCCTACTGGGAGCTGGTCTACGCGAAGGCCAGCGTCGACGTCCAGTTGCAGGCGCTCGAGCTCGCCGAGCAGCTTGTCCGCGACAACCGCGCGCGGGTCGAGATCGGCACGCTGGCCCCGATCGACATCGTGCAGGCCCAGTCCGAGGCCGCGCAACGCCGGCAGGCGGTAGCCGAAGCCACCGGCCCGTCGAGGCGAGACGCCAAGCCCAGGGCCGAGGCGATGGTGCCG
>CAYGCV010000075.1:0-14821 GCA_964348425.1 uncultured Vicinamibacteraceae bacterium | reverse complement strand
GATCCTCCGACGCCCGCTCCTCCATTACCACAACCATGGGTTCTGCAACCTCCTCCGTCGCTACGAGCGCGTGTCCTTGCATTCGGCCAGGCGTTCGAGGCGGCGGTTCTCGTCGATGATGCGCTCGAACAGGCGCGTGACGGCCTCGCCGCCGAGCGGGCCGTCGTTCGCCGCCCGCGCGTGCTCGAGCACCGCCAGCTCCCGTTCCGGCTGGTACGTGTCCAGACCGACGGCTTCCTTCAGCCGGCCCAACGCCAGGGCACACTCAGCGCGAGCGTTCAGCAAGCGGACGATCTCGGCGTCGAGCCGGTCGATGCGTTCCCGATACTGCCGCATCTGCGCCGGCGCGTCCGTCGCTGCGCTGTCCTGGTCGGCTGCCGGATCCTTCGGCTTGTCGGTCATCGGTTCGTCGAGCTCCCGCCCTTCAACCAGCGTATGTAGCGGTCCACTTCGCCCGCCAGGTCCGCGCCCTGCGACGCCCGCGCCACCGTGTTCACCAGCCCGCTCCCGACCACCGCGGCGTCGGCCCAGGCGCCGACCTGGGCCACGTGCTCGGGGCGCGAGATGCCGAAACCGAGGGCGACCGGTAGCGCGGTGACCGCCCGGATGCGCCCGACCAGCTCGCGGGCTCCCATTGCAATCGTATCGCGCTCGCCGGTGACGCCCAATCGCGAGATGCCGTACAGGAAGCCCCGGCCCAGCGTTGCGGCGCGCCGAATGCGCGCCTCCGTCGTCGTCGGGCTCAGCAGGAAGATGGGGTCGATCGCCACGCCGGCCGCGGCGTCGCGCAGGTCGTCGGCCTCCTCGATCGGCAGGTCGAGGACGAGCACCCCGTCGACGCCGGCGTCGGCCGCGCGCCGGACGAAACGGTCGAGTCCCATGGCCAGCACCGGGTTGGCGTAGCTGAAGACGACCACCGCGGCGTCGATCCGGGGCCGGACGCGCGCCACCAGGTCGAGGCTCGACGCCAGCGTCGTGCCGGCCGCGAGCGCGCGCTCCGACGAGCGTTGAATCGCCGGCCCGTCCGCCAGCGGATCGGAGAACGGAATGCCGACCTCCAGCACGTCCGCCCCCGCCCGGTCCAGCGTCTCGAGCACGAGCGCCGAGCGTTCCAGGTCCGGATCCCCGGCGGTGACGAACGTCACCAGCCCTGTCCGGCCATCCGACCGCAGCCGTGCGAACGTCTCGTCGATGCGCGACATCTACGCTTCCCGGCCGGCCTTGCGGCCGCTGATCGTCTCCACGTCCTTGTCGCCCCGACCCGACAGGTTGATCAGGACCGTGCGGTCCCTGCCGAGTTCCGCCGCCAGACGGCAGGCGAACGCCACCGCGTGGGCCGACTCGAGCGCGGGGAGAATTCCTTCCAGGCGGCCGAGACGCTCGAACGCGGCCAGCGCCTCGGCGTCGGAGACGTGCGTGTACTCCGCCCGTCCCAGGTCGCGCAGCCAGGCGTGCTCGGGACCGACCGCGGCGTAGTCCAGCCCCGCCGAGACCGAGTGGGTCGGATCGATGTTGCCGTGCACGTCCTGCAGCACGTAGCTGCGGGTGCCCTGCAGCACGCCGGCGGTCCCGGTGGCGAAGCGGGCGGCGTGACGTCCCGGCGCCAGCCCCTCGCCCCCGGCCTCCACGCCGACGAGCCGGACGGCGTCGTCGGCGACGAAGCCGTCGAATATGCCGAGCGCGTTGCTGCCTCCGCCGACGCAGGCGACGACGACATCGGGCGCCCGGCCGACCTGCGTCATGAACTGCGCGCGCGCCTCCCGTCCGATCACCGATTGGAACTCCCTGACCATCAGCGGATACGGGTGCGGGCCGAGCACCGATCCCAGCAGGTAGTAGGTGTCCTCGACGTTCGTGACCCAGTCGCGCATGGCCTCGTTGATGGCGTCCTTGAGCGTGCGGCTGCCCCCCTCGACGCCGGTCACCGTCGCGCCCAGCAGGTTCATGCGCACGACGTTGAGCGCCTGCCGCCGCATGTCTTCCGTGCCCATGTAGACCTCGCAGCGGAGCCCCAGGAGCGCGCACGCGGTTGCCGTGGCCACGCCGTGCTGGCCGGCGCCGGTCTCGGCCACCACGCGCCGCTTGCCCATGCGGACGGCGAGCAGCGCCTGACCGAGCGCGTTGTTGATCTTGTGGGCGCCGGTGTGCGCGAGGTCCTCGCGCTTCAGGAAGAGGCGCGCCCCGCCCGCATGGGCCGCCAGCCGCGCGGCTTCCCAGAGCGGCGTCGGGCGGCCCGCGTAGCGGGTCAGGAGCGCGGCCAGCTCCTGGCCGAACGCGGGATCGCGCCGGGCCGCGAGGTACGCGCGCTCGAGCGCCTCCACCGGCTCGACGAGCGTCTCCGGCACGAAGCGGCCGCCGTACGGCCCGAAGTAGCCGCGCTCGTCCGGGTCTCTCTGCCCGAACACGGGCAGCGGCGTGTCAGCAGCATTACCCATCCGTTTCGTCCACCATCCTTCCCGCCGCCGCGGCGGCCCGGACCGCGGCGAAGAAGTCCCGCAGCCTAGCCGGCGCCTTGACGCCCGGCGACGCCTCGAGCCCCGACGACGCGTCGATGCCGTACGGGCCTACCGCCGCGATCGCCGCCGTCACGTTCTCGGGCCGCAGCCCGCCGGCCAGGAACGTCCGGCGCCCGCGGGCCACCTCGGCGGCGAGCGCCCAGTCGAGCGTCCGTCCCGTGCCGCCGCGCCGGACCGGGTCGTGCCCGTCGAGCAGAACCGTCACGTGCGCCGGCAGTCGCAGCGCCGCCTCGACATCGGCCGCCGCGCCCAGGCCCACCGCCTTGATGACCCGCACCGGCAGGTCCGCCCAACGCTCGACCTGTTCGTCGCCGTGCAACTGGACCGCCGCCAGGCCGACGCGCTGGACGACATCACGGACCCACGCCGGCGACGCGTCGACGAACACGCCGACCGGCGCCACGTCGGCCGGCACCCGCGCCGCGATCCGCGCCGCCGACCGTGGATCGATCGCCCGCGGACTGCGCTCCCAGAAGACGAAGCCGATCGCCGACGCCCCCAGATCGCTGGCCAGCAGCGCGTCCGACAGCCTCGTGATGCCGCAGACCTTGACCTTCACCATGTTCACGCCGCCGCGGCCGCGGCGCGCAGCAGCGCCGCCAGCGCCTCGCCCGGGCTCTCGCGGGTCATCAACGACTCGCCGATCAGGAACGCGTCGTAGCCGGCCTGGCGCAGCCCGACCAGATCGACGCTGTCGCGCAGCCCGCTCTCGGCGACGGAGACCGTCGCTGCCGGGATCCGGTCGATCAGCGCGTGCGATGCCTCGACGTCGACCGCCAGCGTTCGCAGATTGCGGTTGTTCACGCCGACGATCCGCGCCCCGGCGTCGAGCGCGCGCGACAGCTCGGCGGCGTCGTGGACCTCGACGAGGACCGCCAGCTCGTACTCCGCGGCCGCGTCGTGCAGCCGGCGCAACCGGGACTCGTCGAGAGCGGCGACTATCAGCAGCACGGCGTCGGCCCCCGCCGCGCGCGCCTCGACGAGCTGATAGCTCGACACGATGAAGTCCTTGCGCAGCAGCGGCAGGTCGGTGGCGGCCCGCACGGCCGCGAGATCGCTCAGCTTGCCGTCGAAGAACGTCGGCTCCGTCAGCACCGACACGGCCGCGGCGCCGGCGGCCGCGTACTCCCGCGCGATCCGCTCCGGCCGGTAGTCCGCGCGCAGAATTCCCCGCGACGGCGACCGCCGCTTGCACTCGGCGATCACGTTGAAGCGGCCGCCTGCGGCCAGACCGGCGCGAAACGCGGCGGGGCGCGGCGCACGGCGCGCCGCCGCCCGCTCCAGGGCCGCCCTGCTCACCTGCTCCTCGCGCAGCAGCGCCTCGTGGCGGGTGGCGGCCACGATCGCCTCGAGCAGATCGGGGCCGCGCGCCGCCCCACGCCGCCTGCCGGCACCCTCGACCATGCTCACGACTCCGCCGCCGTCGAGGCGTCAGCCAGCTCTCCCAGCTTGGCTGCGACCGATCCATCGTCGAGGGCGGCGGCCGCCATCCGCGTCCCTTCACGGAGCGACGCCGTGCGCCCGGCGACGAGCAGTCCGGCCGCCGCGTTCACCACCACGAAGTCCCGTGCGGGGCCGCGCGCGCCGTCGAGCACGCTGCGGGCCATCGCGACGCTCGCCTCGAGGTCCGCCACGCGAACGCGCTCCAGCGGCGCGGGCTCCACCCCGAAATCGGCCGGGTGCAGGTAGAACGTATGCACCGCCCCGTCCCGGCACTCGGAGACCTTCGTGTGCCCGCCGACGGAGATCTCGTCCAGCCCCTCCGAGCCATGCACCACCCACGCGTGCTCGGATCCGAGCTGCACGAGGGCGTGGGCGATGAGGTCCGTGTACTCGGGGCTCGGCACACCGACCACCTGCCTGGCCGCGCCCGCCGGATTCGTGAGCGGACCCAGCAGATTGAACGCCGTGCGCACGCCGAGCTCGCGCCGCGTCGGGCCGGCATGCCGCATCGACGGATGGAACGTGGGCGCGAAGAAGAAGGCGATGCCCACGTCGGCCAGGCAGCGCTCCACCACCGCCGGCGCGGCCGACACGTCGACGCCGAGCGCCCCGAACAGGTCGGCGCTGCCGCAGCGGCTCGACACCGAGCGGTTGCCGTGCTTGGCCACGCGGACGCCGCAGGCCGCCAGCACCAGCGCGGCGAGCGACGACACGTTGAACGTGCCCTGGCCGTCGCCGCCGGTTCCGCAGGTGTCGAACACGCCGCTGAAGGAGCGGGTCAGCGCGACGGCCTCCGCGCGCATGGTTCTGGCGAGACCAACGATCTCGCCCGGGCGCTCGCCCTTCATCGACAGACCGATGAGCAGTCCGGCGATCTGCGCCGGGGCGGCCCGCCCGGCCATGATCTCGGTCATCGCCGCGGCCGCCTCCTGCTCCGTCAGGTCGCGGCGCCGCTGCAGCTTCTCGATGAGGCCGGCAAACATCTAGATCCCCTGGATCCCCAGGAAGTTGCGCAGAACCTGCCGTCCCTCGGACGTCAGCACGGACTCGGGGTGGAACTGCACGCCGTGGACCGGAAAGTCGCGGTGCCTGAGCCCCATGATCGTCCCGTCGTCCACCGCCCGCGCGGCAATCTCCAGCACGCTCGGCCAAGGTTGCTCGGCGACGGCCAGCGAGTGGTAGCGGCCGGCGGAGAAGCGCTGCTCGAGACCGGCGAAGACGCCTCGTCCATCGTGCTCGACCGTCGACCGCTTGCCGTGGCGCAGCGCCGGTGCCGGCACGATGGACGCCCCGAACGCCTGGCCGATCGCCTGGTGGCCGAGACAGACGCCCAGGATCGGGATCGTGGCGGCATAGCTCCGGATGAGCTCCACCGTGACCCCGGCGTCCTCCGGCCGTCCCGGCCCGGGCGAGATGACGATCTGCCGCGGCCCGAGCGCCCCGACCTCGGCGCAGGACACGGCGTCGTTGCGCCGCACGAGCGGGTCGGCGCCGAGCTCGCCCAGGTACTGCACCAGGTTGTAGGTGAACGAGTCGTAGTTGTCGATCACGAGCACCATGACGCTCAGCTCACTCCCATGCTCGTCGGCCCGCGGCCGCGCTGGGCCATCTCGAGCGCGCGCAGCATCGCCGACGCCTTGTCGCAGGTCTCCTTGAACTCGGCGGCCGGGATCGAGTCGGCGACGATCCCCGCGCCGGCCTGGACGTAGGCCTTGCCGTCCTCGATGAGGATGGTCCGGATGGTGATGCAGCAGTCCAGGTGCCCGGCGAAGTCGAGGTAGCCGATGGCGCCGGCGTACGGGCCGCGCGTGGTCGGCTCGAGCTCCGCGATGATCTCCATGGCCCGGATCTTGGGCGCGCCGGACACCGTGCCCGCCGGAAAGCAGGCGGCCAGCGCGTCGAGACGGTCCTGGCCGGCCGCCAGCTCCCCCTCCACGCGCGAGACCAGGTGCATGACGTGGGAATAGCGCTCGAGCGTGATGTAGGTGGGCACCCGCACCGTCCCGAACCGGCAGACGCGCCCCAGATCGTTGCGTCCGAGGTCCACCAGCATGACGTGCTCCGCCCGCTCCTTCTCGTCCTGCTGCAGCTCCGCGGCCAGCCGCGCATCCTCGGCCTCGTCGGGCCCTCGCGGCCGCGTGCCGGCTATCGGGTGCGTCTCGACGCGCGTCCCTTCCGCGCGCACGAGCATTTCCGGCGACGACCCCACGAGGACGCGCGAGCCTATCCGGATGAAGTACATGTACGGCGACGGGTTCACGTACCGCAGCGTGCGGTACACGGTGAACGGATCGACCGTCACGTCGGTCTCGAACCGCTGCGAGAGCACGACCTGGAAGATGTCGCCCCGGCGGATGTACTCCTTCGCGCTCCGCACGCTGTCCTCGAACGCCCCGCGCGTCGTGTTCGACCGCACCTCGAAGTGGTCGTCCGGCGCGGCGACGCGCTCGGACAGGCTGCGCCGCAGCTCGCGCTCGAGGAACCGGATGCGGGTCCGCGCGAAGTCGTAGTGGCCCCGCAGATCGCCCCCGTCGCCGACGGCGGCGTTGGCGATGATGAGAATCCTGTGCTTCACGTGGTCGAACGCGAGGATCGTGTCGAACAGCATGAAGGCGGCCAGCTCGCGGCCTGTCTCGGCCGTCTTGCCGTGCTCCGCCCAGGCCCGTGCGAGGGACGGCTCGAACCAGCCGGCCGCCTCGTAGCCCAGAAACCCGACGGCCCCGCCGGTGAACCGGGGCAGCCCGGGCACCCACGGCGACCGGCAGCGCTCCATCACGTCGCGCAGGGTGTCGATGAAGGGCTCCGCGCGCTCCTCGCGCTCCGCGCCGCGCTCGATGACCGTGCGCCCGTCGCGGGCGCGCAGCACCATGAACGGGTCCTTGCCCAGGAACGAGTAGCGCGCCAGCCGCTCGCCCCCTTCGACGCTCTCCAGCAGGAAGGCGTTGTCGGCATGCTCGGCGACCTTGAGGAACGCCGACACGGGCGTCAGCAGGTCGGCCATCACCTCCTTGCAGATCGGCACGAAGGTGCCGTCGCGTGCGCGCTCCCGAAACTCGTCGAACGACGTGTCGTGTGTCATACTGCCTCGCCCGGGTTTCCTGCCGCGGCCAGCCGCTGTTGCGCCGCGGCGGCGAATACCTCACGCGGCGCGGCCTCGCCCGTCCACCACTCGAACTGCCTGACGGCTTGGGCCACCAGCATCGGCAGGCCGCCGAGGACGCCGCAGCCGGCGGCCGACGCCTCCGCCAGCAGGCGGGTCGCGGCCGGGTTGTAGACCAGGTCGTACACCAGTCGGCCGTCGAACGGCCCCCCGGGCAGCGGGCTGTCCGCGACGCCGGGGGCGGTGCCGACCGGGGTCGTGTTGACGAGCAGGTCCCACGAGCCGGCCGGCGGCGGCAGCCCGCCGGCGCGGCCGCCGACCACCCGGGCGACACCCGCGGCGCGCTCGACGTTGCGAGCGCAGACGGTGACCTGGGCCCCGGCGCCGTCGAGCGCCACCGCCACGCCGCGCGCGGCGCCGCCGGCGCCGAGCACGGTCGCACGGCTGCCCTGCAGTTCCAGGCGGCCGGCCAGCGGCTCGAGAAATCCCGGGACGTCCGTGTTGATGCCCTCCCACCCGCGCTCGCCGGCCCGCAACGTGTTGGCGGCGCCGACCTGGCCCACCAGCGCGTCCGTCGCGGCCAGGCCAGGCACGACGGCCTCCTTGAAGGGCGCCGTCACGCTTGCGCCGCGCAGCCGCATCGTCCGCGCGAACGTCCAGAAGTCGTCCGCGCTCGCCGCCTCCAGGGGCAGGTAGACCGCATCGCACCCCGCGGCGGCGAAGGCGGCGTTGTGCATCGCCGGCGACAGCGAGTGCCCTACGGGCGCGCCGAGCACGCCGTACAGCCGCGTCGAGTCCGAGACCGAGCGGACCCGGAACTCGTCAAGCAGGCGGCGCAGGCCAATCTGGCCGGGGGCGACGCCGTCGCCGGCGTAGGTCCAGGACGACCCGAAGCGGTCGGGCAGCACGCGGGACGCCGCGCCCGCCGGCCCCATCGCCACCAGCACGCGGCCCGGGTCGCCGGCGCCGACCTCCAGCAGGGCCAGGGTCTCGGTCAGGCTGCGCGCCCGGGCGGCGATCTTCACCACCTCGGCGCCGGTCGCCCGCAGGGCCCGGTAGCGGTCGGCGAGGTCGCCGGGCATCCCGTCGAAGTCGTGCGTCGACAGCACGACGTTGCGCCCGCGCCTGGCCCGAACCAGGTCGTCCCACCCGGCCCGCCATTCCAGGTCGACGTAGTCGGCGCCGAGCTCCAGCGCCCGCGCGAGGAGTCGGCGGCGTTCCTCCTCGGCGCCGCGGAAGCCGCCACCCTCCCAGGTCGGCCGGCAGGTCACCACCACGGGCGTGCGCCGGGCAGCGAGCGCGGCGGCGACGTCCGGGTCGCGGACGTGATCGAGGCGCAGCTCGACGAGGTCTGCCCCGTCCGCCGCGTCGCGACCGTTCCGCAGCTCCGCCATCGTTCGGCCCGTCACCGTCGCGCACAGCCTGGCCTGCACCCGGTCCTCGTTCCCCACAAAAAAAGCCTCTTCAACCGCTGCGGCTGAAGAGGCTCGAAAATCCGTCTCGTCCTGAATGTCGACCTGCCGGCCTACATGTCAGCCCCTCCAGCGGGCACGCTGAACACGTAGCGCCACCACCAGCCGCGACTGGCCGCAGCGTAACCGCAACGGGCGTAGCGCCGGGTTCGACCACGGTTCATGTGAAGCTAGACCGTAGCAGACGGTGCGACAGGCTGTCAATTCCGCGCCCCTCCGCGCCGCGGGCCGATTGGCGGGCTTGGAGTCTGCGCCGTGGAACGGCGCGGACTCCTGCAGGGTTGGTTGGGCGCCGAGCGGAGCCGTCAGGCGACGATTGGCGGGCTAACGCGCCTCCTCCTCGTCGACCGGCTCGAGGCGCAGCAGCGCGCCGTCCTGCTCGTCGGTCAGCAGGTAGATCAGGCCGTCCGGCCCCTGCCTGACCTCCCGGATGCGCTGCCTGAGCTCGCGCAGCAGCGATTGCTGGCGCACCAGCAGGCCGCGGTCGTTGAAGATCAGACGCTGCAGCTCCCGCCCGCGCAGCGCGCCGGTGAACAGGTCCCCCGTCCAGTTCGGAAAGCGGTCGCCCGTGTAGAACAGCAGGCCGGCCGGCGAGATCGACGGGCTCCAGAAGAAGTACGGGTCCTCGATGCCCTCCGCCCAGCGCTGCGGCCGTTGCGGCCCGGAATACGTGCCGGTCAGATCGCCCGAGTACGCCCGGCCGTACGAGACGACCGGCCAGCCGTAGTTCAGGCCGCCGCGGATGATGTTGACCTCGTCGCCCCCCTGCGGCCCGTTCTCCGTCTCCCACAGCTCGCCGGTCTCCGGGTGGAACGCCAGCCCGTTCGCGTTGCGGATGCCGAAGGCGTAGATCTCCGGCCGGTGCCCCGGCGTGTCCACGAACGGGTTGTCCTCGGGCACGGTGCCGTCGTCGTTCAACCGCAGCACCTTGCCGGCGTGGTCGGCCGGGTCCTGCGCGCTCTCGGCCTGGCCCACCGGGTTGCGGGTCGGGACGCCGATGACCATGTACACCTTGCCGTCG
Organism: uncultured Vicinamibacteraceae bacterium; assembly: GCA_964348425.1. Lineage (GTDB taxonomy): Bacteria > Acidobacteriota > Vicinamibacteria > Vicinamibacterales > UBA8438 > JAAXGX01. The sequence continues at coordinate 5,269 of CAYGCV010000075.1, read as the reverse complement.
GGCCCGAACGCGATGCGCGCCGTCTGCCCCGCCCCCATGTACGCGGCGTCCGAGACGAACAGGTCGCGGACCTCCACGAGCGCCCCGCGTCCCTCGTACTTGCCGCGGGCGAGGGTCGGCGTACCTGCCATCCGATGCTCGGCGCTCTGCTTGTGGTACGTGAAGTAGACGAACTGGTTCTCGGCGAAGCGGGGATGGAGCGTGATGTCCATCAGCCCCTTGCGGCGCGTGGTGAACACGTCCGGAAGACCCGCCAGCGGCTCGGGGTCGAGCACGCCGTCGCGCACGATGCGCAGCCGGCCGCCGTGCTCGGTGATCAGCAGATCGCCGTTCGGCAGGAAGGCGAGCGACCACGGCCGGACCAGCCCCTTCATCGGCACCACCCGGAAGGTCTGCTCCTGCGTGCGAAAGACCCGCGGCTCGTCGGACAGGGCGGCCGACGGCTCGCAGCCCTGACAATCGGTGCGCCGCGCGGCATCGTCGATCGCCGGCTCGAAGTCCTGGGCCGCGGCCGGTGCGCCCAGCAGCACGGCGACGGCGACCGCCGCGACCGCCGGCAGCTCACGTGGAACGGCTCCGTTCAGCATCGGCATCTCCTGACCATGAAAGCGTTGCGCTACAGCATAGCGCGGTTCGCCCGGCGGCCCGAACATCCTTGACCTGCCGCCTGCGGTCCGCTATACACAACGGCTATACGCAGCCGACGCTGCGGTCTGCTCCATGAGACGCACCGCCCCCATCCTCTTCCTGGCAGCCGGCCTGTGCGCCGCGGCGCTCCCGGCGGCGACGACGCGCATGCCCCTGGACGAGGTGCGGCCGGGCATGCGCGGCGTCGGCCTCACCGTGTTCGACGGAACCCGGCGCGAGGAGTTCGGCGTCGAGGTCCTGGGCGTTCTGCGCAACGTCATGGGCCCGCGCCGCAACGTCATCGTGGCCCGGCTGTCCGGCGGGCCGCTGGCCGAGACCGGGGTCATCCAGGGCATGAGCGGCAGCCCCGTCTACATCGACGACCGGCTGGTCGGCGCCGTCTCCTACGCTCTGGGCTCGTTTCCCAGGGAGCCGATTGCCGGCATCACGCCGATCGGCGAGATGGCGGCGTCGGACGCCAACCGCGCCGAGGTCGCGCGGGCGGCGGCGCGGCCGCCGGCGTTTCCGGCAACGCCCGCCGACCTGCAGGCGGTGATCGGCGGGGCGTTCGACCGGACGCGTCCGTTCGCCCGGCAGCCCGATCACGTGCGCGCGCTCGGCCTGCCGCCGGCGTCCGGCCAACGGCTGGGCACCCTGCTGCGGCCCATCGCCACGCCGGTGGTGCTCAACGGCTTCGATCCGCAAGTCCGCGAGCTGTGGACCGCCGCGTTCCAGGGCGGCGGCTTCGTCACCGCCGTCGGCGCCGGCCAGACGGCGGGCACGGAAGTCGCCGCATCCCTGGAAGCCGGCGATCCGATCGGGGCGATGCTCGTGCGGGGCGACCTGACGATGGCCGGCACGGGCACCGTGACGCTCGTGGACGGCGGCCGCGTCTACGCCTTCGGCCACCCGTTCTACAACCTCGGGCCGATTCGCTTCCCGATGACCCGGGCCTCCGTGACGACGCTGCTGCCGAGCCTCGCCCTGTCGTCGAAGATCGCGGCCATCGGAGAAGTCGTCGGGACCCTGGATCAGGACCGCTCGACCGGCATCTTCGGCGCGCTCGGACCGGGGCCCGCCATGGTCCCGGTCCGCGTCGAGCTGCACGAGCCGGCACGCGGGCTGACGCGCGAGTTCGCGTTCGACGTCGTCGAGGACCGGCTGTTCACGCCGCTGCTGACCTACACCGGCGTGCTCAGCACGTTCCTGTCGTGGACCCGCGAGCGCGGGGCGTCGACGTATGCCCTCAGCAGCACGACGCGCGTCCGCGGCCATGCCGACGTGGCGTTCGAGGACATCTACAGCGGCGACACCGCCCTGTTCGGCGCGGCCGGGGCGATTGCCAACCCGCTGACCACCTTGCTGAACAACCGCATAGCGCCGCTCGAGCTCGACGGCATCGACATCGAGATCACGTCGGCGGAGAGGCCGCGCACGGCGACCATCGAGCGCGTCTGGCTCGACGCCCCGCGCATCCGCCCCGGTGATGCCGTGCGGCTGCACGTGCTCGCGCGCGGCTACGGCGGCGCCGAGCTGGTCGAGACCGTCACGGTCGACATTCCCCGCCACGCGGCCGGGCGGCTGCAGTTGCTGGTGTCGGATGCGCCGCAACTCAACGCGCGGGAGCTGCGCGAGTCGCGATCGACGCAGGCGCCCGATACGGTCGAGCAGATCATCCGCAACCTCAACGCGACCCGGCGCAACAACCGCCTCTACGTCAAGCTGCTCAGCTCCCGGCCGGGCGCGATCGTGCGCGGTACGGCGATGCCGGCGCTGCCGCCTTCGGTGCTGGCGGTGCTCGAGGGCGACCGGAGCGGCAGCGGGCTGCGGCGGCTCTCCCAGGCCACGCTCGGCGAGTGGGAGATCCGCACGGACCATGCGGTGTCCGGCTCCCGCACGCTCACGGTGGACATCGAGGCAGGATGACGAGCCCGCCTCCGCGCTGGCGAACCCGCCTCCGCCGCGCAGCCGTCGCGGCCGCGGCCTGCCTGCCGGTGGTCGTGCTCCACGCCTCGTCCCCCGTATTCTGGCGGGTCTCGACGCAGGCGGAGTTCCTCGCCGGTGAGGCCGACAGGGTCTCGATCGACGCGGACGGACGGCTGACCCTGGCGCGCGACGCGGAGCTGCTCCACGAGGCGACTGCCCCCTTCCTGTGGTCGCTCGCGCCGGCGGGTGGTGCGCTCTGGATCGGCGCCGGCGGCGACGGCAGGGTGTTTCGCCTGGAGTCGGACGGCAGCACGTCGACGGTCTTCGAGGCCGCGGAGCAGAACGTCCATGCCGTCCTTCCCGATGGCGCGCGCGAAGCACTGGTCGGCACCTCTCCCGACGGCGCGCTGTTCCGGGTCGGCAACGGCCTGTCCGAGCGGATCTTCGACCCTGACGACCGATACATCTGGGCGCTCGCGGCCGACGCCGCGGGCAACCGCTTCGTGGCCACCGGCGACGCGGGCCGCATCTACCGCCTGCCCCCGGACGGCGAGGCAGGCCTGTTCTACGCGGCGGACGCGTCGCACGTGCTCGCCCTAGCCCACGATGCCGAGGGCAACCTGCTGGCCGGCACGGGCACGCCGGGACAGGTGCTGCGGATCGGCGGCGACGGGCGCGGCTTCGTCGTCCTCGACTCGCCGTACGCGGAGATTCGGGCACTCCGCGTCGCGGGTGACGGCACGCTCTATGCCGTCGCCGTCGGCGAATCGGCGGCGCGCAGCGCCCCGGCCCCACCCCCGCCGCCCGCGAGCTCGCGTCCCGTCCCGCGCGTGACCACGTCCACCACGGTCACCGCGGTCGTCGCGGCCGATGCCGGCCAGGCCTCGGCGGCAACCGCCCGTCCGGCCCGGACGGGCGGAACGGCGTCGCCGGGGCGGGGCGCCGTCTACCGCATTCGCGCCGACGGCGCGTGGGACACGGTGTGGGAGTCCTCGCAGGACACGCCGTACGACGTCTCGATCGACGCGCGCGGCGACCTCCTGATCGGCACCGGCCCGAGCGGCAGGATCTACCACGTCGTCGAGGATCCGCCGCGCGTCCGGCTGCTCGCGCGGGCCCCCGCGCGGCAGGTCACCAGCTTCGCGGTCGCGGCCGGCGGCGCCGCCTACTACGCCACGGCCAACCCCGGCAAGGTCTATCGCCTGCTTCCCGGCCAGGCCGGTGCGGGCGAGTACGTGTCGGACGTGCGCGACGCCGGGACGGTCGCCACCTGGGGGACGCTGCGCTGGCACGCGCTGACGCCCGGCGACAGCTCGCTGCGGCTGTTCACCCGGTCGGGCAACACGTCCACGCCCAACGACGCCTGGAGCCGCTGGTCGGCAGCGTATCGCGACGCGGATGGCGCCCCCATCACCAGCCCCAGGGCGCGCTACCTGCAGTGGAAGGCCGAGCTGCGCGGCGGCGCCGACACCCCGACGCTGCTCTCGGTCACGGCCGCGTACCTGCCCCAGAACCTGCGACCGGAGATCACGACGCTGACCGTGCACGACCCGGGCGTGGCCTTCCAGCGGCCGTTCGCGAGCGGCGATCCGCCCATTGCGGGTCTCGACGACCCGCCCGAGGCGGCTGCCGGGAACGGCGGGGGCGGCGCGCAGGGCGACACCCAGCAGACCACGCTGGGACGCCGCGTCCACCGCCGGGGGCTGCGCACCTTCGTCTGGGCCGCGCGCGACCCCAACAACGACCCGCTGCGTTTCGATCTCCTGGTCCGCACCGAGGCGGACACGTCGTGGCGTGCGTTGCGGACCGGGATCGAGAGCTCGATCTATACGTGGGATACGACGTCCGCGCCCGACGGCACCTACGTGGTCCGCCTCGTCGCCTCCGACGCCGGCGCCAATGCGCCGGGCGCGGGCCTCGAGGGCCTCGTCGAGAGCAAGCCGTTCGAGGTGGACAACGCGCCGCCGCGCATCGAGGTCGATGCCCCGCGCCCGCAAGCCGGCGGGTTCGCCGTCTCGTTCGTCGTCAGCGACGGGCACTCCCCGGTGCGCCGGGTCGAGTACTCGCTCGACACCGCGCGCTGGGAGGTGCTCTACCCCCTCGACGGTATCGCCGACTCCCGGGTCGAGCGCTTCCGGCTGAACGTGGAACGCGGCCAGCTCGAGCGGCTCGCCATCCGCGCCGCCGACGCGCTGGGCAACACGGCCACGGCCGCGGCCAGATAGGCCAGGAGTCTGCGCCGTGGAACGGCGTGGACGGGCTACCCCTCGAGCGGCTCGAGGCGGAGCAACGCGCCGTCGTCCTCGCCGGTCAGCAGGTAGATCAGGCCGTCCGGCCCCTGCCGCACCTCCCGGATGCGCTGCCCAAGCTCGCGCAGCAGCGACTGCTGGCGCACCAGCAGGCCGCGATCGTTGAAGATCAGGCGCTGCAGCTCGGCGCCCCGCAGCGCGCCGACGAACAGGTCGCCCTGCCAGTTCGGGAAGCGGTCGCCGGTATAGAACATCAGTCCGGCCGGCGAGATCGACGGGCTCCAGAAGAAGACCGGGTCCTCGACGCCTTCCATCTGGCGGGCGGTCCGCTGCGGCCCGGAATGCGTGCCGGTCAGATCGCCCGAATACGCCCGGCCGTACGAGACGACGGGCCAGCCGTAGTTGGCGCCGGCGCGGATGATGTTGACCTCGTCGCCCCCCTGCGGCCCGTTCTCCGTCTCCCACAG
>CAYGCV010000074.1:0-15017 GCA_964348425.1 uncultured Vicinamibacteraceae bacterium | reverse complement strand
CGTCGCGCCGTCGGCGCGGGCGGTGTCCGGGTCGAGCCCCGCGTCGAGCAGGGCGCGGACGCGCGCGGTGTCGCGGTCCGCCATCGCGTCCACCAGGCGCAGGTCCGGCGGAGCCGCAGCCGCACCGCCGGCCGCGGCCACGAGGAAGGCGAGACACAGGCCGGTGAGACGCGTCATTCGGAAATGCATGGGGTGCTCCTCGCTACCGGGCGGCCACCAGTCCCCGCAGGCGCTCGTGGATGGTGCCCGGGATGCCGAGGCTGGTGTCGGCGCCGAGCGCCTCGAGCAGGGCCGCGACCTCGGGCCACGCCTGGTAGTGGAACGACTGCTTGGCGCCCTCTGCCAGGCGGAAGGCGGTCCGCCCGCGCCAGTCGCGGGCGTCGATGTTGGCGCCGTGCGCCACGAGCAGCTCGACCACCTCGTTGAGGCCGCTGAAGGCCGCGCAGTGCAGCGCCGTGAAGTCGCCCTCGTTGGTGGCGTTCACGTTCATGCCGGCCGCGATGAGGACGCCGATGGCTTCCTCCGCCATCGGCTGCCGCGCCGCGCGCGGCGTGTTCGTCCAGTGCGCATTCCGGCCGCAGCCGGCCGCCGCCATCAGCGGCGTGGTGCCGTCGACGGTGGTGATGCCGGGACTGGCGCCTGCGGCGAGCAGGCTGCGCAGGATGTCCGCGGTCGAGCGGTGGGTCTGCCAGCCGAACCGCGGCCGTCCCGGGCCCGGGTTCGTGGCGAACGCCGCCACCCACAGCGGCGTCGCGCCCGCCACGTCCCCGGTGCCGGTCGCGAAGGTGTCGTACGCCCCGTTGCGGACGAAGCCCTGCTCCGTCACGCCGGAGGCCGTCATGCGCGCGTCAGGATCGGCGCCGGCGGCGAGCAGCGCATCGACCAGCGGCAGGCGGTCGGCCAGCGCCAGCCGGCTGCTGGGCGCCCGCGACGAGCCGGCGCGCGCGCGCGGTGGGCCGCCGTGCAGGCGGTTCCAGGCCTTGAGCCACGTGTCGACCGGGCCGGCGGCCGCGTGCAGGGCGGTGACCCCGTCGACGGCCCCGTTCGGGTCCGCGCCCTGCTCGAGCAGAAAGTGCGCGAAGGCGCCCTGCCCGAAGATGACGGCATAGGCCAGCGGATGCGAACCGTCCCACCCCGTGTCGTCCACGCCCGCGCCGGCGGCCAGCAGCAACCCGGCCGTCTCGATGTCGCCGTTCCCGGCGGCGGCAATCAGCGGCGAGAACGCCTGGCGCGGGTTGGGACGCACGTGGGCGCCGGCGGCGATCAGGGCGCGCACGATGTCGCGGTGGCCCTCGGCCACGGCCCACATCAGCGCGGTCTCGTGCGTGGCGGCGGTGGCGGCGTCGACGTCGGCGCCGTGCGCGAGCAGGGTCTCGACCACGGCGAGGCTGCCGGTGCGGGCGGCGGCCATCAGCGGCGTCAGGCCGTTGGTCTGGGCGACGCTCGGGTCCGCGCCGGCGGCGAGGAGCCGGTCGACCAGGGTCAGGCTCGCGTTCTCACAGGCGCGGCCGAGCGGCGTCACGCCGTGGTCGTCGGCGGCATTGGGGTCGGCGCCGGCCGCGAGCAGCAGTTCGACGGCCGCGGCGTCGTCCCAGTGGGCGGCCCAGAGCAGCGCCGTCGCGCCGTCGGCGCGGGCGGTGTCCGGGTCGAGCCCCGCGTCGAGCAGGGCGTGGACGCGCGCGGTGTCCCGGTCCGCCATCGCGTCCACCAGGCGCAGGTCCGGCGCGCCGGCCGCGCCGGTCGCCGTCAGGAGGAGAACGAGCCACAGCCCGGCGAGAAGCTTCATTCGAAGATGCATTGGTGGTTCCTCATGGTGCCTGACGCATGAAGGAGTCGACGCCGCCCTACGGCGCCGACCCCTGGCGAACTGCCACCAGCCCCCGCAGGCGCTCCTGGACGGTGCCCGGAATCCCGAGGGTTGTATCGGCCCCGAGCGCCTCGAGCAGGGCCGCGACCTCGGGCCACGCCTGGTAATGGAACGACTGCTTGGCGCCCTCGGCCAGCCGGAACGCCGTCCGGCCGCGCCAGTCGCGCGCATCGATGTCGGCGCCGTGCGTCACGAGCAGCTCGACCACCTCGCTGAGGCCGCTGAACGCCGCGCAGTGCAGCGCCGTGTAGTCGCCCTCGTTGGTGGCGTTCACGTCCACGCCGGCCGCGATGAGGATGCCGGCTGCCTCCTCCGCCATCGGCTGGCGCAGCGCCCGCGGCGTGTTCGTCCAGTACGACACCCGCCCGCAGCCGGCCGCCGCCATCAGCGGCGTCGTGCCGTCGATGGCGGTGATGTCCGGCCGCGCACCCCCCGCGAGCAGGCTGCGCAGGACGTCGCCGGTCGAGCCGTGCGTCTTCCAGCCGTCCCACATCCAGCCCGGGCCGGGGTTGGTGGCGAACGCCGCCACCCACAGCGGGGTCGCGCCGGCCACGTCGCCGGTGCCGGTCGTGAACGTGTCGTACGCCCCGTTGCGGACGAAGCCCTGGGAGGTCATGCCGGAGGCGGTCATGCGCACGTTCGGATCGGCGCCCCTGGCGAGCAGGGCGTCGACCAGCGGCAGCCGCTCGGCCAGCGCCAGCCGGCCCCGGCGCATCCGCGCCCCGCCGTGCTGGCGGTTCCAGGCCTTGAGCCAGGTGTCGACCGGCCCGGCGGCGGCGTGCAGGGCGGTGACCCCGTCGACCGCGCCGTTCGGGTCCGCGCCCTGCTCGAGCAGGAAGTGGGCGAATGCGCTCTGCCCGACGATGACGGCATACGCCAGCGGATGCGCGCCGTCCGACCCCGTGTCGTCGATGCCCGCGCCCGCCGCCAGCAGCATGCCGGCCGTCTCGATGTCGCCGTTCTCGGCGGCGGCAATCAGCGGCGAGAGCGCCTGCCGCGGGTTGGGGCCCACGTCGGCACCGCTGGCGATCAGGGCGCGGACGATATCGCGGTGGCCCTCGGCCACGGCCCACATCAGTGCGGTCTCGTGCGTGGCGGCGGTGGCGGCGTCGACGTCGGCGCCGTGCGCGAGCAGGGCCTCCACCACGTCGAGGCTGCCCGTGCGCGCGGCGATCATCAGCGGCGTCAGGCCGTTGGTCTGCGCGGCGCTGGGGTCCGCCCCGGCGGCGAGCAGCCGGTCGACCACCGCGACGCTGGCGTTCTCGCAGGCGCGCGCGAGCGGCGTCACGCCGTGGTCGTCGGCGGCATTGGCGTCGGCGCCGGCCTGCAGCAGCCACTCGACGGCCGCGCCGTCGTCCCAGTGGGCCGCCCAGAGCAGCGCCGTCGCGCCGTCGGCGCGCGCGGTGTCCGCGTCGGCCCCGGCGTCGAGCAGGGCGCGGACGCGCGCGGTGTCCCGGTCCGCCATCGCATCCACCAGGCGCAGATCCGGCGGAGCGGCAGCCGCACTGCCGGCAGCGGCCACGAGCAAGACGAGACACAGGCCGGCGAGACGCTTCGTCGGGACGCGCATGGTGTCCTCCCGCGTTCGGGTTCGCTGCGAGCGGTCGATTCGGCCGCCCCCGCATTCTAGCTTCCTTGCCTGCCGGCCGCAAAGGTGGTACAAACGGCAAAACACACTCGGGCGGGCAACCGCCGGAAGAAGGCCCCATTATGTCCAAGCTGAGAGTCGCAGGCGCCGCATGTCTCGCCGGCATGGTCGTGGCGGCGGCGCCGCTGCCGGCCGCCGGTCAGACGGAGGCGCCCTCCCGCGCGCTCCTCGATCGGTACTGCGTGACCTGCCACAACGAGCGGCTGCAGACGGCCGGCGTGATGTTCGACCAGGTCGACATCGGCCAGGTGGCGGCTCATCGCGAGCTCTTCGAGAAGGTCGCCAGGAAGCTGCGCAGCGGGCAGATGCCGCCGCAGGGGCGGCCGCGGCCCGAGCCCGCGGCGGTCGAGACGTTCCTGACGGCGCTCGAGGCCGAGCTCGACCGGGTGGGCGCCGCGGCCCCCAACCCGGGCCGCGTCGCGTCGCACCGCCTGAATCGGACCGAGTACGTGAACGCGGTCCGCGACCTGCTGGCGCTGGAGATCGACGGCGAGGCGCTGCTCCCGAGCGACATGGCCGGCTTCGGCTTCGACAACAACGCCGACGTGCTCGCCATGACCCCGGCGCTGATGGATCGCTACATCACTGCGGCCACCAAGGTCAGCCGCCTCGCGGTCGGCACGCTCGAGAACCGCCCGGCGATCCAGACCTACCGCATCCCCACCGGGACGCGGCAGGAAGCCCGCATGGGCGAGGAGCTGCCGTTCGCCACCCACGGCGGCCTGGCCGCGCGCCACACCTTCTCGCTCGACGGCGACTACCTCTTCCGCATCCGGCTGCAGCGCAGCGACGTGGGGGAAACGATCTTCGGCAACATCGCCGAGCGCGAGTACCACGTCGAGCTGCGCATCGATCACGCGCTCGTCGGGCGCCTCGCGGTCGGCGGCAAGTTCGCGGGTCAGGTCGAGTACACGCTGACGGGCGGCGGCATCGCGCCGCCGGACGACGACATCGTCCACCAGCAGATCGCGCTGTACAACCAGACCGCCGACAACGACATGGTGTTGCGCCTCCCGGTTCGGGCCGGGACGCGGCTCGTGTCCGTGGCCTTCACCGACATGGCCCCGTCGGCTTCGCGGGGTGAGGGCGACAACGTGGTGGCCGGCATCGCGACGCTCGAGATCCACGGGCCGTTCCTGGGGCGGGTTCCGGAGGATACGCCGAGCCGCGGACGCATCTTCGTGTGCCGGCCGGCCACGCCGGAGGACGAGGAGCCGTGCGCGCGGGAGATCGTCCGCACGCTGGCGCGGCGCGCGTATCGGCGGCCCGTGACCGACGCGGACCTGCAGCCCCTGATGGCCATCTACGAGATCGGGCGCGCCGCGGGGGACTTCGAGACCGGGGTCGCGCGCGCGCTCGAGGCGCTGCTGAGCATGCCCGCGTTCCTCATGCGCGCGGAGTCCGATCCGATCGACGCCGCGGCCGGGACCGCCTACCGGATCAGCGACCTGGAGCTGGCCTCGCGCCTCTCTTTCTTCCTGTGGCGCAGCCTGCCGGACGACGAGCTGCTGGAGGCGGCCACGGCCGGCCGGCTGCGCGATCCCGCCGTGCTGGAGCAGCAGACGCGGCGGATGCTCGCCGATCGGCGCGCCACGCGCTGGATGAACGACTTCCTCGGCCAGTGGCTGCAGATCCGCAACCTCGAGACGATGGTGCCGGATCCGCTGCGCTTCCCCGGCTTCGACGGCACGCTGCGCGAGGCGATGGTGCGGGAGTCGGAGCTGTTCTTCGAGAGCCAGGTGCGCGAGGACCGCAGCGCGCTCGACCTGCTGCGCGCCGACTACACCTATCTCAACGCCAGGCTGGCCGACCACTACGGCATTCCCGGCGTGTACGGCAGCCACTTCCGCCGCACGTCCGTGCCGGACGCCTCGCGGCAGGGCCTGCTGGGGCACGGCAGCGTCCTGACGGTGACGTCCTACGCGGACCGCACGTCGGTCGTGCTGCGGGGCAAGTGGGTGCTCGAGACGCTGCTCGGCTCGCCGCCGCCGCCGCCGCCCGCGAACGTGCCGCCGCTACCGGAGAACGACGGGCGGAGCCAGCCGACGTCGCTGCGCGAGCGGATGGAGCAGCACCGCTCGAACCCCGTGTGCGCGAGCTGCCACGCGAACCTCGATCCGCTGGGCTTCGCGCTCGAGAACTTCGACGCCATCGGCCGCTGGCGCGAGGACGACGAGGGCGCGGCAATCGACTCGGCGATCACCTGGCGGGAAACCTACATCGCGAACCCGGCGGCCTTCAGGACGGCGCTGCTGGAGCAGAGCGAGGACGAGTTCGTGCGCACCGTCATCGAGAAGCTGATGACCTACGCCCTCGGGCGCGGCCTCGACTATCTGGATGCGCCCACCGTGCGCCGGATCGCGCGGGATGCGGCCCGCGACGACTATCGCTGGTCGTCGCTCATTCTCGGCGTCGTCGAGAGCGCCCCGTTCCAGCAGCGGCTGGTGCGGGACCCCGGTCACCAACAGGCTGAGCAATAGTCGCGGAGCAATAGTCCATGTTCATTACCAAGAAGCGTTTGTCTCGTCGGGCGGTGCTGCGCGGCGCCGGGGCCACGCTGGCCCTGCCGCTGCTGGACGCGATGGTGCCGGCCCTCACGGCGCTGAGCCGGACGGCGGCGTCGCCGGCCCGGTTGCGCCGGCTGGGCGTCTTCTACGTGCCCAACGGCATGTCGATGGGCTACTGGTGGCCGCGGGCCGAGGGGGCCCTCGAGGAGATGCCGCCGACGCTGCGGTCGCTCGCGGCCCTCAAGGACAAGACGCTGCTGCTGGGCGGTCTGGCCGACAAGCCGGCCGACCTCATGGAAGGCGGCGGCGACCACGCCCGCTCGGCGGGCACGTTCCTGACGGCGACCACGTTCAGGCTGACGGCGGGCGCCGACGTGTACGCCGCCGTGTCCATGGACCAGGTCGCGGCGCGCGAGCTCGGCAAGGAGACCCAGCTCACGTCGCTGGAGCTCGGCATCGAGTCGAACGCGATGGTGGGGACCTGCGACGGCGGCTCGAGCTGCGCCTACACCAACACCATCGCCTGGCGGACGCCGACCACGCCGCTGCCCGTCGAGCGCGATCCGCGCGCCGTCTTCGAGCGGCTCTTCGGCACCAGCGGCAGCACGGATCCGGCCGCCCGGCTGGCCCGGCTCCAGCGCGACCGGACCATCATCGACGCCGTCTCGTCCGAGCTGAAGCGCCTCGAGCGCATCCTCGGGCCGGGCGACCGGCTCAAGGTGGCCGAGTACGTCGACTCGGTGCGCGACGTCGAGCGGCGCCTCCGCACGGCCGAGCTGCAGAGCTCGCGCGAGCTGCCGCTGGTGGACGAGCCCGCGGGCATCCCGGACGACTACGCCACCCACGCGAAGCTCCAGATGGACCTGCTGGCGCTCGCGTACCAGACCGACCTGACCCGCGTCAGCACCTTCATGCTGGCGAAGGAGGTCAGCGGCCGGGCCTACCCCGAGATCGGGGTCTCCGACTCGCACCATCCGCTGTCGCACCACCAGGACGAGTACGGCAAGCTCGAGCGGCTGCACAAGATCAACGAGTACCACTTCCAGCAGTTCGCGCACCTGGCCGCCAGGATGGACGCGATGCCGGAGGGCGACGGCACGATGCTGGACCACACGGTCTTCCTGTACGGGACCGGCATCAGCGACAGCAACACGCACTTCCACGACGACCTGCCGGTCGCGGTCGTCGGGGGCAAGAGCGCCGGCATCCGCGGCGGCCGCTACGTCCGGCATCCGCTGGGGACGCCCATCTCGAACCTCTACGTCTCGCTGCTCGACCGGCTGGGCGTGCACGTCGACAGCTTCGGCGACAGCACGGACCGCATCGGGTCGCTCACCTGAGGAGGCGCCGGCCGGCTCGGCCCGCTGCGGCCGGGCCGGCCCGGTGCGTTAGGCCGGGCGCGTGCGGTGGACCGTAGCGGTTCGGCCGCCCGCGCCTCGACCCGCCCGGCGCGCGCAAGAACTGCGCGCGCCAATCAGCCCGCCGTCGGCGTATGTTCGGGGTCCGGCACGAAGCCGCGCTGCAGATCGAGCGCCATCGGCGGCGGCTCGTGCTCCACGAGATACGCGAACTCGTCCCGGAAGCGCTCCAGCGGGATGCCGGCGGTCGCCGCCAGGTTCGCCAGATCGTGCGGGTCGTCGAAGTCGTCGCGGCGCAGGCGCAGCATGTACTGGCGGGCGATGCGGTAGCGGCTCGAGTCGATGTCGACCAGGCGCACGCTCGCGCGGCCGGTGTCCGGGTCGATCAGCTTCTCGAACGGGATGGGGATGAACTGTCCCGCCTGCATCGAGATCATCGCGGCGTTGCCGCCGGCCAGCACGTAGCGGGCCGCGCAGTAGCCGAGGTCGCGCGTGTACTCCATGTCGGCCGGGATCGGGTCGGCGCAGCGCAGCTCGTAGCCGATGTTCTTGGCGACGATCGTCGTCTTGAGCCCGAACTCCCCGAGTCGCGCGGCGACGGCGCCCTTGAGCAGCGCGCCGATGTTGATCTCGGCCAGCCGCACGTTGCCGTGGGCGTCGCGCTCGACGCTCTCGAGCTCGGTCAGGTCGTCCGGATCGATCCCCAGGATCAGGCCCTCGGCCAGCACCGCCACGCCGTCGCGCCGGCCGGCGGTCAGGCGCTTGATGACGGCGCCCGCCAGCGTGTCGACCAGCGTCTTGAGCCGCAGCCGCCGGCCGCCGAACTCCTCCAGGATGAGCGTCAGCGTGGCCCCCGCCGACTTGCCGATGCCGAGCGCGAGGTGTCCCGCCTTGCGGCCCATGGCCGTGACGAAGTACCAGCGCGACGTCGTCTTCGCGTCGACCATCAGGTTCTTGAGGATCTCCACGCCGGCGTGCCGCGCCGTCTGGAACCCGAACGTGTCCACGTAGGGGGGCAGGTCCAGGTCGTTGTCGATAGTCTTCGGCACGTGCACCACCTGGATGCGCTCCGCGGCCCGCTGCACGAGGCGGTGGGCCGAGTACGCGGTGTCGTCCCCGCCGATCGTGATCAGCCGCGTCACGCCCAGGCGCAGCAGCGACACGACCGTGCTCTCGAGGTGCTCCTCCCGCAGCGTCGGGTTGGCCCGCGAGATCCCGATGTGGGAGCCGCCCCGAAAGTGGATCCGGCTGACCCCGGCGATGGTGAGCGGCGTCACGTGGTCGATGTCGCCGTGCATGATCCACTCGAAGCCGTCGTGGATCCCGATGACCTCCACGTCCGCCAGCCGGCCCCGGATGGTCGCCGCGCTGATGACGCTGTTGATGCCGGGCGCCGGCCCGCCGGCCACGAGAATCGCGAGCTTTTCGTGTTGCATGAGCTTCAATCAGACGGGGCTGCGCCCCGAACCCCCGGCGTTCGCTTGCGGGGACCCCTTCGCCCCGCGCCGCTCCCGCCGAGGCGCGCTGTGCGCGCCTTGCCGTACTACCTCGCAGACTCGCTGTCCGGCAGGGGGTAGCCGTGGCGCCGCAGGCGCTCGGCGGCGTCGGCGCAGCGCTGGTGCCGCGCTTGGCGGCAGAGCCTGCGGCCGCGGTCGTATGCCGACCGGGCGCGCCGCCGGTCGCCTTCCAGGTCCGCGATCTTGCCCAGCTCGATGTGGGCCTGCCCCTTGACCCAGGCCGCGGCCGGGCCGGCTTCCGCCGCGGCCAGGTCCGGCCGCGCCTCCGCGACGCGGCCGCGCGCCACGCGGGCCGCGCCCCGCACGAGGTGCCAGACGGCCTGCTCGCCCTCCATGCGCGTGCGATCGTCCTGTGCCAGCGCGGCGAACCCCGCGTCGATGGCCCGTTCCGCGGGAACGGCCCGCTCGTCGCGCAGCCAGGTGGCCGCGGACTCGAGCCAGAGCAGGCGGTTGCGCGGGAAGCGGCGCCGCAGGTCGTTCAACGCCCGCTGCGCGCCGCCGTACTCGCGCTCGCGGTTGTAGAGCAGCACGAGCGCGAACTGGGCTTCCGCGCGCGTGTCGCCCGGATAGGCGGCCGCCTCCTCGATGAGCCGCAGGGCCTCGGCCCGGCCGCCGTCGAAGCCGACGAGATACGCCAGCAGGCGGAACGCCCGGGGCAGCAGTGAGACCAGGTAGCGGTACATGCCGAGCGTCAGCGCGGCGTCCTTGCGGCGGGGATCGAGCTCGAGCACGGTCTGGTGCGCCTCGTACGCCTGCTTCGCCTGGCGCAGCGCCGGCAGCACGTCGCCCCGGATCGACGCCCGGTACGAGGCCGCGAGCGCAACCGAGGCGCCCAGCTCGTAGTGCGCGTCGGGGTCGTCCGGCGCACGATCGACCGCCGCCTCCGACAGCTCGACGGCCCGCTCGATGTGCGACTCGAAGCGGCGGGCGAGGCCATCGGGCGGCTTCGGGGTCCGGACGCGCCGCCGGCTGACGGTGCCGCCCGCGCGGGACAGGTTGTTGTCGACCAGCACCCGCCCCTGCAGGAAGAGAATGCGCAGCCAGGTGATGGCCGCGAGGCCGCGATGGGCGGCCGGGTCGTCCGGGGCCTCGCGGATGGTCTGCTCGAAGACCGCGACCGCCTGGTCGTGGTCCAGGTTGTACGCCAGGTCGTAGCCCTGCCGCAGCAGGTCCGCGCGGCGCCCGGCGCCCTCGGCCGCCCCGGCGAGTGGGGGTGCGGCCGTCAGCAGCGCGGCGGCGAGCAGGGCGGCCGCACCCGACCGGCAGGCGCAATTCGACATGCTGCGCCAATGATAGCGGCCCTCTCCCGGCTTGTCAGCGCCGGGCGGCCGCCGGCTTGCGCGCCGCCGGGACGCGGTGGACACTGTGCCCGTGGCGGACCGACTGCGGCGGCGCATCCGGACGATCGACGCGCACGCCGCCGGCCAGGCCCTGCGGCTCGTCGCGGGCGGGTTCCCGCGGGCGCGCGGGTCGACCATGGCGCAGAAGCGGGACTGGTTGCGGCGGCGCTGGGACCGGCTGCGGCGCGCGCTCATGTGCGAGCCGCGCGGGCATGCCGGCATGTGCGGCGCGGTGTTGACCGAGCCGGTGACGCCGGGCGCGCACGCCGGGCTGCTCTTCATGCACGCCGGCGGCTACACGCCCCTGTCCGGCCACGGGGTCGTCGCGGCGGTCACCATCGCGCTCGAGCGCGGCTTGCTCCAGTTGGCCGACCCGGCGGCGGACGTCGTGCTCGACACGGTGGCGGGGCGGGTGACCGCCCGGGCCGAGCGGTCCGGCAGCCGCGTGGCGCGCGTGTCGTTCCGCAACGTGCCCGCCTTCGTCCTGCAGGCCGGCGTCGCGCTGCGGCTGGGGACCCGGCAGGTGCCGGTCGACGTCGCGTTCGGCGGCATGTTCTACGCGATCGCCGACGGCGAGTCGCTGGGCGCGGCTGTGCGCCCGGACGGGCTGCCCGCCCTGCGGCGGCTCGGGCTCGAGCTCTGCCGGGCGGCCGACGCGGCCCTGGCCCCCGTCCACCCCCGCGATCCCGGGCTCAAGGGGATTCACGGCGCCATCGTCGTGGGGGCGCCCGACGGCAACGACGCCGATCTGCGCAGCGTCACGATCTTCGCCGATGCGCGGGTCGATCGTTCACCGAGCGGCACCGGCACCGCGGCGGCCATGGCGGTGGTCGATGCGATGGGCATGCTGGAGCCGGACCGGCCCTTCGTCCACGAGAGCCTGGCCGGCACCCGCTTCGTCGGCCGGCTCGAGGACCGCACGACCGTCGGCGACCTCCCGGCCATCGTGGCCCGCATCGCGGGCGAGGCGTGGATCACCGGGGAGCACGAGTTCGTGATCGACGCGGAGGATCCGCTGGCCGGCGGCCTGGCCCCTTGACCGGCGGATCAGGTCGCGGCGGATTCGGCCTCGGCGGCCGCGGCGAGGAACGCGGCCGCCTGCCGCGCGTGCTCCTCGAGGATCGCGTGCGACCAGGCGTCCTGCAGGGTGGCCAGCACGGTCCGGTGGTACCAGACCATCTGGTCTAGCGGTGCGCTGAACGGCCGGATGAACGGGCGCCCCTGGGTGCGGAGCCCCTGCGTCATCTTCGACAGGTTGTGGATCTTGTCGGCCGACGCCACCGCGCGCGCGCCGGCGCGCGGCGTCACCCGCAACTGCTCGATGTAGGCCTCCTTGCGCGCCCGCCACGGGCGGGGCCTGGGCGGCTCGGAGACGTCCTGCACCATCGCCAGCACGAGCGCGCCGAACCGCGAGCGGATGACGTCCGGCTCCAGCGCCGTGTCCTCGAGCGTGTCGTGCAGGAGCGCCGCGACGATGGTGTCCTCGTCGCAGCCGTGGTCGGCCGCGATCATGGCGACCGACGTCACGTGCGAGATCTCGAAGCCGCGACCGGCCTTGCGCCGGCTGAGGCCGTGCGCCTCGAGCGCCGTGGCGAGCGCGAGCTCCACGCGCGGGGAGTACATCGGTCGTCGCCGGTGCGTGCCGTCAGCGGCGGGCCTGGCCGGACCCGGACGGCGCCACGTAGCTGCGGCGCGCCCGCGCGGACATGCCGCGGCCCCGGACCCGCACGTCCAGCGCATGCACCCGGCCGTCGCGCGCCTGGGGCGAGAAGCCGAGCACGTACTGGCTGTGGAGCTCCTGCGACACCCGCGTGAACGTCGCGCCGAGCTCGTCCTCCTCCTCCAGCTCGAAGTAGCCGCCGCCGGTCTCGGCCGCCAGCTCGCGCAGGCTGCGATCCGGGCGCGTGCGCCGGTTGCGGAGCCCGTCGAAGTACTCCACCTCCATGCCGATCGAGTAGATCATGACCTCCTCGGCCACGGCCCGCTCGAGGACGTCCCGCCAGCCGATGTCGCTGGCGCTGTCCTGACCGTCCGTCAGCACGAGGATCACCTTCCGCCCCTCCACGCCGACGAGCGCGTCGAGCGACGCCGCCACCGCGTCGTGCAGGCGCGTATCGTTGCCGAAGTCCAGCCCGTCGAGCTCGCCGATCAGCTCGTCGCGGTCGCCGATGAACTCGGCCGGGGCGATCTCGATCTTGTCGTTGAAGGCGCCCACCCGCGCCCGGTCGTCCGGCAGCATCCTGATCAGGAACTGCTCGGCGCCCGCCATGATCAGGTCCATCACGTTGGTGGTGCTGATGCTGGTGTCGAGCATCACGACGACCGTGATCGGCCGCACCGCGTTCTCGAACAGCGCGATGTCCTGGGGCTCGCCGTCGTCGAAGATGGTGAAGTCGTCCCGGAGCAGGTCCGGGACCAGACGCCCGTCGCGATCGGTCACGGTCACGTACAGGTCGACGAGCTCGGTCCCGCTCCGGAACAGCGGCTGCTCCTGGCTCTCCAGCGGGCCCGCCTGCAACGTCACGAGAACGACCGCCGCCGCCGCGAGTGCGCGCCTCATGCTCATGCGGCGAGCTTAGCAACCCCTGTGGCGCGGCGCAACGTTTCGCGTGGGCCCGCGCCGTCGACGTGGTACGCTTGCTGTGCTTTGCCAGGAGGGACAGACATGCGTAGATGCACGATGAGGCTGCTGGCGTTGACGGCAGCGGCGGCCGCGCTCTTCGCGGCGTCGGCCTCGGCCGAGCTGTCGCCCGCCGTCGCGGCGCCCTATCTGCACATCCAGAGCGCGCTGGCCGGGGACTCGATCGAGGGCGTCGCGGACGCTGCCGAGGCAGTTGCCGCCGCCGCCGCCGAGCTCGGCGACACGGGCGCGGCCATCGTCACGGCGGCGCGCGCGGTGGCGCTGGCCGACGACCTGACGAAGGCGCGCGCGGCCTTCGGCCTGCTGAGCGACGCGGTGATCGGTTACGCGCGCGAGGTGGGCCTGGGCGAGCTGCGGCTGGCCTTCTGCCCCATGGCCCGCAAGTCGTGGATTCAGGAGGACGGCTTCATCAGCAACCCGTACCACGGCTCGGAGATGCTGGACTGCGGGTCGTTCCGCGGGCTGCGCTAGGGGGCTTCAGGCTTCAATGAGACACGAGCGATCCGTCGGTGCGGCGGCCGTCGCCCTCGCGGCGGTCGTTGCCTGCCTCGGGCTGCCCGCGGCCGGCGACGCACAGCCGGCGGGAGCCGGTCTGCCTGCGTGCGATCCCGACAACGGCGGGCTGGCGCTGCCCGACGGCTTCTGCGCGCTGGTGGTCGCCGACGGGCTCGGCCGCGTGCGGCACCTCGACGTGACCGCCGACGGTGATATCTACGTGCGCAACCGGGGCGCGCGCGGCCGAGCGCCCGGCGACGAGGACGAAGGCGTCATCGCGCTGCGGGATGCCGACGGCGACGGGCGCGCGGAGGTCATCGAGCGCTTCGCCGACCACTACGGGACGGGTCTCCAGCTCCACGGCGGTCATCTCTACGTCTCGACGTTCGAGGGGATCCTCCGCTATCGGCTGACGCCCGGCCGCCTCCTGCCCGCGGGTCCCGCCGAGTCGATCGCGTCCGGCTTCCCGCTGCAGCGGGGGCACCCGGACAAGCCGTTCGCGTTCGACGCGGACGGGCACATCTACGTGAACGTCGGCGCGCCCTCGAACAACTGCCAGCAGCGGGCGAGGACCCCGGGATCGCCCGGGCTCCAGCCGTGTCCGCAGCGGGAGCGGCAGGCGAGCGTCTGGCGCTTCGACGCCGGCCGTCCCGGCCAGACGCAGGCCGGCGACGGCTACCGCTTCGCGATCGGCACCCGCAATCTGCTGGGCATCGCCTGGGACCGGGTCAGCGGGGCGATGTACGCCATGCAGCACGGGCGCGACTCGCTCGCGAGGCTCTTCGGGGCCCACTACGACGACGAGGAGAGCGCCGAGCTGCCGTCGGAGGAGCTGATCCGACTGCGCGACGGGGCCGACTTCGGGTGGCCGTACTGCTACTACGATCACCTCCGGGACCAGCGGATGCTGGCGCCGGAGTACGGCGGCGACGGCCGGGACGCGGGCGACTGCGCGCAGTACGAGCGGCCGCTGGTCACCTTCCCGGGTCACTGGGCGCCCCACGACCTGCTCTTCTACACGGGCGATCAGTTTCCCGCCCGCTACGCGGACGGCGCGTTCGTGGCGTTCCACGGATCGTTCAACCGGGCGCCGTTCGAGCAGGGCGGCTACCAGGTGGCGTTCGCGCCGCGCGACAACGGCGGGTTCACCGGCGAGTGGGAGACGTTCGCCGACGGTTTCGCCGGCGCGTCGCCGCTCATGAGCTCCCGCGACGCCGCCCACCGGCCGGCCGGCATCGGCCAGGGCCCGGACGGCTCCCTCTACGTGACCGACGACGCCGCGGGTCGCCTCTGGCGCATCCTCTACACTGGGAGCTGACGCGCTCCCGTTCCCGGATGCCGCCGGCTCGGCGACGGCCGACTCCCCGCGGCGGGCATGCTTGTCGGCTCCTGGGAGTGGTGCTGCAACCATGGTGAAGACCATCGCCTTTATCAACTACAAGGGTGGCGTCGCGAAAACGACGTCAACCTACCACGTCGGTTGCTGCCTGGCTGGCTTGAAATACAAGAGAGTTCTGCTGGTCGACATCGATCCGCAAACGAACCTGACATTTCTCTGTGCGCCGGTCGAGAGGTGGGAACGACGAAAGATATCACAGCCAACCAAAGCTCTTTCCATCATCCTGGCATGGATTTTCGCAGAAT
>CAYGCV010000073.1:0-15062 GCA_964348425.1 uncultured Vicinamibacteraceae bacterium | reverse complement strand
AGCGCCATCAGCAGCGCCACAGCGACTGCCACGGTCTGCTTCGACAGCACCATCAACCCATTGGCCCGCATGCTTCCTGACGTTGCCGGATCGGTCACGGGCCGCGCCTGATCGTCAAGCGAAGGCAGTTTCGGTCGCCACGCGTCGCAGGTAATCGTCGAAGTCCATGCGAGCCGCGACAGGCGCGCTCGTTCGGGGTCACAAGGCGGCCGGAACACCGGTACCGGCGCGCCGGCGCCCATGATACCAGATTGGTTGAGATAATCTAGAGATACCATGGGATTTATGGTGACAGAATCGCGATTGTCGGCACTGCCTCTTCGGGTGCCGGTGGCTGGACGACCGGTCGTGGCCTTGGTCGGCGCGGAGCCTGCCAGAGCGGGTCGGGCTGCCGTGTCGGGCTCGATTTCCGAGCGTTGATGGCGTCCGAATCTACAGGATCGGGCTCGGGCATTCCGGCAGCTTCGGGACGGCGGGGATGGGCGAGTCAGAGCCGCGACCCGCGTACGGATTCGACCAGGCCGGTCGGGCCGTCGATCTCGCGCAGGACGCGGTCACATGGGTTGTCGTTCCGCAGGTCCATCGCGCTCGCCCACTCGAGCACCGACCCGTGCACGCTCGTCGCTCAGGAAGTGCCCCCACTGGTCCATCAACTCCCGGCGCTTCTCGAAAAGTTCCGATCGCGCGTACGCCCGTTCGACGGCCGGCCCGACGCGGTGCGCAAGACACAGCTCCATGACGGCGTGGTCGGCGTCCGTCTTCTCGCTCGCCCACGTCCTGAACGACGTCCTGAAGCCGTGCACCGTCGCGCGGTCCGCGAGCCCGCAACTCTTCAGGCACTTCGCCAGCGCCATGTTGCTCAGCGGCTTGCCGGGCAATCGAGGCGACGGGAACACCCAATCGGACCCATCGCGCAGATCCTCTACGATCTCCAGCATGGCCAGCGCCTGTGCAGACAGTGGGACACGGTGCTCGAGGCCGCCCTTCATCCGGGACGCCGGGATGCGCCACTCGCGCGCCTCAAAGTCGATCTCCGCCCACGTCGCGCCCCGCGCCTCCCCGCTCCGGCAGGCGGTCAGCGCCACGAAGCCGAGGCACGCCTTCACGGACGTCGACGCCTCGGAACCGTCGATTGCCAAGAGCGCCGCCAAGGTCTCCTGATACGGCAGCGCCCGGAAGTGCGCCTTGACGGCCGGCATCGCCGGCAGGGCGCCGTCGATGGCTTCCCCGGCAAGGTTGTGCTCGATGTGGCCGTGCGCCTGCGCCCAGGCGAGCACGGCGCGGATGCGGCTGCGGAGCTTCCTCGCGATCTCGGGCCTACTGGTCCAGATGGGCGTCAGGATGCGCAGCACGTCCTCCCGGCCGATGCGGTCCACTCGCATGTCACCGATCACCGGCAGCACGCGCTTGGCCATCCCCTGCAGCCAGTTGGAGGCCGTCTTGTTGCTCCGCCAGCGCACCCGGTTCGCCTCGAACGTCCGCTCCGCGGCCTCGCGGAACGTCGGCGCCTTGGACGCCCGGCGCCGGTCGGCGACGGGGTCGCCGCCTCGCTGGGCGATCCGCCGATTCTCGAACGCCTGGTCCCGGGCCTCGGCGAGCTTCACGACAGGCCACCCGCCGAGGCCGATGTCCCGGCGCTTCCCAGCCACGGTCAGCCGCTGGATCCAGCTCTTGCTACCGCCCCGCGCCACGTTCAGAAACAGCGTCCCACCATCGCCGTACCGCCCCGGCTTCGACAGCGAGCGCAACTTCGCGACGGTCAGCCGCCCCATCTCGATCCCTTTCCCCACATCGCGTTACCCACGAAATTACCCACGGTCTGTCTGAGACTCTACGGGAGGCCAAAATACCTGTCAAGCCCGTAAAGTGATGGACTAGCGTGGGTTATGCAGGATTACGAGACGCTACGAGAGCGCAAGAAACGGGCAGGTGGTGCCGAGGGCCAGAATCGAACTGGCGACACCATGATTTTCAGTCATGTGCTCTACCGACTGAGCTACCTCGGCCCCGGAACGCGGTGCCGGCGCGGGCCGGCTCCATTCACCTTACGTTACCCGCAACCCGCGTGGCAAACAGGCCCCGGCCCGAACGCATATACTTACGGCGCAATGACGAACAGCTCCGTAATCGTTCCCGAACCGCGCAACGAACCGGTCCTGGACTACGCGCCGGGCTCGCCGGAACGGCATGCGCTCAAGACCCAGCTCGAGCGGTTTGCCGATGACTGCGTCGAAATTCCCCTGATCATCGGCGGGCAGGACGTGCAGACCGGCAACTGCGGCCGCTGCATTCTGCCGCACGACCACGCCCGCTCGGTGGCGACGTACCACAAGGGCGACGCCCGCACGGTGGAGCAGGCGATCGCCGCGGCGGCGCGCGCGCGGCCGGCCTGGGCGGCCCTGCCCTGGGAGGCCCGGGCCGCGGTGTTTCTCAAGGCCGCGGACCTGCTCGCGGGCCGCTACCGCCCGATCATCAACGCGGCGACCATGCTCAACCAGAGCAAGACCGTCATGCAGGCCGAGATCGACGCGGCCTGCGAGCTGATCGACTTCCTGCGGTTCAATCCGGCCTACATGCGGCAGATCTTCGAGCAGCAGCCGAGCAGCCAACCGGGCACCTGGAACTACGTGGAGTACCGGCCGCTGGAAGGCTTCGTCTTCGCGGTGACGCCGTTCAACTTCACCGCCATCGCGGGCAACCTGCCGACGAGTCCGGCGATGATGGGCAACACGGTGGTGTGGAAACCCTCCTCCACCGCGGTGTTCTCGGCGTACTGGCTGATGCGCGTGCTGGCAGAGGCTGGCCTGCCGGACGGCGTGATCAACATGGTGCCGGGGAGCGGGGACGCGATCGGCGAGCCGGCGATGAACCACCCGGACCTCGGCGGCGTGCACTTCACGGGCAGCACGGAGGTGTTCCAGGGCATGTGGGCCGCGGTGGGCCGCAACATCCGGACCTACCGCAGCTACCCGCGCATCGTGGGCGAGACCGGGGGCAAGGACTTCGTGTTCGCGCACGCCTCCGCCGATGCGGACGAGCTGGCCGCCGGCCTCATCCGGGGCGCGTACGAGTATCAGGGGCAGAAGTGCAGCGCCGCCAGCCGCGCCTACATCCCGCAGAGCCTGTGGGCCACGTTCCGCGACCGCCTCTGCGACGAAGTGAGCGCGATCGCCTACGGCGACGTCGCCGACTTCACCAACTTCATGGGGGCGGTCATCGACAAGGCGTCGTACGACCAGCTCGCGGGCGCCATCGACGAAGCCCAGGCCAGCCCGGACGCCGACGTGATCTGCGGGGGCGGGTGCAGCGACGAGACCGGGTACTTCATCGCGCCGACGATCATCCAGGCCCGCGAGCCGCGCTACCGGACGATGGTGACGGAGCTGTTCGGCCCGGTCCTCACGATCTACGTGTACGCCGACGACCGCTACGAAGAGGCGCTCGATCTGTGCGACACGACGTCGCCCTACGGCCTGACCGGCGCGGTCTTCGCCCGCGACCGGCAGGCGATCAACCTGGCCAGCGACAAGCTGCGCAATGCGGCCGGCAACTTCTACATCAACGACAAGCCGACCGGCGCGGTGGTCGGCCGCCAGCCGTTCGGCGGCGCCCGCGCCTCGGGCACCAACGACAAGGCGGGCAGCGCCCTGAACATGATGCGCTGGGCCAGCGCGCGCACGACGAAGGAGAGCTTCGCGCCGCCCCGGGACTATCGCTACGTGCACATGCGGGAGGCTTGAGCACCGCATGTCGTACTTCCGGCCGTCCATCGACACGCTCGCCGCGTACCAGCCGGGCGAGCAGCCGGCCGCGGGCGATCAGGTCGTCAAGCTCAACACGAACGAGAATCCGTATCCCCCGAGCGCGCGTGCGCTGGCGGCGCTGCAGGCGATCCTGCCGGACACCCTGCGCCTGTACCCGCGGCCGTTCGCCGACGAGTTCCGCGCCAGCGCCGCTGCGGTCCTGGGCGTGGACCCGGACTGGATCGTGGTGGGCAACGGCAGCGACGACCTGCTGACGATGCTCTTCAGGTCGGTGGCCGGCGCCGGTCGGCCCGTGGCGTTCCCCGTGCCGACCTACGTGCTGTACCGCACGCTGGCCCGCATCCAGGAAGCGCCGACGGTCGAGGTGCCCTTCGACGACTCGTACGACCTGCCGGTGGACAGGCTGGCCGCGGCGGGTGCGGTGCTCACCCTCGTGGCGAGCCCGAACAGCCCCTCGGGCAATCGGATGCCGAACGCGGATCTCGAGGAGCTGGCGGCCCGGACGCCGGGCGTGCTCGTCGTGGACGAGGCCTACGCGGCCTTCGCGGCGGGCGACGCCCTGGAGCTGACGCGGCGCTGCGAGAACGTCGTCCTGCTGCGCACGCTGTCGAAGAGCCACTCGCTGGCCGGCCTGCGACTGGGGTTCGCCGTCGCCCGGCCGCCACTTCTGGCGGGGCTGATCAAGGTCAAGGACAGCTACAACGTGGATGCCGTCTCCGCACGGGTCGGCGCCGCCGCGATTCGCGATACGGCGCACGTGCGCGCCAACGTCGAGCGCGTCCGCGCCTCGCGCGACGGGTTGTCGCGGGCGCTGACCGCGCTGGGGTGCCGCGTCTGGCCCAGCGAGGCGAACTTCCTGCTGGTCCGACCGCCCCGGGGTGACGCCCGCGCCGTCTACGAAGGGCTCAAGGCGCGGGGCATCCTGGTACGCTACTTCGCCGAGCCGTTGCTGGCCGACCGGCTGCGCATCACGGTGGGCACGGATGCCCAGAACGAGCGGCTCGTCGGCGCGTTGCGGGAGCTGCTCGACGGAAACCGCGGAGAATCGCGAGAGGAACGCCGATGATCATCACCGCCCCGCCGGCGCGACGCCGGCGCTGGTTCGTGAACGTGGCGCTGGGAATCGCTGCCGCCGCCAGCGTGGCGGTCCTGGCTTCGCGGGCGGGGGCGCCGGTCGTCGCGGCGGCGGAGACGCAGGCCCGCCTGGACCGCTACGAGCGCGACCGCCTGCGCAAGGCCCAGCGCGACCGGACGTTCCGGGAGCTGAGCGAGGGCGTCATGGCCATGCGCAAGACGTCGTACGCCAGCCTGGCCGACGGCCTCGAGATCCCGGTCTATCTCTTCGAGCCGCTGGCACCGCGCGGGCGGCGCGCCCACGCCGCGCTCGTCTGGATCCACGGGGGCATTCACGGCGACCTCGCGCCGCTCTACTTCCCGTTCATCCGGGAGGCGGTGGACCGCGGCTACGTCGTGATCGCGCCGGAGTACCGGGGCAGCACCGGCTACGGCCGCCGGCACCACGAGGCGATCGACTACGGCGGGTACGAGGTCGAGGACTGCCTGACCGCGGCCAGCTACCTGGCGGCCAACCTGCCGCACGTCGATCCCGAACGCCTCGGCATCATCGGCTGGAGTCACGGCGGCTTCATCGCGCTGCACGCGGTGTTCCGCGACCCGACGTCGTTCAAGGCGGCGGCGGCCCTGGTCCCGGTGACCAACCTCGTGTTCCGACTCTCGTACAAGGGGCCGCGCTACGCCCGCCGCTTCGCCGCGCAGCCGCGCATCGGCGGCCCGGTGCACGAGCGGCGCCGCATCTACGTCGAGCGCTCCCCGCTGTACCACGTCGACAAGCTGCGGACCCCCCTCCTGGTGCACGTGGCCGACAACGATCGGGACGTCAACTTCGAGGAGGCCCAGCAACTGATCCACGCCCTCGAATACGCCAAGCCGGACCTCGCCGAGACGCGGATCTACCACGACCCGCCCATCGACGAGTACGGCAACGGCCACACCTTCAACCGCCGCGTCGACCGGTCGCGCGGCTACGCGCGCGTCGACAGCAAGGCGCAGCGCGACTCGTGGAACCGCATCTGGACGTTCCTCGAGTGGCACCTCGAGCCGTACCGCGGCGCGCGGCCGTGACCGCCCGCGGCGGCCGCCGCCAGGCTTCATGACGACGGCGACCGCGGCGCACCTGCTGGCGCTGGACGTCGCGCTCCTGCCGCCCGCGGCGTGCCGGCCGCAGCTCGCCGCCCTGAACGCGGCCCTGGACTCGCCGCCGCGCGGCTTCAGGTTCGACGCCACCCATCTCCCGCACGTCACCCTGGCCCAGCAGTTCGTGGCGGCCGACCGCCTCGACGAGATCATCCGCTGCGTGGCGGACCTCGTCCGCGGCGCCGCCCCGTTGCGCCTGCGGTCGACCGGCCTGAGCCGCGGGCGCACCACGTCCTCCCTGCGGCTCGCGCCGACGGCCGCGCTCACCCGGTTGCACGCCGCGGTGATGGATGCGCTGCTGCCCTTCGAGGCCGGTCCGGGCGACGCGTCGGCATTCCTGTCGAACGGCGAGCCGCCACGGGCGGCCGACCTCGAGTGGGTGACCCGCTTTCGAGACCAGGCGGCCCACGCCGACTTCGATCCGCACATCACACTGGGCGTAGGCGTCGCCCCCGGGACCGCGACCGCGCTCGAGGCGATGGCCGCGCTCGACATCGTGGCCGACCGCGTCGCCCTGTGCCACCTCGGCCGCTACTGCACGTGCCGCCGCGTGCTCGCCGAGTGGACCTTGACACCCGGAGGTGCATGATGCACCATCGCGACGCCCGCAAGGCGCGCCGCGGCGGCAGCGGCACGGGGCAAACAGGCCCCCGCAAGCGAACGCCCGGGGGCACGGGCCGCAGCCCCATCCTTGGGGCGCAGCCCCATCTAATGGAGGACCTGATGTGGCGTAATGTCATCGTGGTACTGGGTAGTGCGGCGCTGGCAGCGGCCTGCGCGGGCGGCTCGGCCGTGGAGCCGGAAGCGTCGAGTGCGCAGGCGGAGGCGCCGGCCGAGCAGCGGACGGTGACCGCGGACGACATTCCGCCCGATGTCCACGACGATTCCTGGGCGCGCCTGCCGCTCCCCGAACGGGATCGGATGGACGAGGACGGGCAACGCGTCTACGACATGGTCCGCCACCCGGACAGCCGCTACGCCGACAGCCTGTGGGGACCGGTCGCCATGTGGCTGTACAGCCCGGAGATGATCGAGCACATCTTCCCCGCCAGCACCTACCTGCGGTTCGGCACGGAGAAGGACCAGCGGCTCACGGAGCTCACGATCCTCGCGACCGCCCGCGAGGTGCGCAGCCAGTACGAGTGGTCGGCCCACGAGCCCCCGGCGCTGGCGGCCGGCCTCGAGCCGGAGATCGTCGAGATCGTCAAGCAGCGCACGCCGCTCGACGCGGCCGTCGACGTCCCGGGCCTCGGCGACGTGGAGCGCACGATCATCCAGTTCACCCGCGAGGCCGTCAGCGACGAGCGCGTCAGCGCCGAGACGTTCACCCGTGCGCGCGAGCTGTTCGGGGACCAGGGGGTCATGGACCTGACCGGCCTGATCGGCTACTACAACTTCGTCAACATCACGCTCAAGGCCTTCGACCTGCAACTGGAGCCGGGCCGGGAGCGGCTGCTGCCGAATCTGTGGTAGGGCCGGCGGGCGAGCGGACGCCGGAGGCCGGATGACCGCGGCGGCCGTGGCGGCGCTGGCGGCCGTCGGCCTCGCGATCGCCACCTACTTCACGGCCGTGGCGTACCGCTGGATGCGCCCGGACGCCGCGTGGATCCCGGCGTTCTGCCGCATGGGCGAGCAGACCTGCGCGTCGATCGTCTTCACCCCCGGCGCTCGGGTATTCGGGCTGCCGAACTCCGTCCTCGGGCAGGTCTTCTACGCCGCGCTGCTCGTGGGCGCGCCGCTCGGCCTGCTCGACCAGCCCCTCATGCTCGCGCTGTACCGCGCCGGCAGTCTCGCGACCGTGGCGCTCGCGGTCTACCTGTCCTACGCGCTGCTGTTCGTCATGCGCGTCCCGTGCCCGCTCTGCTTCGCCTCGCACGGGATCAACGCGGTCATCTTCGTGCTGCTGCTGCTGTAGCGATGTCGACGGCCGCTGCCGGCGGGCGGGCCGCGATCCGGCGCCGCTCCGCCAGGATGAGGCCGTACTCCGCGCTCCGCTTCCAGACCCGGTTGGCCATCTCGGTGAGGTGGACCGCCTTGAGGCCCAGGTACAGGAAGACGCTCCCCGCGCCGCCGACCACGACGTAGCGCAGCCCCTGCACCCAGTCGACGCCGACCAGGGTCGTCAGCAGCCCCAGCGCGCCGTACGAGACGAAACCCACCAGGGCCAGCAGCGGCCCGGTCACCGTCCGCACGCTCCACGACGCGACCCGCGACTCCTTCTCCATCAGCGCCCCGATGGCCTCGAGCCGCTGGAGCGCCGCGGCCAGTTGCTCGAAGTCCCGGCCCGTCAGGACGTCGCGCAGCGAGATCTGCGCGCGGCAGGCGCGGGCGACCCGCCGGTCGCCGCGCAGCCACGACGGCCCGCTGACCCGCACCTCATGGTCCGGAAAGCAGCCGGCGAGCCGCCGCAGCAGGCGCGCGTGCGACTCGGGACCATGCTCGTCGGCGGTGGAGACGACGTCGATCTCGATGCGCCGGCGAGCCGGCACCCAGGCCACCTCGTGCAGCCCGCCGCCGACCAGGTCCTCGAGGTACAGCGAGACGTGGGGCGCGATGTCCTCGTGCAGCATGGCCTCGTGATCCAGGCACGGAAGCCGCGGCACGTCGGCCGGGACCGGCAGCGGCAGGCGGTAGGACTTGACGGCGCGGACGTGCGCGAACCCGGACACCGCACGCAGGAAACGCTGCCACGCGGCGCCGGGGAAAGGCTGCTGGCGCTGCGGCGCTGCGGGTGCCACGACGGGTCCACCTTAGCACAGCGCACCGGCGGAATCCGACCGGGCGGGCGGGGCCGGGCAGATGATATATTGTGCGCAGAGGAAGCCATGACGACACGAATCCTGACCCGTATTCCCACAACGAAAACCACCACCCGCCGGCTCCTGGCAGGCGCCGCCTCGGCCGCCGTCGCGGTCGCGCTGCTGCCGGCCGCCCACGCGCAGGACTCGGTCTGGGACGGCGCGTACACCGAGGAGCAGGCGATGCGGGGCGAGGGCGCTTACGAGCGCGAGTGCGCGACCTGCCATCTCGCCGACCTGCTCGGCGACGGCATCGCCCCGGCCCTGGTCGGGCCCGCCTTCGACTTCCGCTGGAGCGACCTGTCCGTCGGCGACATGTACGTCGCCATCCGGGCCACCATGCCCCAGGGCGCGCCCGCCAGCCTCAGCCCCCGGGCCTACGCCGACATCGTGAGCTATCTGCTGCAACGGAACGACTTCCCGGCGGGCGACAGCGAGCTGCCGACCGACGAGGCCGCGCTGAACGCGGTCATCATCCACCGCGAGCCGCCGGCGCCCGCCGCCGAAGCCGAGGCGGAGGCGGAGGCCGCGGACCCCACCGTCTGGGACGGCGTCTTCACGGCAGATCAGGCCACGCGGGGTGAGGGCGCCTACGAGCGCGAGTGCGCGACCTGCCATCTCGCCGACCTGCTCGGCGACGGCATCGCCCCGGCCCTGGTCGGGCCCGCCTTCGACTTCCGCTGGAGCGACCTGTCCGTCGGCGACATGTACGTCGCCATCCGGGCCACCATGCCCCAGGGCGCGCCCGCCAGCCTCAGCCCGCAGGCCTACGCCGACATCGTGAGCTACCTGCTGCAGAGCAACGACATGCCGGCGGGCGACGCCGAACTGCCGGCCGACGAGGCCGTGCTCAACACGATCATGATCACCTCGGAGCCGTAGGAGTCCGGGCCGTAGCACGGCCCAGACTCCTGCAGGATTGGTTGGGCGCCAGGCGGAGCCGTCAGGCGACGATTGGCGGGCTAGCGCGCTCCGCGGAGGGGGCCGGGGGCTCCTCGGCTCCCTCGTCGCGGGGCAGCTCGATGCCGCGGCGGTGGAGCTTCAGCGTGTACACGCTGAACGGCAGCACCCGGTGCGAGACGTAGACGCTGCCCGCCGTCGCCGCCATCAGCGGCAGCACGATGCGGTAGTCGTTGGTCGTCTCGAAGAGCAGCAGGATGGACGTCGCCGGCGCCTTCGCCGCCGCGGCGAAGAAGGCGGCCATCCCGACCATGGCGTAGGCGCCCGCTCCGGCGGTCCAGCCCGGAAGCAGGCCGCCGGCGAGCGAGCCGAACGCGCCGCCCAGCATCGCACCCATGTAGAGGCACGGCGCGAACACCCCGCCCGAGCCGCCCGACCCCAGCGTCGCGCAGTTCGCGAGCATCTGCGCGGCGAACAGGCCGAGCAGCAGCTCCCAGGGCAGGCGTCCCTCCAGCGCCGGCTCGATGGCCGGAAAGCCGGCGCCGTAGATCTGCGGATAGAAGCGCAGCAGCAGCCCCACGACGAGGCCGCCCGCCGCGGGCTTGAGGCCGGCGGGGAACCGCCACCCGCCAAAGGCGTCCTCGGACCAGTACAGCAGCCGGACGTAGCCGATCGCCGCCGTCCCGAGCAGCGCGCCCATCAGGCAGTACAGCGGCAGCTCGGCGGCGCTCGCGAGCTCGTACTCGGGCGCCCTGAACGCCGGGAAGCTCCCGAGGAAGTGCCTCGCGGTCAGGCACGAGCCGAGCGCGGTCAGCAGCACGAGCAGGAAATCCCCGCGAACGCGGCCGATCAGCACCTCCATGGCGAAGATGGCGGCCGCGATCGGGGCGTTGAACATCGCGGCGACCCCGCCGGCCGCGCCGCACGTCACCAGCCGGCGCACGTTGGGCCGGGCCGGCCGTGTCCACCGCGCGACCGTCGAGCCGATGGCCGAGCCGATCTGCACGAGCGGGCCCACGCGGCCCGCCGCCCCGCCGAATCCGATGGTCAGCGCCGCGGCGACCACCTTGACGGCGACGATTCGCTTGCGGATATGCCCGCCGCGGGTGGCCAGCGCGGTCATCACCTCGGGTACGCCGTGACCCTTCGCCTCCGGGGCGAACCGCTGGACGAGCGGCCCCACCATGAGTCCGCCGAGCGCCGGCAGCAGCACGAGCCGGGCCGGCCCGAACCGCTCGAGCAGGGCAGCGACCGGCCCGCGCGCGAAGTCGGCCAGCAGCTCGATCAAGAGGATGAACCCGACCGATCCCAGGCCGGTGACCACGCCGACCACGACGGCGAGGACGATGAGGTAGTTCTGCTCGGGCAGGAACGAAGATCGCAGCCAGACACGCGCCCAGCGCCAGTCCGACAGGCGCGCCGCGAGCGTGCGGCCGGCAGGCGCTGCGGTGCCGTCGGACATCCGCCGTTATCCGGGCTCGCTCCCGGCGGCAGCAGCCGCGGGACGGGGATCGGCCGCCGGCGCGACCGCCACGAGCCTCGCCCGATCGCCGCGCCGAAGCTGCAGCAGCAGGGGTTCGGCACGATCCGCGGCGGCCGCGATCGCGTCGCGGTCGTCCGCGTCCCTGACGCCTCTGCCATCGATCGCGACGAGCCAGTCTCCCTCCGCGATACCGGCCGCGGCGGCGGGACCACCCTCCGCCACGGCGGCCACGCGCCAGCCGGGTCCAGCGGCCGGCTCGTCCGCCGCCCCGGGTACCCACTCGAGCGCGAGGCCGCGCGCGGCCAGGCGCACGCCGCGGGGACCGAGCGGCTGGCAGTCGCCGTCCGGCACGATCGTGCCGCCGCTGATCCGCCGGCGGTTTCTGAGCACGCGGTAGCGGACCAGGGCACCCGGCGCCTGGCCGTCGTAGAGCAGTTGAAACTGCGCCGCGGACTGCACCCGCTCCCCCGCCCACTCCACCAGGATGTCGCCGCCCCTGAGGGACGGCTCCGGCACGAACGCCTCGCGATGGACGTACTCGATCAACACGCCCCCTTCGAGAACGAGCGCCTCGCGGACGGCGTCATCGAGATCCGTCACCTCGATCCCGCGGCAGACGGTCTCGGCCTGCAGCCGTTCGATGAGCCGCAACAGCCCCGTCGAGCTGACGGCGCGGCGGCCGGTGGGCGCCCGGTAGACCAGTCCCAGCAGCGCGCCGTCCAGGTCCACCACGGCCCCAATCGCGAGCGTCTCCGGCAGGTCGGCCGAGATGGCGAGATCGCTCCCGTTCGCCAGCTCGTCGGCGCGTGACGTCGCACCCACGAGGTACCCGGGCGCAACGACCGGCTCGCCGGCGCGCGACAGGGTCACGACGCCGACGTACGAGCCCGACGGCAGCACGTGCGGATCGGTGAGCGTGAACGGCGCCCGGTCGTCGCCGAGCACGTCGAAGACGGCGAGCCCGATTTCCTCGTCCCAGCCCCGCAGCCGGAAGCCGTCCGGTTCCGCGAGCGCCGCCTGCTCGTCGGCAGCGCCCGCCAGCCCCGCGCGGTCGCGCGCGGCCAGCACCTCGAGGGCTACGTCGATGGTCGTCAGCACGAGCCGCGGACCCACGATGAGCGCCGGCGTGGCGCCGGGTCCCACCACCGTCAACCACGGCCCGGTGCGCTCGGCGAGCTGCGCCCAGTAGTCGGCGAAGTACGTCAGGGGCGTCTTGTCCAGCGTGCGGGCGACGGGCCGCACGGGCTCGCTGGCGACCGGCTCGGGCACGGCCGCCGCGGCCGGCGGCGGCGCGTTCCGCTGCAGCGCGCCCTGCACCAGCACGGCGGCGACCACGGGTATCAGCACCGCCGGGAACAGCAGGCCGCGTCGATGCAGGAAGCCGATCACCGGCAATCGCGTCGGTCGCACCGGGCACCTTCCCCGAACCTGGCCGCCGCTGCCCGGAACGTAATCAAAGCAGCCAGAGCACCATCGCCGGCACGAGCACTATCGCCAGGCCGTCCATCAGCAGCCCGTACTTGATCATCTGGGTGATGGGCACCCTCCCGGAGGCGTACACGATGGCATTGGGCGGGGTCGAGACCGGCAGCACCACGGCCACCGACGCGGCCAGCCCGGCGGACACCGCCGGCACGACCGGATCGACGCCGGCGGCCTGCGCAATCGAAACGACGATCGGAATGGCGATGTTGGTGGCGGCGGTATTCGACATGGCCTCCGACAGCACGACTGTGAACAGCGCCGCGGCGAAGGTGAGCGGCACCACCGCATCGGTCGGCAGCAGGCCCGTGATCCCCGAGCCGACGGCCAGGGCCAGTCCGCTCGACGCCGACAGCGCGCCCAGCGACAGGCCGCCGCCGAACAGGAGGATGGTCCCCCAGTCGATCTGCGCCGCCTGCTTCCAGGTCAGGGTGGACCGCTGCTCCCGGCTGATGGGCAGCAGAAACAGCAGCACCGCGCCGATCAGGGCCGCCACCGACTCGGGCACGCTCGCGAGAACCGTCTGCGCGACGGGGTGGTCGCGGCCCAGGACCAGGGCCAGGATGCCCGGACCGACCCACAGGCAGACGGTGACGCCGAACGCAATGACCGCGTTGCGCTCGCCGGGCTTCCAGGGACCCAGCGCGCGCCTGCGCTCCGCGACGATCCTGTCCGCACCCGGGATCTCGTTGACGCCGGTGCGGCCGACCCAGTTCAGGTAGACGAACGCGATGACCACCAGCACGAACGTCACCGGCAGCGCCAGCAGCATCCACTCCACGAACGAGATGCGCACGCCGAGCAGGTCGTCGAGCATCGCGATCGTGATGAGGTTCGGCGGCGTGCCCACCGGCGTGGCCATGCCGCCGCGCGAGCAGCCGTACGCCGTCATGAGCATCAGCGCCGTGCCGTAGCCGCGCGGCACCCGACTCTCCGATTCCATGAACGCGATGAGCGACAGCCCGATCGGGACCAGCATGGCGGCCGTGGCGGTGTTGCTCATCCAGGCGGACAGGAACGCCGCCAACGCGCCGTACGCCAGCAGAATCCGGGTCGGACGGGCGCCGATGATGCGCCACGACAGCACGCTGTAGGCGATGCGCTCGTTGACCCGGTGCACGAACAGCGCCTGCGCCAGGATGAAGCTGCCGATGAAGAGAAAGACGATCGGGTTCGCCATCGGGGCGAACGCGGCGCCGACCGGCGCCACCTGCAGCACGACCGCGAGCGTGGGCCCCAGCAGCGCCGTGACAGCCAGCGGCAGCGCCTCGGTCACCCAGAACACGATGACCAGGGCGACGACGGCCGCCAGCCTGTGCGCCTCCGGCTCCAGCCCGCCCAGCGGCAACGCCAGCATCAGGACGAAGACCAGCGGGCCGAGCACGAGCCCCACCTGCCGCCGGCGGGCGTCGAAGCGCGCCTCCGGGCCGACCGCGGTCTTGCCGGCGATGTTGGGTTCGTCAGCCACGGAGGATCTCGGTCGGCCTCGCCGCGCGCGACAGAACCGCCGCGGTCGATGCAACGCGGACGGGGCGTGATATGCTGCCCCGAGAGGAAGGTGCCGCGATGAAAGTTGCTCTGTTGGCGCTGCTCGGCCCGGTCGGGTTGCCGGAGCTGATCATCATTTTCTTCATCCTCATCCTCATCTTCGGAGCCAAGCGCCTCTCAGGGCTTGGCCGCGGCCTCGGACAGGCCATCCGGGGCTTCAAGGAAGAGGTGGAAGAGGAACCGCAAGAACGTACCCGGCCGGAGTAGGGTGAGCCGGCCCGCGTGGGCCCGGCTCGTCCCTCGCCGTCAGCTAGCGCCTGGCCACCCCCAGCTCGTTCAGGTGGGCGACGAGATCGGTACCGGCCGTCCAGGGGTTGACGTTCCTGTCCACGTGCAGGATGTTCCCGTCGGGGCCGATGATGTAGGTCCAGCGGTACGGCAGTGAGCCCCGGCCCCTCACGACGCCGTAGGCCCGCGCCACGTCGCCTTCGGGATCGCTGAGCAGGGGGAAATCGGCCCCCAGCGATGCGGCGAACGCCGTGTTCGTCTCGAGATCGTCGACGCTGGCCATGAAGTAGGCGATGTCGAACCGATCGAGATCGTCGCTGCTGTCCTGCAGCGATTTGCATTCGGCCGCTCAACCGCCGGTGAACGCCTTCGTGAACCAGGCCAGAACGACCGTCCTGCCCCGGTAGTCGGCCAGGCGGTGCGTGTTCCCGTCGGTCCCCGGCAGCTCGAATGCCGGCGCCGGGTCCCCCGCGCCGAGCTGCTGCGCGTACGCGCCGCCGGCAGCGCCGAGCGCCACGAGCACCGCCGCACCGAAAACGAAGAATCTCGCCACGATCAGCCACTCCTTATTCAGATGGGGCTGCGCCCCAAACCCCCGGCGTCCGCTTGCGGGGGCCCCATTGCCCCGCGCCGCTCCCGCCGAGC
>CAYGCV010000072.1:13679-15247 GCA_964348425.1 uncultured Vicinamibacteraceae bacterium | reverse complement strand
GCATGTCAGGATACGCCGGTCTCGTTCCGAAAACAAGTTAGCGCCTATGGGTGTGGCCCCCTCGCGGGCGGTCCGGTCGGTGTCGGCGGCGTCGTGACTCGGGCATCATCGGAACTCGGCGATCAGCCGCTAACTGCAATCTGAGTGGCGGGACGGTCGCAGAGCGTGCGGATCGCGGCCAAGTGCTGTTTCACCGTCGGCACCGACCCGGGATGGGTCCGGATGTAGGCGCCAACGTGGAGCGGCGAGACCGCCTCGGACCTCGCACCCAGGTCGTCCGGTGCAATCTGCTCCGGGCCGTGGGCAGTGATTTTGCGTCGCGCGGCTTCTGCTATTGCCGTCTCGCGTTTGCGCAGGTCGTCGGCGATTCTCTTCGCGCGTTCATCCGGCAGCATTCCGACGGCGGCCGCGAGCGCCTCGGGGTCGCACGTCGCTGCGGTTGCCAGGTCGTAAGCGTCGCGAACCGGTCCCGGATCCTCGGCGCGCTCGAGCTTTCCGCGCAGTATCCGTGTCGTGCTCAGGACTGTTTGCCGCCGTCCGTCGATCTCGACGTCGTACTCGCCTCGGTTCGGTTGCGCAGGCACCGTCGACATGTTGATCACGCCGTCTTCGAGTCGTACTTTCACCTGGTTGCGCGCGTCGAGTTCCCATTTTCCGCCGAGGCGCTGCGCGAGGTCGCTTTCGCGTCCCTTCCGGTCTCGCTCAGGTCGGTGGTGCCCGTGATTTGAGCTCGGTGATCGTCGTTTCACAGATGACGGTCTCGGCGATAGCGACCTCGCGTCTGCTCGGCGTGCGCGTGCGCATCGCGGCGAGCGCTTCGTCGACGGTCGGCGGTTGCGGCCACCCGCAACACTTTCCGGCGATGAGGCCGCGCAGCATCGAGGTGTCCTCGGCGTTCCCGAGGTCGTTGTCTGGGGTCTTCACTGCGGGCTGCTTGCAGCGTGCGTTGCAGTGCCCGCTCGGCGTTCAGCGTCTTGCTCTTCACAAGTCCGACTCTACCGGTCTCGCCGGCCCGTCGCAACGGGTCCATCCCCGCGCGGGCGGGGAACACGCAGCGTGAACGTGCCTCGCTCGGATTGGCATCGGTTCATCCCCGCGCGGGCGGGGAACACAGGCCGGACGGCTCAAAGCGGACGTGCGTAAGAGGAGAAGAAGGCAACCGTGATCTGTGAACCGGGACACCACCTTCCGTGCCGGCACGCAGATTCTCTTATGCCCGGTGACCGGAGGGTAGCGCAACCGGAGGTTGCGACGGACTGCCTTTGCGCACCACCCGCGCGGCGGCAACTGCACCGTCACCGATCGCTCAGGATGCCGGCCTCGAACTCGAGGGGGAGTGCTGGCCGAGATCGTTGAACCTGCCCAGGCTTGCGGCGGATGGCGCCGTCGGACGCGCAGTTGGCCGCGGTGGCAAATCATCGACGCCCCAAGAAACCATGTGGGCCGAGTTGCCCGCCTTGCGGGGCGGGTAGTAGGCTCTGACCCGATGGCTGCGCCAGCCGCGGCGGCGAAGGCCGGGCTCGAGGGCGTCGTCGCGCCCTCGTCGGCGATCTGCCATCTCGACGGGC
>CAYGCV010000072.1:0-13669 GCA_964348425.1 uncultured Vicinamibacteraceae bacterium | reverse complement strand
ATAAACCTGCGTTCGTCTGTTTTTTGAGGTTTATCCGTGCGAAGTTGCGTGTATTCGCACGGCGTGCTCGCGTACTGCGGGCACGACATTCACGATCTCGCCGAGCACGCCACCTTCGAGGAGGTGTGCCATCTCCTCTGGCACCGGCGCCTCCCGACGCGGGCCGAGCTGGGGGACCTGCAGTCGCAGCTCGCGAGCGCGCGGCCGCTGTCCGAGCCGCTGCGGCGGCTGATTCGGTCGCTGCCGCCGGGCAACACCATGGATGCCCTGCGGACGCTGACCTCGGCCCTGGCGCACTTCGACCCGCAGGCCGGCGACTCCTCGCCCGCCGCGCGCTATCGCCAGGCGGTTCGCCTGACGGCGCAACTGGGCAGCGTCGTGGCGGCCTGCGGCCGCGTCGCCGCGGGCCGGAGTCCGATCGAGCCGGATCCCGCCCTCGGCCATGCCGCCAACTTCCTGCTCATGCTCGGGGGCGAGCGCCCGAGCGCGGTGGCGACGCGTGCGTTCGACGTGGCGCTCATCCTGCACGCCGACCACGAGCTGAACGCGTCGACGTTCGCCGCCCGCGTGACCGCCGCCACGCTGAGCGACGTCCACTCGGCCGTGGTCGCCGGCATCGGCGCGCTCAAGGGGCCGTTGCACGGCGGCGCCAACGCCGCGGTCATGAAGCTGCTGGCGGAGATCGGCGAGGATGCCGACGACGAGCGCGTGGAGCGCGTCATCCGCGACATGCTGGCGCGCAAGGTCAAGGTGCCCGGCTTCGGGCACCGGGTGTACCGGACCGAGGATCCGCGGGCGACGCACCTCCGGCGCATGTCCCGCGAGCTGGGAGAGCGCGCCGGACGGACCCGCCTGTACGAGATGTCGCGGCGCATCGAGGCCGTGATGAA
This sequence comes from uncultured Vicinamibacteraceae bacterium, assembly GCA_964348425.1. Lineage (GTDB taxonomy): Bacteria > Acidobacteriota > Vicinamibacteria > Vicinamibacterales > UBA8438 > JAAXGX01. The sequence goes on along the minus strand of CAYGCV010000072.1, from coordinate 12,779 downwards.
GGAGGCGACGCAGATCGACGCGAACGTCGACTTCTACTCGGCGTCGACGTACGCGCTGCTCGGGATCCCGGTCGACCTGTTCACGCCGATCTTCGCCGTGAGCCGCGTGGCGGGCTGGACGGCGCACGTCCTCGAGCAGTACGCCAACAACCGTCTCATCCGGCCCCGCGCCGAGTACGTCGGGCCGCAGCACCCGCAGCCCTTCACGCCGCTGGACGAACGAGGCCGATGACGGCGCCGTCGGAGCGGGCGGCGGGCGCCGGACGGCCGCCGCGGCGCGGCGCCCTGCCCGCCGCGGCCCGCCGCGACGTCGGCCGCGCGATCCGGCTGCACACCGACGGGCAGCTCGAGGCGGCCGCCGACGCGTACCGGGCCATCCTCGAGCGGCATCCCGAGGCCGGCGCCTGCTGGTCCAACCTGGGCGTGGCGCTGCGGAAGCTGGGCCGCAAGGACGAAGCCCTGGCGGTGCTGCGCGAGGGGGTGCGCGTCTGCCCGGAGCTCGCCGATCTCAACTACAACCTCGGCAATGCGCTCTCCGACGCCGGGGACGCGGAGGGCGCCCTCGAACGCTACCGCGCGGCCTTCGCCCGCGAGCCGGGCCATCTGCCCGCGGCGCTTGCCTGCGGCACTGCGCTGCTCGGGCTGGCGCGTTTCGAGGAGGCGATCGATCACTATCGGGCGGCGCTCGACCGGCATCCCGACAACGCCAGGCTGTACCACGCGCTGGGCCGGGCGCTCTGGAAGCTGCGGCAGGTGCGGGCCGCCGCGGCGGCCTACCGGCGCGCCATCGCGCTGGGACCCGCGCCGGCCGTCTACCGCATCAATCTGCACCACGCCCTGTCCGCGCTGGGGGAGTACGCGGAGGACGAGCGGCAGTTGCGCGCCGCGGCGGCGGAGGAGCGACGCTCGCCGGCGGTGCTGGCGGCCCTGGGGCAGAGCCTCGTCGACCAGGGCCGCCTCGCGGCCGGCCTCGAATGCTGCGACGCGGCCCTGGCGGCGGACCCGGACCATCTCGATGCGCGGCTCGGACGCGCGCGCGCCAACTTCCTGGCGGGCCGCTACGCCGCGGCCTGGCCCGACTTCAGGTGGCGGCGCCGGCACCCGACGTGGCGCGCGATGGGTGTCGAGGGCCGGGAGTGGGAGGGCCAGGATCTCGCCGGGCAGTCGATCCTGCTCTACGGCGAGCAGGGCCTGGGCGACGTGCTCCAGTTCGCGCGGTTCGCGCCGCTGGTCGCCGCGCGCGGCGCGGAGGTGTCGCTCTACTGCCCACCGCGCCTGGTGCGCCTGCTGCGGCGGCTGCCGGGCGTCCACCAGGTGCTGCCGGGCGACCGCCCCTGGCCGCCGACCGACTGGGTCTGCTCCCTGCTGGACGTGCCCGGCGTCCTCGGCACGGACCTCGACTCGCTACCGGATGCCTGTCCCTACCTGCCTGCCGGCAAGCGGCCGCGGCCGCTGCTGCCGCCCGCGCGGGGGTTCCGGATCGCCATCGTCTGGGGCGGGAATCCGGCTCACGCGCGCGACAGCGAGCGCTCCTGCCGGCTCGCGGATATCGCGCCCCTGATCGAGCTGCCCGGCACCGAGTTCGTCAGCTTCCAGGTGGGGCCGCACGCCCGGGAGCTGCGCGCGGGCTGGCGCGGGCTCGTCGGCGCCGCCGGGAAGGAGCTGACCGCGTTCGAGGCGACGGCGGACGCGCTCATGGAGGTGGACCTCGTCATCACCGTGGATACGGCGCTCGCGCACCTGGCCGGCGCCCTCGGCCGGCCCGTCTGGACCCTGCTGGCGTTCGCCCCCGACTGGCGCTGGCTGCTCGGGCGCTCGGACACGCCCTGGTACCCGACGATGCGCCTGTTCCGGCAGCCGCAGCCCAACGATTGGGCGGGGGCCTTCCGCGCGGTGCGCGCGGAGCTTGCCGCCCGGCTGGCGCAGCCGCATAATTGACCCGCCGTCCGGTCGTCTCGATGCATCACCTTCAGATCCGCAACTTCTCCATCGTCGCCCACATCGACCACGGCAAGTCGACGCTCGCCGACCGGTTTCTCGAGCTCACCGGCGCCCTGCGGCCGCGGGAGATGGAGGCGCAGGTCCTCGACAGCATGGACCTGGAGCGCGAGCGCGGCATCACGATCAAGGCCCACGCCGTGCGGCTGGGCTACGAGGCGGATGACGGCCGGCGCTACGTGCTGAACCTCATCGACACCCCGGGGCACGTCGACTTCTCCTACGAGGTGACGCGCTCGCTCGCGGCCTGCGAGGGCGCGCTGCTGCTGGTCGACGCCTCGCAGGGGGTCGAGGCGCAGACGGTCGCCAACGCCTACCTCGCCGTCGACAACGACCTCGAGATCATCCCGGTCATCAACAAGATCGATCTGCCCGGCGCGCAGGCGGACGAGACGGCCCGGCAGGTCGAGGACCTGGTGGGGCTCGACGCCGCCGCCTCGATCCGCGCCAGCGCCAAGGCGGGCACCGGGGTCCGCGAGATCCTGGAGGCGGTCGTCGCGCGCGTGCCGCCGCCTACCGGCGCCCCCGATGCCCCGCTGAAGGCGCTGATCTTCGACTCGTGGTACGACGCCTACCGGGGGGTCGTGATTCTCATCCGCGTGCTCGACGGCGCGATCCGGCCGGGCATGAAGGTGCGGCTGATGGCCCAGGGCCGCGAGTGCGAGATCGAGCAGGTCGGCGTCTTCTCGCCGAAGCCGGTCGAGACCGACGCGCTCGGCGTCGGCGAGGTGGGGTTCGTCATCGCCGGCATCAAGCGGGTCGGCGACGCCCAGATCGGCGATACCCTGACGGACGCCGGACGCCCGACCGCCAGCCCGTTTCCGGGCTTCCGCGAGCTGAAGCCGATGGTCTTCGCCGGGCTGTATCCGGTGGAGGGCCACCAGTATCCGGAGCTCCGCGAGGCGCTCGACAGGCTGCGGCTCAACGATTCGTCGTTCGTCTTCGAGCCGGAGACGTCCGCGGCGCTGGGGTTCGGATTCCGCTGCGGCTTCCTCGGGCTGCTGCACATGGAGATCGTCCAGGAGCGGCTCGAGCGGGAGTTCGACATGGACCTCGTGACGACGGCGCCCGGCGTGCTGTACCGGGTGACGACCACGGACGGCGAGGTGCTGGAGATAGACAGCCCGGCGAAGCTGCCGGATCCCGGTCGGATCGAGCGGCTCGAGGAGCCGATCATCGCGGCCATGATTCTCGCGCCGGCCGACTGCGTGGGCGCGATCCTGCAGCTCTGCCAGGAGAAGCGGGGCGTGCAGACGAATCTCGAGTACCACGCGTCGAACCGGGTCATGATTTCGTACGACCTGCCCTTCAACGAGGTGGTGCTCGACTTCTACGACCGTCTGAAGACCGTCTCCCGCGGCTACGCGTCGCTCGACTATCATGTGAGCGGATACCGGGAAGCGCCGCTCGTGCGGCTGGATCTGCTCGTCAACGCCGAGCCGGTCGACGCGCTGTCGGTCATCGTGCACCGCGACATGGCCTACACGCGGGGGCGGGCGCTGGCGACGAAGATGCGCGAGCTCATTCCGCGGCAGATGTTCGAGGTGGCCATCCAGGCGGCGGTCGGCACGCGGATCATCGCCCGCGAGACGGTGCGGTCCCTGCGCAAGAACGTCCTCGCCAAGTGCTATGGTGGTGACATCACCCGCAAGCGCAAGCTGCTCGAGAAGCAGAAGGAGGGCAAGCGCCGCATGAAGCGCGTCGGGCGCGTGGAGATTCCGCAGGAGGCGTTTCTCGCGGTGCTCAGGATTGGCGCCGACTCATGACATCAACCTTTCGGAAATCGACGGCGCGCGAGTACTTCGAATCGATCGTCATCGCCGTGATCCTGGCGCTCTTCATCCGGACGTGGGTCGTGCAGGCCTTCAAGATTCCGACCGGATCGATGGAGCACAACCTGCTGATCGGCGATCACCTGCTGGTCAACAAGTTCGTCTTCGGGCCGACCGCCGGCGCCGCGGAGCAGTGGGTGCTGCCGGCCGGCGCGGTGGAGCGCGGCGACGTGGTGGTGTTCAAGTTTCCCGAGGAGCCGGAGCGCGATTTCATCAAGCGGGTCATCGGCCTGCCGGGCGAGACCCTGGAGGTGCGCCGGAAGCGCGTCCACATCGACGGCGCGCCGCTCGACGAGCCGTACCTGGAGGGTCAGCAGCCGGTGCTGCCGCCCGGGGCCGTCGCCGTCGAGCGGCGCGACACGTTCGGGCCGGTGACGATTCCGGACGGGCACTACTTCATGATGGGAGACAACCGCGACAACTCGCAGGACAGCCGTTACTGGGGCCCGCTGCCGCACGCCTACCTCAAGGGCCGGGCCATGGTGGTGTACTGGTCGTACGACGCGGCCCGGCCGATCCTGCAGGAGACGGGCCCCGCTGCCGGCCTCCGGCGTCTCTCGTCCGTGGTGACGAGCTTCTTCACTCGCACCCGGTGGGAGCGGATGTTCCGGCTCATCGACTGATTCTCCGGCCGCTGCGGACAGAAGGAGCCGTCATGCACAAGCCGACCGTGCGTCTCGTCCTCTGCATCGTTCTCCTGCTTCCGCTGCCCGCCGCGGCCGCGGAGCACCCGCTCGACCCGCTGAGCTACCAGGAGATGTGGCGCGTGCTCGAGCTGCTGCGGGATGCCGGGCACATGGACCGCGACACCCGCTTCTCGGAGCTGACGCTCCGGGAGCCGGCCAAGCACGACGTCCTGGCGTGGCGTCCCGGCGCCGAGATGCCGCGCGCGGCCTACGCCGTGGTGCGCCGGGGGCGCGAGACGTACGAGGCGACGATCGATCTCGCCGCCGGGCGGGTGGCGTCCTTCGAGCCGCTGACCGGTGTGCAGCCGAGCTGGCTCGGCGAGGAGTTCAACGCGCTGGTCGACAAGGTGCTCGAGCATCCGGACTTCATCGCCGGCCTCGCGGCGCGCGGCATCACCGACTTCACGTTTCTCGACTGCCGCACGGGGCCGCCGGGCTACTTCGGGACGGCGGAGGAGCGCGGCCGTCGCATCGGGAACGTGAGCTGCTCGGAGTCCCGCGACGTCCGCAACTCGTGGACCCGCCGCGTGGAAGGCCTGAGCGCCGTGGTGGATCTCGTCGCGGGCGAGGTGCTGCGCGTGGTCGACGACGGCCCGGTGCCCGTCACCGGCACCGTCGCCGACTTCGATCGCACGACGCTCGACGCCCCGCGCGAGGTCCCCGGTCCGATCGACACGCGCCAGCCGCTCGGCCCCGGCTTCGAGCTCGACGGCTATGAGGTGCGCTGGCAGAACTGGCGCTTCCACCTGCGGCCCGACCAGCGGGTCGGCCTGGTGCTGTCGCTGGTGCGCTACCAGCCGGCCTCGGGGGCGGCCGCCCGCTCGGTGCTGTACCAGGGCTACCTGTCCGAGATCTTCGTGCCGTACATGGATCCCTCGTTCGCCTGGTACCGCCGCAACTTCATCGACATCGGCGAGTTCGTGGCCGGCGGGCTGGCCAAGCCGTTGCTGCGGGGGCGCGACTGTCCCGACCACGCGGTCTACGTGGACACGCTGATCAGCGGCGGCAACGGCCGCCCGCGCACCGTGCAGGACACGATCTGCCTGTACGAACGAGAGACCGGCGACCCCGTCTGGCGGCACTACGCCGACGAGCAGCCCGACAGCCGGCGCAGCCGCGACCTGGTCGTGCGCACCGGCGCCGTCGTCGGCAACTACGACTACCTGCTGGACTGGATCTTCCGCCAGGACGGCTCCATCGAGGCCAGGGTCGGCACCACCGGCATCCTGGAGGTGAAGGCGGCCAACGCCGCGTCCGCGACGGAGTCGGCCGCGGCGGCCCGCACGACCGACGCGGACGGCGCCGAGGCGCCCGCGGCGCCGGACCGGGAGGACGCGTACGGCCGCTTCGTGGATCGCAACATCGTGGCCGTGAACCACGACCACTACTTCAGCTACCGCCTGGATCTCGACATCGACGGCACCGGCAACCGGTTCGTCACCGACCGCCTGGTGACGCGGCGGCTGCCCCCGGACCATCCGCGGCGCAGCCTGTGGGTCCAGGAGCAGCAGACCGCGGCGAGCGAGCACGACGCGCGGCTCGACATCGACCTGCAGCGGCCGGCGCTGTGGCGGGTGCTCAGCACCGACCGGGTCAACGCCGCGGGCTACCCCACCAGCTTCCAGGTGCTGCCGGGACGGAACGCGAACACGCTGCTGTCGGCCGACGACTATCCGCGCCGGCGGGCCGGCTTCATCGATCACCACCTGTGGGTGACGCCGTACCGCGTCGAGGAGCGCTACGCGGCCGGCGACCACCCGACCCTGAGCGAGCCCGGCCTGGGTCTGCCGGACTGGACGGCAGCGGATCGGCCCGTGCTCGACACGGACATCGTCCTCTGGCACACGGTCGGCATGCATCATCTGCCGCGCGCCGAGGACTGGCCGGTGATGCCGACCATGTGGCACGGCTTCGAGCTGCGGCCGTTCGACTTCTTCGACCGCAACCCGGCGCTCGACGTGCCGTAGTGCGGGTTGGTTCAGCGGGTTTCGGCCGGGGTCTGTTGCGCGGTGCGGCGGTCGAAGATGGCCGTGCCCACGCGCACGATCGTGGCGCCTTCCTCGATGGCGACCTCGAAGTCGTTGCTCATGCCCATCGACAGCTCGCCGAGCCGCTGCCGCGGCACCCCGCCGTCGGCGAGCTGGTCGCGCAGCTCCCGGAGCCTGCGGAAGTACGGCCGGGTGCGCTCCGGATCCGCGGACCACGGGGGCAGCAGCATGAGTCCTCGTACGTTGACCGCCCGGCACGCCGCGGCGGCCGCCAGGACGTGGCGCACGACGTCGACCGGTGCGCCCGACTTGGCCTGCTCGCCGGCCAGATCGACCTGCACCAGCGCCTCGGCCGTCGTGCCCTCCTCGCGGGCCGTGCGCTCGAGGCGCTGCAGCAGCCCGACGCTGTCCACCGCCTGGATCCAGGCCATGGCGACGACCGCGCGGCGTGCCTTGTTCGACTGCAGGTGCCCGATGAGGTGCCAGGTGATCGGGCCGAGGTCGGCCGCCTGGGCGACCTTGGCCAGGGCCTCCTGCACGCGGTTCTCGCCGAGGTCGGTCAGGCCGGCGGCGACGGCCGCCTGGACGTGGGTGAGGGGGAACGTCTTGGAGACGCCGACGAGGCGAACCGCGCCCGGGTCGCGTCCGGCGCGGTGGCAGGCGCCCGTGATCCGTTCGCGGACGGCGCGCACGTTGCGCGCAATCGTCGCGGCGAGGTCGGCCGGCGGCATGGCTGCTACCGCTGCAGGCGGGCAAGCTCCTCGCGCGCGCTGGCGGCGTGCTCGCCGCCGCCGTCCAGCCGCAGGTAGCGCCGGAGCGCGCGCGCGGCGCGGTCGGGATCGTTCGAGCGCAACAGGCTGACGGCCAGCCAGTAGTGGGTGGCGGCGAAGCTGGAGTCCTGCCTCAGCAGGCGCTCGAAGGCGGCCCGCGCGCCGGCCACCTCGCCCGCGTCGAGTCGGGCGATGCCCCGCTCGAGCTCTTCCTGCAGCCGCTGCCGGCGCTCCGCGAGCTGGGCGACCGCGAGCCGGGTGGCCTCTTCCCGCGCCGCCGCCGCGTCGGCCGCCCTGCCCTGCCGCGTGTAGATGCTGGCGAGTCCGTAGTGGGCGGCCGCATAGTCCGGCGCGATCTGCAGCACCTGCCTGAAGGCGGCCTCGGCGTCCGCGAACCGTTCCAGCTCGGTGTAGGCGACCGCGAGGTTGTAGCTGCACTCCGTGCAATCCGGCCGCCGTTCGAGCGCGCGGGCGAACTCGGCGACCGCGGCGGCGTAGTCGGCCGCGCGGTTCGCGGCCAGGCCGGCCGCGAACGCTCGCGACGCGGCCTCGCGGTCGCCGAGCTCCGCGATCCACGCGGCGTCGCGCCGGCCCGCGGCCAGCTCCATGTTGACCTCGACCGTGCGGCCGGCGCGGACGCGAATCCTGAACATGTCACTGTTCAGCTCGTCCTTGCCGGCGGTCACCGTATAGAGACCCGCCGCGACGTCGCTCCGCGCGTACGTGCCGTCCGCCGTCGTCTGCAGCATACGGCCGTCGCCCGCGCCGCCGAAGCGGCGCACGACGACCTGCGCGCCGGCGACGGGGCGCCCGTCCTGATCGAGCACCCGGCCCCGGATGGTGCCCGCCTCCTGCGCCGCCCCGGCCGCACCGAGGAGGCACACGAGCGCCAGCACGCGGAATGCGCCGCTCGAAGGCGTGCGGGAACGGACCGGGTTGCCCGGCGACATGCTCCCGCCAGTCTACACCCCGTCGAGAAACCGCCGCACCTCGTCGAGCTCGTGCGTGCGCCGCGCCGGCGGCAGGCTGGACAGGAACCGCTGCCCGTAGCTCCGGGTGCGGACCCGCGCGTCGAAGAGCGCCAGCACGCCGCGGTCGTTGCGGTGCCGGATGAGGCGGCCGAGGCCCTGAAGCAGCGTCAGGATGGCGAGGGGCACCTGGTAGTCGGCGAAGGCGCTCCCGCCGCGGGCCTCGACGGCCTCCATCCGCGCCGCCGTGATCGGATCGGAGGGGGGGGCGAACGGCAGCTTGTCGATGACCACGCAGCTCAGCGCCTCGCCGGCCACGTCGACGCCCTGCCAGAAGCTGGAGGTCGCCAGCAGCACCGCGTGGGGCGTCGACCGGAACTCCCGCAGCAGCACCGTACGGGGGGCCGAGCCCTGGGCCAGCAGGGGATAGGGCAGGGTTTCCGCCAGCCGCTCGCGGACAGCGCGGAGGTTGGCGTAGCCGGTGAACAGGACGAACGCGCGGCCCTCCGTGACGCGCAGCAGGCCGGCGAGCTCGCGCGCCACGGCCGCGGCGAACCCAACGCTGCGGGGATCCGGCAGCCCGCGGGGCAGGAACAGCACGGCCTGCCGCTCGAAGTCGAACTCCGACGGCAGCCGGAGCTCCTGCGCGCCGCGGATGCCGAGCCGTCCCCGCAGGTAGTCGAACGTGTCGTCCACCGTCATCGTGGCCGAGGTCAGGATCGTCCCGGCCGCGCGCCCGAGTATGTGCTCGCTGACGACCCCGGACACGTCGATGGGGGACGCCCGCAGGAACACGCCCCGCTCGCGGCGCTCGAGGAAGTAGACGAAGTCGTCGTCGCCGGCGGCGAGCAGGAACCGCAGTTGGTCGCGCAGCTCGCGCGCGCGCCGCGCCAGCGCCAGCAGATCCTCCGCGGCGTCCTTGATCGCTCCGCAGCTCGCCTCGAGCTCCCCGAGGCTCTGCGCCAGGTGGGTGGCCGGGTCGGCCGCCGGCTCGAGCAGCTCGCCCGTCACCCGGATGCGGTCGCCGGGGAGCGCCATCTGCTGCAGCGCGGCGACGAACATCCGCGCCCGCTCGCGCGTCAGCTCCAGGCAGCGGCGCAGGTCCTCGGCGTCGTCCGGCGCGGGCGCCTGGTCCGTGTCCAGCAGCCGGTGTCCGTCCCGCACCAGCTCATCGAGCCGGTAGTTGCTGACCGCCACGCCGAAGTACTGGGTGGCCACGTCCTCGAGCTGATGCGCCTCGTCGATCACGGTGTGATCGCACGAGGGGATGACCTCGCCGTACGCGCTCTGGCGCACCGCGGCGTCGGCGCACAGCAGGTGGTGATTCACGATGACCAGATCGGATTCGCGCGCCTGGCGCCGCATGCGCGTGACGAAGCAGTCGTCGTGGCGCGGACAATCCTGGCCGAGACAGGTCTCCGACTTCGCGGAGATCTCCTGCCACAAGGCGAAATCGTCCGGGAGGTCCTCGACCTCGGCGCGGTCGCCGGTCTCCGTCTGCCCGGCCCACTCGTGCAGGGCGTCCATGTACGCCCGGTCGGCCGCGGAGCGCGGCTCGCCGCTCTCCCGCAGCGTGTCGAACCGCTGCAGGCACAGGTAGTTGCCGCGGCCCTTCATGTAGGTGGCGGTGAACGGGAAGTCGAGGGCGTTGCGGAGCGCCGGGAGGTCCTTGTGGAAGATCTGGTCCTGCAGGTTCTTCGTGCCGGTCGACACCAGGACGCGCCGGCCGGCAAGGATGGCGGGCACGAGGTAGGCGAGCGTCTTGCCGGTGCCGGTGCCGGCCTCGACGAGCAGCACGCCGCCGCCGGCGAATATCTCGCCCGCGGCGGCCGCCATCTCGCGCTGGCTCGGGCGGGGCTCGAACGCCGGCAGCGCCCGCGCGAGGGGGCCGTTGTCGTCGAACGCCTCGGCCACGCGCGCGCCGAGCGCGTCCGGGTCCGGGCTCAGCTCGCCGCCGGCTCGGGATACAGGGGGAACCTCCGGCACAGGGCCTCGACCTCGGCGCGCACGCTGCCTGCGACGCCATCGTCCTCCGGCGCGGCCAGCACGCGGCAGATGAGCTCGCCGATGCGGTCCATCTCGGCCTCGGCCATGCCGCGGGTCGTCAGCGCGGGCGTTCCCAGGCGGATCCCGCTCGCCACCATCGGCGGATTCTCGTCGAACGGGATCGTGTTCTTGTTGACGGTGATCCCGGCGCGTCCCAGCGCCGCCTCGGCCAGCTTGCCGGTCAGTCCCCGCGAGACCACGTCGACCAGCAGGAGGTGATTGTCGGTCCCGCCGCTCACCAGCCGGAAGCCGCCGGCCGCGAGCGCCGCGGCCAGGCGTGCGGCGTTGGCCACGACCTGCCGCTGGTAGGCCGCGAACGCCGGCTCGGACGCTTCCTTGAGGCAGACGGCCTTGGCCGCGATGATGTGCATCAGCGGCCCGCCCTGCACGCCCGGGAACAGCGCCCGGTTCACGCTCTTGGCGTGGTCCCGGCGGCAGAGCACCAGGCCGCCGCGCGGTCCCCGCAGCGTCTTGTGCGTGGTCGTCGTGACGATGTCCGAGTGCGGAACCGGACTGGGATGCGCACCCGTCGCGACCAGCCCCGCGATGTGCGCCATGTCGGTCACCAGCGCGGCGCCGACCTCGTCGGCCGTCGCCCGGATGCGCGCGAAGTCGATGATCCGCGGGTAGGCGCTCGCGCCCGCCATGATCATCTGCGGCCGGTGCTCGCGCGCCAGCGCCGCAAGCTGCTCGTAGTCGATCCGCTCGTCGTCGCGCCGCACGCCGTACGGCACGATGTTGTAGAGCTGCCCCGAGAAGTTCAGCGGGTGGCCGTGCGTCAGATGGCCGCCGTGCGCCAGGTCCATGCCCAGGACGGTGTCTCCGGGCTTCAGCAGGGCGAAGTACGCCGCCATGTTCGCCTGGGCGCCCGAGTGCGGCTGGACGTTGGCGTGCTCGGCGCCGAACAGGGCCCTGGCGCGATCGATCGCCAGCGACTCCGCGACGTCCACGAACTCGCAGCCGCCGTAGTAGCGGCGTCCCGGGTAGCCTTCCGCGTACTTGTTGGTGAGGACCGAGCCCATCGCCTCCAGCACGGCGGTGCTGGCGAAGTTCTCCGAGGCGATCAGCTCGAGGCCCGTGTTCTGGCGGTTGATCTCGGCGCGCAGCACCTGCGCGATGTCGTTGTCGACCTCGGCGACCGCGCGCCGGCGGGCGGCCGCCGCGACGTCCGGCGTCCTCGTCATCGGACTCCTTCGAGATGGTGGGCCGGATCGGTCTCCGCGGCGGCGATCTTGTCGACCCGCCGCCGGTGGCGTCCGCCTTCGAACGGCGTGGTCAGAAAGGCGTCGACGATGCGCAGCGCGTCGTCGACCGCCAGCGTCCGGGCGCCCAGCGCCAGCACGTTGGCGTCGTTGTGCCGGCGCGCCAGCCCGGCCGCTTCCGGTGTCGTCACCGGCGCCGCCCGGATGCCCCGGACCTTGTTCGCGGCGATCGCCATCCCGATCCCGCTGCCGCAGATCAGGATGCCGCGGTCGCACGAGCCGCCGGCCACGAGCCGTGCCGCGCGCACGGCGTAGTCGGGGTAGTCGACCGGCTCGTCGCTGTCCGGCCCGAGATCCTCGCAGGCAAGGCGGCGCTCGTCGAGCAGCCGCCGGACGCGCGCCTTCAGGCCGAAGCCCGCGTGGTCGGCGCCCAGTGCAATGCGCATGCTTGAATTCTACCGGAAGCGCCGCGGCGGAGGCGCGCCCCGCCGCGGCCCGGACGAGGGCGGGCCGCATGCTATATTTGTGCGCGTTCTCCATCGCGAAGGAGCGACTCATGGCGAGTCCCGCCGCTTCCACACCCTCGGTCGAATCGCGTTTCGCCGCGGCCTTTCCGGGCTCGCGCAAGGTCTACGTGGCGGGCGGCCGCGTCCGTGTCCCGATGCGCGAGATAGCGCTGTCCGGGGGCGAGCCGGCGCTGCGCGTCTACGATACGAGCGGCCCCCACGACGCCGACGTTCGGACCGGCCTGCCGCCGCTCCGCGGCCCGTGGATCGCGGCCCGCGGCGACGCGGCCGCCACCGCCCGCCCGGTGACGCAACTGCACTACGCGCGCAAGGGCGAGGTGACGCCGGAGATGGAGTTCGTCGCCCTGCGCGAGGGCTTCGATCCGGAGTTCGTGCGCGCCGAGGTCGCCCGCGGGCGGGCCATCATTCCGGCCAACGTCAACCACCCCGAGCTCGAGCCGATGGCCATCGGCCGCAACTTCCTGGTCAAGATCAACGCCAACATCGGCAACTCCGCCGTCAGCTCGTCCATCGACGAGGAGGTCGAGAAGCTGCGCTGGGCGACGCTGTGGGGCGCCGACACCATCATGGACCTGTCGACCGGCCCGGACATCCACGAGACGCGCGAGTGGATACTCCGCAACGCGCCCGTGCCGGTCGGGACCGTGCCCATCTACCAGGCGCTCGAGAAGGTGGGCGGGCGGCCCGAGGACCTGACCTGGGAGGTTTACCGCGACACGCTGATCGAGCAGGCGGAGCAGGGTGTCGACTACTTCACCGTGC
>CAYGCV010000071.1:11821-15261 GCA_964348425.1 uncultured Vicinamibacteraceae bacterium | reverse complement strand
GCGCATGTCAGGATACGCCGGTCTCGTTCCGAAAACAAGTTAGCGCCTATGGGAAAACAGCCGGCGCGTGAAGTTCGAAGCGCCAATGGCACCGACAGTAGTCGCCGTACAGTGGTTCCCGTTGTCCGTTCCGGTCGTACGACGTTCGTACGGTCCACGTGTGGGTGAACTCGTGGGCGAACAGAAACAAACCGGGATCGAAACGAGTTCTCTCGTCACGACTGAGGTCGACGACCTGTCTGGACTTCGCCCAGACGGATCGTTCCCAGTAGCCCTTGAAGCGGCCCCGGCCACACGGGGCGGCGTCGCCCCCCAGGTCTCCGACTCCGCTAACCTTGACGCTCTTGCCGTATCTTGCCCACGGCGTTCGCGATTCCTGGGAGTCCGTCCGGAACTCGTTGTGGAAGACGAAGAGATCGAATTCGTCACCCAGGACGCTGATGACGTAGCAGGCGATCACGCTGAGGTCGGGGATGGCCCGGTAGCTGAACACCTCGTTGTGCCGACTCGTAAAGCGGCTGTCGGATCGCGACAGGTCAACCGTCGACCCACGACCGGCATCGAGCTGGACGAACGCCATGCGGGTTTGGTCGCCTCCGAGGAACGAGTCGGTGTCGAAGTGCGCTGCATCGGCGAAGACTGTTGCAGCGAGTCCAGTTTCATGTCCGCCCAATGTGGCCAGCAAGGCGATTCGGTTAGCAGCTCCGCTGGGCAGAAGTCGCATGACGCCGTGTCCGCGAGGCGTGCGTTCACCGTCCGGGTCCACATCGACCAGCCAGACGAAATCCTCATCCGACCAGTCGACGGGATGGGTCCAATACGGCTCATCCGTATCGAAATAGAGGCGGTATTGAATAACGCTCGCCAGCGGGAGGATCCGGCACGCTGTCCCTGAGCGTGAATTCCAGAATCACGGCGTCGGTGTTCGACGTGTAGATCGCCGCGTCCAGCAAGTCGAGGTGGCCAGGAAGCTCCGGATCCGCTCCGTCGGCCACGCTCGCGATCAGGTCGCCCTTGACGACATCATCATGCGGAAACAAGCCGACGATGCCGTCCCCGAAAGTTACGTCGGCGTAGTTGAACTTGATGCTCCCATCGGCGCTCAAGATCGCCTGAAAACGGGACGGCGCGTCAGGCGGCACGCCATGTGCGTAGAACACGGGCTCGGTCGTAATCCACGTGACGACAACACGACTGGGCGAGACTCCGATGTGCAGCGTTGCTCCGAAGTCGTCATTCCACCCACCCAGCAACGGCTTGTAGAGTGGACTGATCGTCGGGGCCGTCACGAGACTGCCGGCGATTTGCTTCATGGTGGCGAACCGGTTCTGGGCGTCCTCGTACTGGTACTTCAGCGGTTCGCCGAACGTGATCACACCGCGCCTGCTGACGAAGAACGATTTCCAGCGGCGCCCCGCGAAGTCGAACGAGAAGCTCTGAAGCGGGATCTCCGCACCGTCCGTGACCGGTGGACCGATGTCGTCTTCCCAGGCGACGGGGCGGACGGAGCGGGCGTAGCCGCCGTGTCCGTCTGGTGTGAAGACTAGGCTCCGCCCGTTCAGATCGAACAGATGGGCGGAATCGGTATCCCCGGGCAGCAGCTCTACGAGGATCTGGTTGTCCAGAGTAGTCGAGACCCTTCCAGGATCGGCTGCGGGTCTCGGGTCGGCTCCAGTGGGGCGCAGAATCGGCCGGGAACCCCCGCCTTCGCTAACGACGTCGGGATGACGGTGCTCATGAACGTGGCGGGTCCGTTGAGCGGAGGCGTCAGAGGCGGGCAGCGTCATTCCGAGCAAGCACGCGGTCGCCAACGCCGTGCGGACACACTGCAGGAGCTCCTCCCGGCGCGCCTCGATTCTGTCAACGCCGAGCAGCGTGCTGCGCCCGGTAGGTTTGGGGTGTGCCCGCATGGGATTGTCTCTTTCGTTGTTGAACACGCCGTTGAGCCGCACGCACGGCCACGCCCCCACCCGGCGTTCCAACGGCGGACACCGCTACAAGTGTGCGGGTTCAGCATTCAGACGGCAAGGCGTGTCAATGGCCGGCGCGCGGGTCAGTAATCGACGCCAGCAACGCTCGGAAGGCCGGGGTTTCACGGTGTATCGGATTCGGCATTCGTTGGCGACGGGGGGCTTCGGCGGACGGGATCGGACGTGGCGGGCATCCAGGACCTGTGCGGGTGCACGGACCCGGAGACGACGGTGCTCTACGCCCCGTCGCAGTTGCAGAGCACGCCGCCGCGATCGCACGTTTGGAACATGCGGACCGGCGCCGGCGTCGGTCCGCAGCCGATTCGGCTGGCAGAGACGGCTGCGGTGTTCGGGAGATGCTGGTAAGCTACTGATTCTACATCTAAATGACGCACTCGTAGCTTAGACAGATGGAGCGTCGGCCTCGACGGCCGGCGCCGCCGCTGCGCTGGAGGACAACGACGCATGCCTGAACCACCGACCGACATTCCGTCCGGCACGCCCGGTCCGGGCTACGCCCGCGCTCCCACACATCGCATCGCGTTCGTGCCGCGCCACGTACGCGTGGCCGTCGCGGCCGGCGGGTTGCCGATCGCGGCGACGACCGACGTCGTAGCGCTCGAGGAGAAGGGCTGTCCGACGCGCTACTACCTGGCCCGCGACGGCATCGACATGGCCCGGCTGCGGAAGACCGGCAAGACGACCTACTGCCCGTTCAAGGGGCTGGCCACGTACTACGTCATCGACGGCCCCGGCGGCGAGATCCACGACGCGGTCTGGAGCTACGAGCAGACGTTCCGCGAGGCCGAGCCGGTGCGCGACCGCCTCGCGTTCGACGCGAGCCGGGTGGACGAGGTCGTCGGATAGCGGACGAGGACGCGATGCTTCCTGAGTTCCGAGAGGCGCTCGACCAGGAACGTCATTCGCCGAGTGCGTCCAGCATCATTCGCCGGTACCGCGCGAGATACGGCGCGAGATCTGCGGCCCGGATCTGCACGTCGCGGCGGAAGTCCCGATCCAGATCGCGATCGCGGCAGAAGATCTCGATGCCGGTGCGGATGACCCGCCGCGCGAGCAGCGGGGGGGCGTCGTTGAGCACGATGAGGCCGACGTCGTTATTGCCGAGCGCGTGAATGAGGTCGCTCGTCAGCCGCACCCGGAAATCGAAACGTTGCGACGCGCGTGGTACGACCCGCCGATCGAGCAGTACCCCGACGTCCACGTCGCTCTCGGAGTGCGCGCGCGACTCGCCGTGGCTTCCGAACAGCCAGGCGGTGACGACCGCCGGGTCGCGCGTTTCACGGAACTGGTCGCGCAACCGCCGCGCGATCTGCGCAGACGCGACAGCCGTCCGCGCGCGGCGTGAGCCCATCGGAAGTCGGGTCGGGGGGGGGGGGGGGGGCCCCCCCCCCCCGGGGGGGGGGGGGGCCCCCCGCCCCCCCCCCCGCGGCCCGGGGGGGCCCCCCCCAC
>CAYGCV010000071.1:0-11811 GCA_964348425.1 uncultured Vicinamibacteraceae bacterium | reverse complement strand
CGGCGTCGTGCAGGCCGCCGTCGTGGGCCATCGCCCGCAGCGTGTAGGTGCCGGGCTCGCTGAACGTGGCGGTCACGTCGACGGGTCGATCCGTCACCACGTTCGGGGGCGGCAACTCCACCTGCGATGCGCCGCCGCCGGTGCTGCCCACGCGCGGCCGCCGGGCGCTCGAGAACGCCGTCTGCCGCAGCCGGGCCTCCGTCGCCTTCTGGCGGCGGTACTCCGGATGCTCCTGCGCGGGCGCCAGCGCGATCGCGTCGCCCGGGCCGCGGTAGACGAACCAGCCGGTGCCGAGGCCGAGGTCGTTGGAGCCGCCGATGCCGCCGCGCGGGTTGCCGTCGTCGCTGGCGTAGGCCGTGAGCGCGAGCGGCTCGCCGACCTTGACGGACCGCGTTGCCTGTCCCTCGACACGGATGCTCGGGGGGACGTTGTCCGGCTCGCCGAGCCGCTGCCCGCGTCCGCCGAACCCGCCGTTGTTCATCATCATGATCCGCTCGTCGATGATGTAGTCGGGCTTCAGCGTGGCGAACGCGTACTCGGTCTTGCCGTTCGCGGTGATCTTCCAGACCAGCTCCCGGTCGCCGAAGTCCGCGGGCACCGTGACCCGGAAGGTGAAGCGGCTGCGGCGCGGAAAGAAGTGGGCCGGCTGGCCCAGGTCGGGGCCACCCGGCTCGATGCTGTTCTCCGCGCCGACCGGGACGTCGATGATCTGCTCGCTGTTGAGGTTGAAGTAGCCGAAGATGAGGTCGAACGTCCCGTCGGGGTTCGTCATCCACCCTTCGTAGATGGGCGCGATGCGCTGCCCGCGCTTCGTGATGAGGTTGTCCTGCGCGAAGCAGAGGGCCGGGGCCAGCCACGCGAGCGCCGCCGCCGCGGCCCAGCGCCATGCCAGTCGACGCCGAACACGAGCACTCATGGTCAGGTCAGTCCTGCTGATTCGCGTTGGCGCCGAGCTGCAGCGCCTCTCGCCGCGCCACCTCTTCCGCGAACTGCTCGTCGGTCAACAGGGTGAGCTTCGGCAGGAACACGAACATCTCGTCGACCGACCGGTTGCCGCCGGTCTTCCAGTTGCGCGGCTCGATGTTGTTCGAATTCGTCTCCGAGTTGTTGTACCACCCCATGATGTGCAGGATCGTGCCCCGCGGCAGGAGCGGCGCGTAGTCGTCCTCGTAGACGTAGGTCCGGACCCAGTTGTGGTCGTACCCCGAGCAGTTGAGGATCTCGCGGTATCCGTTCGGGTACTGGGCCTCGACGCACATCCGGTCCCCGCTCATGTGCAGATGGGGCTCGAACGTGGTGAGGATGCCCGGCTGGCTCATCGTCTGGAAGTTGTCGTAGCGGATGGAGGCCTGTCCGGGCGGCAGGGCGAGGTCCTCGCGGACGTTGCTGCCGCCGACGAGCCCGGCGTTGTAACCGGACTGGCTGTACTTCGGCTGGTAGCCCTGCGGGTGGAACTTGAATCCCACGTCGACGCGGACCGGAATGTCGCGGCCGACCGAGTGCATGTGCACGGTATAGGTCAGCGCCGAGTCGGCCCGCAGGCGGACGCCGGTGTCCGCGGGATAGACGGTCTCGTTCTGGCCGACCTCGTAGATGAGATAGAAGCCGTCGGGGGCGTCCATGTCGAAGCCGAGCTCCCGGATGCCGGCATGGTGCAGGGTGAAGAGGTTCATGCCCTGCTCCTCTTCCTTCCTGAACGCGCTGCCGTCGAGCCGCGTCTCCTTCACCTCCACGGCGGCGATGTAGCGGTCCTCGGTCAGGCCGGTCGCCACCGGGCCCAGCTCGCGGTGGTAGTCGGGGGCAACGGCCTTGACCAGCACCTCCGGCCCCTCGACGATGAGGTCCGGCTCGCCGATGGCCCACTCGGTTCGATCGAGGTACTCGCGCGCGGGCGGCAGGTCGGCCGGGTTGCCGCGCGGGGCGCCGTTGTCGACCCACTTCGCCACCATGGCGATCTCTTCCGCGCTCAGCGACGGGTCGTTCTTGAAGTGCTGGACGCCCACGTCGGGCTCGATGAACCAGGGCGGCATCTCGCGGGTCGCCGTCCGCTGCCTGATCGCTCGCGCCCAGGGCCGGACCTCGTCGTAGGTCATCAACGACATCGGGGCGAACCCGCCCTGCCGGTGACAGGTCTCGCACGACCGCTGGAGGATCGGCGCAATGTGCTTCGAGTACGTGATTTCCGCCTCGGCCTCTTCGGCCGCGGCGGGCGGGGCCGCCGCGAAACCGGCGGCGGCGATGAGGAACGCCAGGGTCCCCACAAGATTCTTCATCGGCTGCTGTCTCCTCCTGGTCGACGTGGCCAGCCGGGCGGGCTGGCGCCGCGTTCCGCATGCGCGCGCCCGGCAGGGCAGGGCCGCGCCAAACGAAAGCGCCGGCCGGCACGCAGGCGCGTGCCGACCGGCGTCGTGCTGAACGGCGCACGAGCGGCGTCGCCCATGCGCTTGCCTGGAACTGCTGCTGCTAGCGCTCGGTCGGATCGCGCCCGTCGCGAGGCGCACCCGTTCCGGACGAGCCCATGAACAGCTTGCGGCCGTCGCCGAACGTGATGTCGCGGCCGTTGGCCTTGTTCGAGCCGTCCTTCGCCAGGTAGCCCTCGACGAAGACCTCGTCCCCGATCGGCAGGTCACGCTTGGTGAAGCCGCGGCGGAGCAGGCTGGTCGGAGGTCCGCCCTCGACCATCCAGGACTCGACCGTGCCGTCCTCCCGCGTGACGTCGATGTGCAGCCACGAGTGGGGGTTGACCCACTCCATCCGCGTGATCTTGCCCTGCAGGGAGATCGGCTTGTTGGCGTCGAACTCCGCCGCAAACGCATGATGCGCCACGGCCGGCGCCGCCGTCATGACGGCGAACAGACCGACCAGGCAACCGACGATGGCCACTTTCGCTCGCATCTGATTCTCCTCCTGTTCAACTCGCACCGGATTCTATGTCCAACTCGCGAAGCTCGGCGCTCCGCCGCTCAGCGGCCCTGCGCCGCCTCCCACGCCTCGGTCTCCGCCCACTCGGCGGCGATCTGCGGCGCACGGTCGTTGATCTCCCGTGCCGCCTCGTCCATCGCGATCTGCTCGTCCGCCCGGCCGCCCTTGAGCAGGCCCACCATGCCGTAGTTGTGCTCGTGGCAGG
The DNA here is from genome assembly GCA_964348425.1 of uncultured Vicinamibacteraceae bacterium. Lineage (GTDB taxonomy): Bacteria > Acidobacteriota > Vicinamibacteria > Vicinamibacterales > UBA8438 > JAAXGX01. The sequence goes on along the minus strand of CAYGCV010000071.1, from coordinate 8,684 downwards.
TGTACTCGTAGACGTCCGGCTCGTTCGGGTCGAGGTGCCAGACGTTGACGGCCGTCCAGGGCCTCACGTACACGCTCGGGTCGTTGATCGTGTAGGCGTACTCGATGGTGTCGGGCCCGGTCCGCCGCAGGCGCTCCGTGATCGTCAGGTGCTCGCCCGTGCCCATGTGGTAGTGGGCGTGGTTGTGGCCGTAGATGCCGCCGTGCGACGGCATCACGGGGCCGCCGTTCTGCATGTTGTTGAAGTTGGTGGTCTCGATGACCAGCGTGTCGTCCTCCCAGCGGCCGTGCGAGTCGCCCCACCACTGCGTGATGTCCGAGCCCAGGCGGGGACGCCCGTCCAGCGGGACGATGCGCACCACGCCGTACTGCAGGTCGAAGACGATCTGGCCGGGCGTCTGATAGATGTCCTTGGGGACGTTCATCTCGCCCATCGCCAGGCCGGTGCGCAGGATGCAGCGCTCCATGACGTTGCGGTCCAGCCAGGAATCGGCTTCCCCGCGGTGAACCCGCGCTGCCTCCCGCGCGTCCCACTGCTCGAGAATCGCGCGCGTGTAGGGCGGCAGCCGGCCGTCCGGGGGATCGACGATCTGCGACGTGCGCCGCGAGGCGAGGCGCGGGCTGACCGGCGCGTTCCAGAACGCGTTGTACTCCGCGCCCGAGATCCGCTGGCCCGGGCGGTTGGGGTCGATGCTGTTGGACCGCTCGACACGCTGGACGTCCGCGGCCACCAGGTCGTCCGCGATGACGCCTTCCTCGCCGTCGGGCAGACCGACGCGGTTGGCTGCGCGGGAGGCCGCCTCCTCCTCGGTCAGGAACTCGCGCGTCCCGAACTCGACGGGCCGCTCCAGCGGCGTGGGCGTGCGGTTCTCCCACGAGCCCTGAAAGTCGGGGTCGCCCCAGGAGGTGTGCGGCACCATGTAGGCGCCTTCCTCCTGGGCCTGTGCGGCAGCCGGTACTGCCGCCAGCCCCACCATGGCGATGGCGGCTGCCGCCGCCCCGACCGCGAAATACAGCTTGCGCATCTCAAGCCTCCTGTCGTGCTCTCGGCTACCCACCACTACGGCTGGTCTCCCTTGATGAGGCTGCCGTAGATGAACTCCTCCACGATGTCGACGCAGCGGAACTCGAGCAACTGGGCATTCTCCTCCACGCGCCGATACAGCGGCATGCGGATGGTCCAGGGCTCGGTGTAGACGTCGGGATCCTCGAGCGTGGCCTCGTACATCAGGTGGTTCGGGCCGGCCGGCGTAATGCGCTCGACGACGCGCAGGGCCGCGCTGTGGAAGTTGCCGGAGCGGTCGAGCCACGTCAGGCCGTTGAACCCCGTCACCTCCACCACCAGCGTGTCGCCCTCCCAATGGCCGTTGGACCACCCCATCCAGAAGTCGATGGGGGCCTCCACGTGGTTCTCCATGTGGATGGTGCGCTTGGCGACGTTGAACTGGTAGGCGACGAGGATCTTGCTCGGAATCTGAATGATCTGGAAGGGGAACGGAAGATACGTCGCGCGCGGAATCCCGGGCATCATGCACTTGGCTTCCGGGTCGCCCTGCGTGCTGAGCTCGTCCGGGTTCATCGTCAGGCGCATCTCGTAGTTCTCGCGCCGCTGCTCCAGCGCCCAGTCCTGGTAGGGGATCCGGCCGCGGCCGACGATGACGCTCCGGCCGGCCGGCTGCACGCCCCAGGTCCCGAGCAGCGCCGGGAACGGCCCGGCATCGACGGAATGGTCCTCGACGTTCCAGTGCGCCGTGCCCATCGCCTGCCAGATGCCGTTCAGGTCCGGGTGGTCCGTGCCGGCGAGGCGCGGCGCGCGATAGGCCTCGTCCTGGCCTGCGGTCTCCGCCGGCCACAGGGTGGCGGCGACGGCTGCGACGACGAACGCGACAGCCAGAAACGATCTTCCGACGCGTTGCAGCATGTTGCTCCTCCTGGCCGCTCGGGCCGCGGCCCTCTCGCCGGCGGATCACGCGCGGCAGACAGCTATTCTAGCCCGATACGTCGCGGCTTGCGGCCAATATGTGCCGCTACCAGGTCCACCGGCTCTCCGCCGCCGCCCACAGGCCCCAGCAGTCCTGCGCGATCCCCGCGTCGAGAAAATCGGACGGGAGATTGGACATGGAGCCCACCGGCTCGATCGATTCGCCGTCCGCGTACCAGGAGGACAGGATGTTCCCGCGGTACGGGTAGGTTTCGTCCTCCTGCGCCGCGACGACCACCGAGTCGATGCTCACGCGCCAGGCGGTCTGTCCGCCGCCGCCGTCCGGTCCGGAGAACGTGAGCTCGGTCCCGTCGCGCTCGAAGTCGCCGACCCCGCCCACCGCCGCGATCTGTTCGGCGAACGACGCCTGCAGGCTGTCGGCATCCGGCTGGGCTTCCTGAACTCCGGCGCAGGCGGCCAGCAGTGCGATGGAGGCCAGGGCGAGCGGGGCGCGCAGGTAGACAGGCATGGCCCGATTATAGACGCTCCCGGCCCGAATACGGCAGCGGAAGCGAGACTGCACTACAATGAGCCTCTGTTCGGGCGGGAGATCAGGATGCGAAACAGACGACATGCAGGATCCCTGGCGCTGGCGGCCGGCGTCCTGCTCGCGGCGTCCGGCGGGGCGCTCCGCGCGCAGGAGCATGCGGGCCAGTACGCGCAGGCGGACATCGAATTCGGCGCGCGGCTCTATGCCGACAACTGCTCGACCTGTCACGGCGCGGAAGGCAACGCGATCGCCGGCGTGAATCTGCGCGGCGGGACGTTCCGCAACGCCGCGTCGGACGCGGAGCTGCAGGCGATGATCGCGGACGGACTGCCCGATACCGCGATGCCGCCCGGCGAGTACACCGAGGCCGAGCTGTCCGGGCTGGTGGCCTTCATCCGCACGATGGGCGACGTCGATCCGGCGACGCTCACGCTGGGCGACGCAGGCCGCGGCCAGGCCGTCTTCACCGGCAAGGGCGACTGCCTGAGCTGCCACCGGGTCGCGGGCCGCGGGTCGCGAGCGGCCCCCGACCTGACCGACATCGGCGCGGTGCGCTCCGCCGGCGCGCTCGAGCGGTCGCTGCTCGACCCGACCGGCGCGATGCTGCCCGTCAACCGGCCCGTCCGCGCCGTGACGCGCGACGGGCGGGAGGTGAGCGGGCGGCGGCTCAACGAGGATACGTTCACGGTGCAGCTCATCGACCAGAACGAGCGGCTCGTCTCGCTCGAGAAGGCGGACCTGCAGGAGTACACGGTGCTCACGACGTCGCCGATGCCGTCCTACGAGGACGAGCTCAGCGAGCAGGAGCTGTCCGACCTGCTCGCCTATCTCCTCTCGCTCCAGGGGGTGAACTGACCATGGCCCGATTCGTTGCCTCGACGTGCATTCTGTCGCTGCTGCTCACCGCCGGCCTCGGCGCCCAGGTCACTGCCGACCGCCTGCGCAATGCGGAGAGCGAGCCGCACAACTGGCTGACCTACTCGGGGTCGTACTCCAGCACGCGCCACAGTCTCCTGGACCAGATCACCCCGTCCAACGTCGACGACCTGGAGCTGAAGTGGGTCTTCCAGGCGCGGTCGCTCGAGAACTTTACCGCGACGCCGCTGGTGGTCGACGGCATCATGTACGTCACCCAGGCGCCCAACGACGTGGTGGCGCTCGACGCCGCGACCGGGCGCGTGTTCTGGGTCTACGAGTACACGCCGTCGCCGGAGTCCCGTCCGTGCTGCGGCCGTGTCAACCGCGGCGTGGGCATCCTCGGCGACACGTTGTTCATGGCGACCATCGACGCCGAGCTCATCGCGCTCGACGCGGTGACCGGCAGTCCCATCTGGAAGACCAAGGTCGGCGAGCCGTCGCAGGGCTACGCCATGACGGTGGCGCCGCTGGTCATCGACGACAAGGTCGTCGTGGGCGTCGCGGGCGGGGAGTACGGCATCCGCGGCTACATCGCGGCGTACGACGCGGCCACGGGTGACGAGGTGTGGCGCTTCTACACCATCCCGGGTCCCGGCGAGCCGGGGAACGACACCTGGTCGGGCGACTCGTGGCGCACCGGCGGCGCCTCGGTCTGGCTGACCGGCTCGTACGATCCGGAGCTCAACCTGACGTACTGGGGCATCGGCAACCCGGGACCCGACTGGAACCCGGCGCAGCGGCGGGGCGACAACCTCTACTCGGACAGCGTCGTGGCGCTCGACGCCGACACCGGCGAGCTGCGCTGGTACTTCCAGTTCACCCCGAACGACCCGTACGACTACGACGCCGTTCAGATTCCGGTGCTGGCCGACATCGAGACGGCCGACGGGCAGGTCGTCAAGGTGATGCTGTGGGCCAACCGCAACGGGTTCTTCTATGCCCTGGACCGGACGACCGGCCGCTTCATCAACGGGCGTCCGTTCGTGACGGTCAACTGGGCGGAGGGGCTCGACGACAGCGGCCGCCCGATTCAGACGCCGCAGGCGCCCGGCGAGGTCACGTATCCCGGCGTGCAGGGCGGCACGAACTGGTACTCGCCGTCCTACAACCCGGGCACCGGGCTGTTCTACGTGTCCGCCTGGGAGAACTACGGGGCCATCTTCGAGCCGGCGTCCGAGCCGGAGGAGTACCGCGAGGGCCAGTTGTTCCTCGGCGGGCGGCCGATGCCGGCCATCCCGGGCGCGGCGGCGCCGCCGGCGCTGACGCGCGGCCACGTCAACCGCTGGACGGAGGCGGTCGGGACGGGCGCCGTGATCGCGCTCGACCCGCGCACCGGCGAGCAGCGCTGGAAGTTCGAGATGACCGACCTGACGACCAGCGGCATCCTGACCACGGCCTCCGACGTGCTGTTCACCGGCGGCCGGGAAGGCTACTTCTACGCGTTCGATGCGCGTGACGGGGAGCTGCTCTGGCGGACGACGCTCGGCGGCGTCGTGCACAACGGGCCGATGAGCTACCAGGTGGACGATGCGCAGTACGTCGCGGCCGCGGCCGGCAACGTGCTGTTCGTCTTCGGCCTGCGCGAGTAGGAGCGGTGAGGCGGGTCGTCCTGCTGCCGTCACTGGCGGCGGCAGGGCGCGCCTGGGCCGCGCTCCGTCAAGCCTGTCGCGGTCTGCCGATTTCTTCCCGCAACTTCCTGATGCGTTCGTCCAGGGCGCGTCGTATTGTCCGTACCTCCGACAGCACCCGGTCGGCGACCGCTGCCTCGATCTCGGTGGTCGTGGAAGCGTCGACCTCCGAGCGCAAGGCGGCCAGCCGCTCGACCGCGTCCCGCGCCGCTGCGAGGTGGTCTCGCCAGATCGGCTCGAGCGTCGACTGGCCGGGTCGTCCGACGAGGTCTTCCAGGATGTCGATCTCGTCCCGGACGATTTGCTCGACGTCGTCGAGTATCGCGCGCAGCTCGCTGCGAATATCGCGCGTATCTTGCGTTTCGCGCTGACATCCGAACCCGGCGAACACGGCGATCGCCGTACCGGCAACGGCCAGCGTGCAGGCGGTCAGGGACATAACCGGAGCTTCGCGCGGTCCGTATCTTGACGTGAGAGCCGTCGAATCGCCGGTCGTCGAGGGCGTCGCCGAGCGCATCGTCATGCTGCGCGCATCGTCATGCTGCAGGCGGCGGCGCGCGACGCGCCGCCGGCCGCTACTTGCTGCGCACGGCGAGCACGAAGAGGATGTGAGCCGCGAACGCGAGGATGGCGGTAATCAGGACTGCGAGCCAAGGATTCACGCTTCAACCTCCGTGGAAACCGCTTCTATTCTAGGGTCTGTGTCCCGCCCCGGGCAAATGCCGCGCCCGGGCCGGCCGGAAGCTGACCTCCAGCGGCTCGGTTGCGCCGCGGCGCCGGAAGCGGCGCACGGCAATCCAGGCCTCGCCCGTGAGCCACACGGCCAGCACCAGGATGGCCGTCCCCGTGGCCAGCAGCGTCCACTGCGCGTCGGCCCAGAACCCCGCGAGGTTGATGCTCATGGCCGACAGCGTGGAGACCAGGATCAGCAGCATCGGCGCCAGCGTGTAGACGATCGGCTTGCCGCGCCGCAGGAGGTAGACCGTGATCGCGAGCAGCGCGAGGCCCGCCAGCATCTGATTGGTGGTCCCGAAGAGCTGCCAGAGCACCAGCCCCGCAAACTCGCCCCGCACCTGGAAGAACGCGAAGAACCAGATGGCGGCGACCGCGATGGCCGACGCCACGTAGCGGTTGCCGAGCGGGGCCACGCCCAGCGTCTCGCCGATCTCGGTCACGTTGTAGCGCAGCAGCCGCGTGGCGGAGTCGAGCGACGTCAGCGCGAACGAGACGACGAGCACGGCGACGGCCACGGTCGCCAGCTCCGCGGAGAACCCCAGCGTGGACAGGAACCGCGTCGTGCCGGCGATGAACGCCGCGATGTTGCCGCCGAGGCTGTCGGCCGTTTCCCAGCTCTGGTAGCGCGCCAGCCAGTCCTGCCGCGACACGAAGCCGGCCGTGCACGCCAGCACCGCCATCACGCCCAGCAGCGACTCGCCCAGCATCGCCCCGTAGCCCACGAGCGGGGCGTCGGTCTCCCGGTCGAGCTGCTTGGCCGAGGTGCCCGACGAGACCAGCGCGTGGAAGCCGCTGGCGGCGCCGCAGGCGATCACGATGAAGACGAACGGGAACATGGCGGGCGCCCCGGCCGGAGCGACCTCCAGGACGGGCGCGGCGAACGACGGGTTGGTCAGGAAGAAGCCGGCGTACATCGCCGCCACGCCCGCGTAGAGCAGCAGGCTGTTGAGGTAGTCGCGGGGCTGCAGCAGCAGCCAGACCGGGAGCACGCTGGCGGCGAACGAGTAGATCAGCAGCAGCCACTTCCACTGCGCCAGCGAGGGGCCGGTGACGGGATACCGGATGCCGGCCCAGACGAGCAGGAGCAGCACCGGCAGGCCCGCAAGGGTCAGCGCCCGGATGTCCCAACCGAGCCGGTAGATCGCCACGCCGATGCCGACCGCCACCAGCATGAGCACCGCCGTCGGCAGCACCGACTCCGGGTAGAAGGCGGGGGAGAACAGCGTGGCCACGACGTGCACGAACACGCCCATGGCCAGGGCGATCAGGAAGAAGATGAGCAGGTGGAACAGCGTCTTGGCGCGCGGTCCGACCAGGCTCTCGGTCACCTTGCCGATCGACAGGCCGCGGGCGCGGATGGAGACGGCGAGCGCACCGAAGTCGTGCACCGCGCCGACGAAGACGGCGCCCAGCACCACCCACGCCAGCGCCGGCAGCCAGCCCCAGATGACCGCGATGGCCGGCCCCAGCATGGGCGACAGGCCCGTGATGGAGGCGAACTGGTGCCCGAACAGCACGTAGCGGTTGGCGGGCACGTAGTCGACGTCGTCGCGGAGCCGATGCGCCGGCGTCGGCCGGGCGGCGTCGAGCGCGAACAGCCGCCGGGACAGGTGCCGGGCGTAGAAGCGGTAGGCCGCCCAGTAGGCGGCGAAGGCCAGCAGCGCGGCGGCGACGGGAGAGACGCCCACGACGGTCCCCCGGGGCCTACGGGCCCGACTCCCAGCCGCGCCGCAGCAGCTCGCCGACCCGCCGCAGGGCGTCCGTGCCGTGCACGTCGCGCTCGAGCAGCGGCACCGCGACCCGCGGCAGGCGCGCGAAGAGACGGTCGATCTCCGCGCGATAGGCCCGCTCCTGCGTGCGCCGCGCGGCCAGGAAGTCACCGCCGGCCGCGCTCGGCAGCACGCGGTTGATCACGACGCCCCAGACGCCGACATCGAAGCGGGACAGCAGGTCGCGGACCCGCCGGCTCTCGAGGATCGACAGCTTGTCGGTGTTCATCACCAGCAGGAAGGCGGTGGTGGCCTGGTCGAGCAGCCGCTCGCGCGCCACCAGGAACGTGCGGCGCCGGGCCTGCAGGCGGTCGTGGATCTGCGCGTCGCGGCTGCCCGGCTCGTGGTCCGCCGGACTGTCGATGAGCGACAGATCGTCGCCGGCCGCCGGTCCGCCGCCGAGACGGCCCAGGGCGGCTGCCAGGCGGCCCGCGCGTTGCCGGTGGCGCAGGAGGCCGTCCATCCAGGCGCCCATCACCTCGGGCAGCGAGAGCAGGCGCACCGTGTGGCCGCTGGGCGCCGTGTCGAAGACGACGAGGTCGTAGCGCGAGCCGTCGTGCCCCATGAGCGTCGCGACCCGTTCGAGCAGGGCGGCCTCGGCGGCGCCCGGCGCGTCGCGGGCGAGGTCGAGCTGGCGGTCCACCTCGCCGTACAGGCGCGGATGGACGAGCGCCTTCATCTGGGCCTTCACCGCGTCGATGTGGCGCGCCGCCTCGCTGTCCGGATCGATCTCCACGCCCCACAGATCCGGTCCGAGCTCCTGCTGCCGGTCGCCTATCTCGCGCTCGAAGATGTCACCCAGCGAGTGCGCCGGGTCCGTGGAGACCAGCAGGCAGCGCCGCCCCTGATCCGCGGCGCTGAGGGCCACCGCCGCGGCGATGGTCGTCTTGCCGACGCCGCCCTTGCCGCCCACGAACACCAGTTGGTGCGCCAGCAGGTCCTCGAGCATCCTCTAGATGGGGCTGCGCCCCAAGCCCCCGGCGTCCACTTGCGGGGGCCCCTTCGCCCCGCGCCGTTCCCGCCGAGGCGCGCCGTGCGCGCCTTGCGCCGCGGTGGAGCACTGTCGCGGCGCTGAATCAGGTGGGGCCGCGCGCCGCACCCCCCGGCGTCCGCTTGCGGGGCCCCCTTCGCCCCGCGCCGCTCCCGGCATCCATCAGACGGGGC